>CALAYC010000268.1 GCA_937894935.1 uncultured Verrucomicrobiota bacterium
TTCCCTACACGACGCTCTTCCGATCTCCCTTCAACTGTTCATCGCGACCCGGCTTCGCAGCGATGATGGTGAGGGCCAAACGATCGCCAAATTGTTCGTCCTGCGCCGCGCCCACAATCACTCGCGCTCGCGCACAACGACCGTTCACGTCCTGCATCACCTGATTCACTTCGGCCATCGTCAGATTTGCGCCGCCGCACAAACTGACCAACACCGTCGCCGCTTCCTCCAACGCCCGTCCGCCTTCGAGCAACGGATGCAATGGCAACGCCGCCAAAATATCGCGCGCCCGATCCAGACCGCTGGCTTCCAAGGTGGCAAAAGCACATTCACGCTGCCGCTCGCGTAACACCGCGCGAAGATCGGCAAACGGAATCTCCAACAAACCGCGGTACATCAGCAGTCGCCAGATGCCGCGCAATCCTTCGGTCAACAACCGCGTCGTCGTGCGAAACGCATCGCTGAAACTGCAATTCGCCGCGAGCAGCGAAATCGCTTTCTGATTCGGGAGACACAACACACCATCGCTGGCTTCCTGAAGATCTTCCAACGCGAGCCGTGCCTGTTGTTGCCGACGATTTCCTTCGCAATCAAACGGCAACGTGACGAACGCCATCACCAGCGCGCCGGTCTCACGTGCCGCGCGCGCGATTACCGGCATCACGCCCGACCCCGCACCGCCACCCAGACCACTCACGAGAAAAATCACATCCGCTTCTGCGCAGATGAATTTGAGTGCGCTGAAATTCTCTTCCGCCAGGCGCCGACCGCGTTCCGGATCACCACCCGTTCCCAAACCGCGCACTGGCGCCGTTTCGAGCAGGAGATGTTTCGTCGGTCCGCTCGGCGCAGTGGCGTCCGTATTCACAAACGCGAAACTCGCCGCGGCAAATTCTTCGCGATTCAATTGGTCCACCATGATCGTGCCGGCAGTACCGACGCCGATGATTTTCACCCGCAGTTTATTTCCGGTTGTCTCCGGCGGAGTTGATGGAGTTTCAGCGTTCATGACAGGAAATCAGCGTGGCAACAGGCGGCCAAAAACGTGTTTGATATTTTTCACCAGTGACGACTTCTCCTGCCGCCGATGTTTCAGCGACCCGAATCTCACCAGTCCGATTGCCGTCGCGAACTCCGGTTGATCGAGCGCTGATTTCAATCCGCTCACACACGTCGTTTTGCCGATCGTCACCGGCATTTGCAACGTCTGCTCGGCCAAGCGTGCAATCTCCGGAATGCGTGAACCGCCGCCGACCAGAAAAACTCCCGCGCGCAAATATTCCAACAAGTCCGTATGCTCCAGATCCTGCGCGATAAGTTGAAAAATTTCTTCCAGGCGCAACGCCATGATGCGACGGAGATGACCGAGATTGATCGTGTTCAACGGCAGACCAAGCTCACCTTTGAGACTCATCTTTTTACCCGCCACCGTCTCATCCATGAACGCGTGACCGTGCTCAAGCTTGAGTTGTTCCGCGCGGCCTTGCGGCACTTTCAATCCGAACGCGAGATCGTTGGTGACGTGATCGCCGCCCACCGCCAACACGCCGGTGTGTTTGATGACGCCGCCGGAATAAACCACGTAATTCGTCGTACCCGCACCTAGATCAATCACCAACGCGCCCAACTCTTTTTGCGCCGGGGTCAACACCGACAGCGATGCTGCCAATCCGTTGAACACGACTTCTTCCACTTCCAACTGCATGCCCTTCACGACGCGAATCGCATTTTGCAAACGATTCAAATGGCCGTGCACCACATGCACGTCCACTTCGAGTCGCGCCCCCAACATTCCGACGGGATCTTTCACGCCATCCTGACCATCCACAAAAAAGTGCTGCCGCACCGCATGCAAAACCGTGTGATCCTGCGGCAGATTGATTGCCTTGGCATTTTTGACGACGTCGAGCACGTCCTCCTCGGTAATTTCGCGATCTGCCGAAACCACTGGATGCATCCCGCGATTGTTGAAGCCTCGGATATGCCCCCCCGTTACACCGAGATAAACACTGCGAATCTCCACATCCGCCATCTGTTCGGCTTCGACAATCGCATGCCGCACATCTTCCTCCGCCGTGCGAGCATCAATGATTTCACCCTTGCGCACGCCGCGCGACCGACATTGCCCCACGCCGACGATGTTGAAGGCGCCGTCGTCATTCACTTCGCCAACGACCGCACAAACTTTGGAAGTGCCGATTTCCAGACCGACGATGATGGAAGAGGAATCAAACATTGCGTCTCCTGTTGTAACGGACGGGTTGCGCTGGCCGGGGTGAAGGCGGCACGACCGAAGCGTCGAACCACCGCGCCGGCGCATTATTTGCCACCGACAAATCCAGCGAAGCGAGCGGCCCCTTTCTCATGCGCAAACCTTCGTCATGCACCTGTCGCCACCGGCGCAGTTGCTGATCCAGATTCTCCAGGCCGAAAGTAATTTCACTGCCCTGCCCTGTCGTCACCACCAACACATCCGACGCGGTCGCATCAATACGTTTCAAATCCACGATCCCGGCCATCGGCGAATAAACAAATTCCTGCGCCAACCGCAATGCCGCTTTCACGCCGGAACTTTCCACTGGCCGTCCAGGCTTGATGTCACTCAGTTTCACGCCCAACAGCAGCGGCAGCGAACCCTCAGTTGGCCCGAGCGGTTGCGTGCGTTGACTCGGATTGAGCGGCAACATCACCACGCCATTGCCGTCGAGATGAAAAATACGATTCTCCAGTGTGCGCTGCGCATTCGTCACCAGAATCGCCACCTGCAACACCGGCTCGCGCTCCGTCACACGAATTCGCAATGTCCGCGGCAACACGCGTTCAATTGCGACACTCTCAATCACCGGCACCATTTCCAGATTGCGCTTCACCCGCGCGAGATCCAACGCGAGCAGATTCTGACCGGGCCGCACATTCGCCCAACGGCGCAATTGATCCGGCGCAATCACTCCATCGGTCGTCGTTTCGATCTCACGAATTGCGAATGCGGGATTCTGATAAACCATCTGGTTCAACAGCCATTGGCCGCCGAGCCACAGACCGTACACTCCAAGCACGGTGCCGAACAACGCCCCGAGCGCCAGCGCTGTCACGCGCATCCGCGCCTTGCGCACCTGATCCGACCGGAGCTTCACGTCCAGCACGTGCGTCCGCTTCAATCGCCGATTACCTTTTTTGCGTTGCCACCACATCTGATTAATTCAAAAGCCATTTCAGTTTTAAAAAGCGGCGATATCTGATCGCTACATCTTTCAACTGACTTCTAGTTCTTCGTCTTTCGTTGCAGCGCCAGTTCCACCATGCGCTGACATAATTCCGGGTAACCGATTCCCGCTGCTGCTGCCGCTTTGGGCAACAGACTCGTCTCCGTCATTCCGGGCAGCGTGTTGACTTCCAACACCACCGGATCGCCGTTCGCGCGCACCATCACATCCACGCGCGCGTAATCGCGACCGCCAATTGCTTTAAACGCTGCGAGCGCCGCCGCCTGAATGCGCTTCGTCGTCGCATCATCAAACGGCGCAGGACAAAAATAATCCGTCGTGCCGACGCTATACTTATTGCGATAATCGAAAACGCCGGTCTTGGGTCGCACTTCAACCACCGGCAGCGGATCTTCGCCAAGGATGCCAACCGTCGTTTCACGACCGATGATTTTCTCTTCGACCAACACCTGCGAATCGTGTCGCAACGCTTCCGCCAACGCCGCCGGCCATTCCTCCACGCGCTCCACAAATTGCAATCCAACGCTCGATCCCTGCCGCACCGGTTTGAGAACGAGCGGCGGATTCCAACCCATCGGCCACGTTTTTTTTGCAGAATCCACAACCAGCGAGCGCGCCGTCGGAACATTTGCAGCGACACATTTTTGCTTCGTCAGCGCTTTATCAAAACCGATCCGACTCGCCTCGGAATCACAGCCGGTGAACGGCACACCCAGTTTTTCCAGCTCCGCCTGCACCGTTCCGTCTTCGCCATACGTCCCGTGCAACGCCAGAAAAACCACGTCCGTTCCGCTCGGCAACTGCCAGCCACTCTCCTTCGGATCCAACTCGTGGACTTCATGCCCGAGTGAACGCAGCGCCGACGCCACCGACGCTCCGGAGCGCAATGAAACTTCCCGCTCCGCACTCGGACCACCGAGCATTACCGTGATATTCAATTTTGCTGTCATCTTCGTATTCGTCCTCGTCCTCACCACTTCAGGTTCGAAGCGGAGCACGACGTGGAACGACAAAATCAATCTTCTCCGACGATTTCCACTTCCGTCTGCAACTCGATGCCGCGCTGCGCCTTCGCTTCCGCTTTGATGAGCGCAATCAGATCCAGAACGTCGCGCGCCGTCGCCGAACCATCGTTCGTAATAAAATTTCCGTGTTCGAGTGACACCATCGCGCCGCCAATTCTCGTACCCTTTAATCCGAGTTCATCAATCAACTTCCCTGCCGGAACCGTCGGCGGATTCTTGAAACAACAACCGGCACTTGGCGCCGCCGGTTGCGAATCCCAGCGCTTATTGCTGAATCCGTTCATGCGCTGCGCGATTTCTTCCGGCGCGGCACTCGTGCATTTGAAAACCGCGCCCAACGCGATGTGATTCTTCAACAACGCACAGCAACGATACTCAACCTGAATCTCCGTCACCGCGACGTCGCGAGCGTTCCCCGCGTAATCCATTACCCGAACCGATTCAACCGCCTGAAACGTTTCACCGCCCATCGCTCCGGCATTCATGCGCAACGCACCGCCAACACTGCCGGGAATCCCTTCCAGAAATTCCACGCCGGTCAACCCCGCGCGTTTCGCTTCCACTGCCAGCACCTTCAACTTCGCGCCTGCTCCGCAACGAATTCTTTCTCCATCAATCACCACCGCGCTGAAGTGAGGATGCGCCAGCGAAATCACTACGCCGCGAATCCCGCCATCGCGAATCAACAGATTCGATCCGCGCCCTAACACAAAAAATCTCTCGTCGCGCTCCCGGCACAACCGCAACGCCGCCGCCAAATCCGCTTCACTTGCCGGTTCAACAAACACATCCGCCGGACCGCCGACCCGCAAAGTCGTTCGCTTCGCCAACGGTTCGTTGACGCGCACAGCAGTCGCCTCCGAAACCCGCTGCCGCAATTCCAGCGCGAGCACGTTCTGAATCGGCGATTCCATAATGGTCAAATGCGCACTCATGCGACGGGTGCGCTTTCCAACGCCGCACGATTCGGTTCCGATGTCTCTCGCATTTCAGTCCGGGCGCTTGCCTCGGACACGCGCGCTGACGCCGAAACGTTCTGCAAAATTTTCTCCGCAATCGTCAGCGCTGCCTGTGGCGCATGCCATTGCGCGAGCGCCGCTTTCATGCGCTTTCGTTCCTCAACGCCTTCCATCAATTCACGCAACGCCTGCGAAACTTTTTCCGGCGTGGCTTTTCGCTGTTCCAACAACAGCGCTGCACCGGTTTCTTCAAACGCGCGGGCGTTGTGCCATTGATGATTGTCCGCCGCTGTCGGATACGGCACGAGCAACGCCGGCAATCGCAGCGCCGCAATTTCTGCCAGCGACGACGCGCCCGACCGACTTACCGCTACGCTCGCCGCGTTCAACGCAAGTTCCATTTCAACGAGGAACGGTCGCACTACCGCGTTCATGCCGTGCGCTGCATACGCCTGTTGCATTTTCGCAACGTCATTCGGTCCGGTCAGATGCAGCCATTGCCATTGAAGCGCGTAACGCGCCAGCAACGGCAGCGCTTTCGCAATCATCTCATTAACGCCGCTCGCGCCCTGGCTGCCGCCCATGACCAACACCACCGGTCGCAACGGATCAAGCCCCAACGCAACGCGACTCGCCGCCACGTCGCCCGATTTGAAACCTGCGCGCACCGGTGTTCCCGTCACCGTTACAACTCGAGCCGCCAAACGCTCTTTCGCCTGCGGAAAACCGACGAACGCTTCATTTACCCATCGAGCCAACCAACGATTGGCGCGACCGGGAATCGTGTTCGATTCGTGCAAAAACGTTTTCGCGCGAAGACTTTTTCCCGCCAACACCGGCGGTGCTGCGGTAAATCCACCCATGGCCAAAACTGCCGCCGGACGAATGCGCTTGAACAACGTCCGCGATGCGCGCCACGACTGAAAAAATCCTCGCACGAACGCAAGCCGACTTCCGCGTTGCAACGCCGCCGCCGGCAGCGTGAACACCTGCACGCCTGATGCAGATTTCACCGCTTCCTGATCCACTTCCTTCGGCGAAATCAAAACGCTCACCACCGCACCGCGGGCACGCAGTTGTTCCGCGACAGCGAGTCCCGGAAAGAGATGACCGCCCGTGCCGCCGCAGGCAATTGCGACGTGGGCTGGAGTTTCGCTCGCACGCATCATGTGGTTTGAGCCTGAGGAAATTCTGCGGCGGCGAATGGATTCGCAGGCTTGAGTTCAGTCGCACGACCTTGCCGCGCAACACTGAACAACAGTCCCACGCAACTCAGCATCGCCAGCAGATTCGATCCACCATAACTGATAAACGGCAACGCGAGTCCCTTATTCGGCAGCGCGCTCGTCACCACGCCGATGTTGATGAACGCCTGCAGACCGATCAGCAATGTGATACCCGACGCGAGCATCATCCCGAATACGTCCCGCGCGTGCAGCGCAATGTAAACGCCACAGATGACAATCAGCACAAAGCCCAGCACCACGCCAAGCGTCGCGATCAATCCCAACTCCTCGCCGATGATCGACAAGATAAAATCCGTGTGATGCTCCGGAACAAAACCCAGTTTCTGCCGGCTATTACCCAGCCCAAGCCCAAACCATCCTCCTGAGCCCAACGCGAGCATGGCTTGATACGCCTGATAACCGACGCCGTCTTTGTTTTCCTCAAGATATAACCAACTGAAAATCCGCTTCATCCGCATCGGGTCGTACCAGATCGATAACGCCACCGCGCCAATTCCAAGCACAATCGGCGGGATGATGTATCGCCATTTCACCCCCGCCAGCACCAGCATCGCGCCGCTCACCGCAGCCAACAGAATCGTCGTGCCGCGATCCGGCTCGACGAAGATCAATCCCAGTATCAACGCAATCAAACCACCTGGAATAACCACCCCATATTTCCAGCCGGACATCTGCCGCTGGTAACGCTCACAATACCACGCCAGAATGATGATCAGCGCAATCTTGCCGAATTCCGAAGGTTGAAAACTCACCCCGCTGAATTTGAACCAGCGACTCGCGCCATTAATCCGATGCCCGATTCCCGGCACCAAGACCAATGTCAGCATCACCAACGCTACGATGAAGATGGGCCACGCCAGTTTTCGCAACAGCCGATAATCCATGCCCGCCGCCACCACACAAGCAGTGAGTCCCAGGCCGCACCACATCAATTGCGTAATCAACAATTGCGCGCCCTTCACCACCTGCGACTTATCCGGCATGGCCATGCTCGCGCTGTACAGCATGACGAGCCCCAACGTCAGCAGGGCAGCCACACAACATGCGAGCGTAGTGACGGCAGTCTTCATCAAACATCTCAAGCCGCCGCTACACCGGATGCGGCGACCTTAGAATCACGATCAACGCGCCGGAATCTTCAGCTTGTCACCCACCTTGATGCGATCGGTCTGTAATCCGTTCGCCGCTTTAATCGCAGCAACGGTCGTCCGATACTGACTCGCAATCTTGCTGAGCGTGTCACCGGATTTCACAACGTAAATCGTTTCGCCCGGCGCCGTGCTTACCGTCGAACTGCTCGACGTGCTCGAAACCGTCGGCGGCGGAATCATAATCTTCTTCCCGATCTGCAACCGCGCCGGGTCCACCGAAGGATTCGCCGCCTGCAACGCCGCCACAGTCACCTTGAATTTCGGCGCAATGGAAGAATAGGTGTCACCTTTTTGAATCGTGTATTCCGTCATGCCGGTTTCCGGAACAACAGGAGTAGTCGGCGGCGGCGGTGTTACGACATACGGATCCGGCGTCGGCGTGACGCCACCGGTGACCGCACCCGGAGTCGGATACGCGTACGGATCGGGCGTTGTCGCGTAATTTGTGTCCGGGACAGTGGGCGGAGTGTAATCCGTGAACACCGGCGGTTGATTGGACTCATCGTACACCGGCGGCAGATCAGTACTATAATTGTCGGCGGTCGGTTGCTCGCGTTTGCAACCCTGCATCAACAACACCAACAACACGGCGACGTTGACGCCGAGCGCGCAGAAAATTTTCACCTTCAAGCTGGAGCGGGCTTTATTCTGTTGCTCCAGATTGGAGCCTTGAGGCACTAACGGACTGGGACTGTTCATGGTTTTGGCGCGTATCGCGTCCTTTCATTGAGGGTTTTGTTTTTAATTCCTGTTGCGGGTCCTTTCCTCAAAAGAACCGGCAGCAAATCTGTTTCCTGGCGACATCTGCTTTCCATTTTTCAAATTTCACACCTGGCCCGATTCTGCCACGTATGTTGGGGTGAGCCGCCATTACACCACAACTAATTGATTTCAACTGACTTCAATAGCTTTCGCGTCCAATCTGGTTGTCGCGAAAAATCAGTCGAAGCAGGGAAACTGCGGAATCACTTACACCCATGCATACTCACATCCTAAATACGACTCCGCTTCGACGATTTTTGTAACAACGAACCGCACCCGCCGCAAGGAGGAATACGGTTTTTTACTCACACCTGTTCACCGCTATTCGCACTTCGCGTCTCTCATCCCCATCAGGCGCAAAATTTCCCAACTTCAATCCACTTCCCGCGCGCCTGACACCCGACAACTCATCGCACTTTCAACGTGCTCAACGCCACCACCGCAAACAGCACGCACAAAATGTAAAAGCGCGTTACCACCTGCGATTCATACCATCCCTTCTTCTCGAAGTGATGATGAATGGGCGCCATCAGAAAAAATCTTCGCCCTTCACCAAACCGTTTGCGCGTGTACTTAAACCAGGTTTTCTGAATAATCACCGATCCCGCTTCCATCACGAACACGCCACCCGCAATCACCAATACAAACGGCTGATGAATCAAAATCGCAATCAATCCCAACCCGCCACCCAACGCGAGCGACCCCGTGTCGCCCATGAACACCTGCGCCGGATGACAGTTGAACCACAAAAATCCGAGCCCCGCGCCAATCATCGCCGCACAAAACACCGTCAGTTCGCCCGCGCCATGCACGTACGGGATTTGCAGATACGTCGCGTAATTCGCATTGCTCGCCAGATACGTCATCACGAGAAACACGATCGACGTAATGACCGTGCAACCGATCGCCAATCCGTCCAGACCGTCCGTCAGATTCACCGCGTTCGAACTGCCGACAATCGTCAGTATCACCACAATCAAACCGATCACCGCGCCGCATTGAATCGGATACTTGTAAAACGGCAGAATCAACGTCGTAACCAGATTGTTCTTCAGCACCGGCGTAACGGCATCGGGCAACCGCAGCCAACTCACCATCGGCATCTGCCACAAATACACCGCCACAAAAATCGCCACTGCGAACTGCACCCACAACTTCACATGCGGCGGTGCGCCGCCGCCCTGCTGTTTGATAATCTTCGCGTAATCGTCGTAAAATCCCAGGCCGGTAAACACCAGCACCGCCAACAGCGTCAACTCGACCAGCGCATTCATCTGCGCCCACAAAATCACCGTGATATTCAGCACGAGCACGATGAGAATTCCACCCATCGTCGGCGTACCTTTTTTGCTGAGCACACGCGTCTCGAACTTTCCCGCCTGGTCCGCCAAATCCTTGTATTCCTGACCGAACTTCAGGCGTTTCAACCACGCAATCACTTTCGGCCCGAGCCACAGACTCAACAAAAACGCGGTTACCGCCGCCCCCGCCGCGCGAAATGTGATGTAACGAAACAGGCGCAGCGACGAAACATACGCCGCCCACTCGGTTCCCTCCGACCATCCCAAAATCGCCTGACTGAGATAGAATAACATTCACGTCTTTCAATCGTCCTCCTCCGCTATGCCGCTCTCGTCTTCAAATCCGGGACCGAGGCCGCACTCAATGAAAAGCACGATTTCAGTTTCGCCTTGCTTCGCCCGCTTTTAATGCTTGCGCGATCCGCTCCAATCGCGCCGACCGTGAGGCCTTCAACAACACCGTGTCGCCCGGTTTCAAAAATGATTTAATCGCCGCCGCCGCTGCTTCCGCATCCGCCAGTTCAATCACGCGACTCAACCCCGCGCTCCGCGCCGCTTGCGCCATCGTTCCGGCGTTTTTGCCCACGGCAATCAATTGCTCCACCCCCAACTCGACGGCGCGTCGTCCAACCTCCGCATGTGCGGCTTCGGTGTGCGATCCCAGTTCCGCCATATCGCCCAGCACCGCCACGCGCCGACCTTTGCACGGCAGCTCGCGCAACACTTCTAACGCCGCCACCATCGAATCGGCGTTCGCGTTATACGCATCGTCCAACACTCGCACGCCCGCCGCTTCGTAAAGTTGCAATCGCATCTTCGCCGGTTCGCACGATGCCAACCCGCGTTTAATTTCGTCACGCCGCAAACCCAGCTCCGCGCCGAGCGCAATGGCGAACAACGCATTTCCCACCTGATGTCGCCCCAGCAAACCGATGCGATACGACCCACTGAATTCTTTCTGGCGCGCGTCCACGGTGAACGTCGAACCGTTCTTATCCATCTTCACGTTGCGCATTCGCCAGTCGCAATTCGCACCACTACCCACGCGCACCACGGTTGCTTTCGTGCGTTTGGCAATTGCATCGCTCCACTCGTTGTCGCCGTTCAAAAACAGTTTTCCATCCGCCGGCAACGCTTCCGCCAGCGCGCCCTCTTCACGCGCTACACCGTCGAGATCACCAAAAAATTCCAAATGTTCGCGACCGATATTCGTAATCACGCCATACTGCGGTTGCACGAGTTTCACCAATGCCGCCAGTTCACCGGGATGATTCGTCCCCACTTCAAACACCGCTGCCTGATGCGCTCGTTCCAATCGCAGCAACGTCGCCGGCACGCCAACGTCATTATTGAAACTCGCTTCGCTCCAGAGCGGATTCAGCTTTTGACGCAGCACCGCCGCGATCAATTCCTTCGTGCTCGTTTTGCCGTTCGAACCGCCCACGGCAATCACCGGCAACGAAAACTGTTTCCGATACAGCGCCCCCAACGCGCCGTACGCCTGACGCGTGTTCGCCACTTCAATCACCGCGCATTCCGGTCGCGGCTCAATCGTTCTCCCCCGTTCAATCATAACTGCCACCACACCTTTCCGGATGACTTCCAAAACGAAGTCATGCCCGTCAAATCGTTCTCCCGTTAACGCGATAAATAAATCACCCGGCTGTGCCTGCCGTGAATCCGTCGTCACTCGCGCGAATGTCGTCGCGCGTTCTCCTTGCACGAGTTCCCCCGCGCATGCCGTCAGCACAAATTCCAAATCTCGGGTTTCCACAGTTCATTTCAAAGCAAACGTCGCGGTCACCACCGCGGTGATGGTT
>CALAYC010000269.1 GCA_937894935.1 uncultured Verrucomicrobiota bacterium
AACCCTGAAAGGGTTGAATCAATCCCACACATACCGTTCATCGAATTCGATTTCGTATCGTTGCAACAATCGGCGGAACTCATCTTGAAATGAAACCTTGCGATGATGCTCTTCCTGTCCGGCGATGTAATCGCGCACATCTTTGATTTGGGAAAAGCCAATGGAGAAAATGCCGTATCCGCTCTGCCATGAGAAATCCGCGAGGTCGTGCGATTTGCATTTCAGCCACAATGACGAACCGCGTTTAACTTCCTTGACCATCTCTGCCGCCTCGCACGTGCGAGACAATGCGCAAAGGAGATGAACACGATCTTCCACGCCACCTACGATGATGGGTTGGCATTCGAGATTCGTCAGGATGCCGCCAAGGTAACGATGCATTTCGTCGCGCAACGATTTGTCGCGCAGAAATGGCCGACGATCCTTTGTGGAGAAGACAGTATGAACGAGGATTTTCCCGAGCGATTGTGCCATGCGCGCGATAATGCATGAACGCCGATTTGATTCAACCCTTTCAGGGTTGATGAAATTGGTTTGGAAGATTTCCCAGGGTAGCTCGTGCCGAGCAACCCTGGGCTGAATGATGGAATCCCGTTGGGATTCCCGGTGTCGCACGCCGTCCCGGTGCGCGAGCGCGGCGATGCATTGAATCGAAATGAATTCGATTGGCGTGTGGAACTCTAATGAACGACCGGAGAACAAGCGCGTCCCAACCAATCCCGAAGGGATTGAATCATTCAGCCCAGCGTTGGCGGTGCGTGCCGCACGGGCGAGCAGCGCCTACGCTGGGTGACGGCGCGATAAAATCATCAACCCTGAAGGGAGTGAACCGAATTAGGTTTATCCCAACGGGATAAAATCATTCAGCCCGGGGTTGCGAGGCACGAGCTACCCCGGGAACACGAAACGAAATCAACACAACCCTGAAGGGGTTGAATGGTGCGGCGTTGGTGGGCGCGGGTGATGCAACCCCGTTGGGGTTGGGAATTATTTTTGGGGACGATTACCCAGGGTAGGTGCTGCGCACCAACCTTGGGCTGAGTGATGGAATCCCGTTGGGATTCGGCTTCCCAAATCCTGACGGAGAGGTCCGAATACTCAAATTGCGATCTTAGGCGTCCAGCTAGCGGTCCGGAGGCGGCAGATCTTTGCCTGCAATCAATTTCACAGCATCACCAGCGCAACGAAACAAGTCGCGCTCAAGCTGCGCTTTGGAGAATCGTATTGGCTTAAATCCTTGGGTGCGCAAAAAGTCATCGCGACGGCGCTGCTGTAAGGTCAAGCTCCCGCTTTCTAAGCCATCAGAATAAATGACTCCTTTTTGATCTATTGGCACAGACACCCAGACGGGATTTTGAGGAGTGCTTTCGTCTTTGTCCAAGACCATCTCTTCACCGTGGATATGTAACACCAACGGCAAATGTTCTTCGCCGTGTTCATGGCCGATTAAGATGGTAAGGGTTGCCAAACATCGTCCGTCCGACAAACGGCATACATGCCGACCGATTTCCGATCCGAACGGACTTTTGCAGCTCACCTCAACATCGAGATGCAGTTCACGCGCGACTATTATAACGCTGAACAAAAGTTGCGCTGTCAGGTTATCATCAACCAATCGCAAAACTGTCAAAAAGTCCCGTGGTCCGTTTAACACTCGATCTAATTCCTGTTGAAGATACGCGTTGAGAAATGCCGGAAGGGTAGTCGCAATAGGCTGCCACTCTTGCGGAGAGAGTGTTCCGATGCGCGCAGGGCTTTTCGCTTGGTGCTGCGCGACCGATTGAATCGTGTCGGAAATAGGTTCAACAAAAACCTCCGCACTCCCCGTGATTAACTTTTGCCATCCGCCCCATTGCACAAGGCTTTGGCGAAATAACTCCCCGAAGTGTGGTTCAGGACGTTGTTCGGATTTCTTGCTCATTGAGATATGCTTTCCGCTTGTGTGATCTCTCCGCAAACTTGCCGGCGCGCCACTGAACCAAAACAGAATCGATCACGCCCTCGCGTATATCTCCGCTCCATTTTCCACAAACTCCTTCGACTTTTCTTCCATCCCCTTCTTCAACGCCTCTTCCTCGCTCATGCCTTGCTCGGCGGCGTATTTGCGGACGTCCTCGGTGCAGTTCATTTGCCGTGCGGGTGCGCGTGGATCAGTCGCGGGCGGCGCGGAAATGCTTTTGCCAGCCGGATGAGTTGCGCCACCTTACGGATCTTTTCCGCAAAGGGTTCGCGGGCGAGTTTCTGGCGCATCTCCGGTTTCATAACATCGGCAGTTTCAGCTTATGCCGTTGCAGCACGTCTGCCAAATACGTTTTGTCGAGCTCGGCCTGCTGGAGCAGTTGCTCGATGCGGGCCTTGTCCTTGGCCCGCCCGACACTGGCGGCAATCGCCACGATGTGTTCGGCGCGAAACACTTTAGCGGGCACGCCTTCGTAATCAATCCGCTCCGCCTCGCGAACGGCTTCCTCGGTCAATCCGTGGGCGGCCAGAAACTGCACAGGGAATCCGCGCACCAGCATATGCTCGCGCTCGACCTGCCAGCCTTGCGATTGCAGGTGCGCGTAGATTGCCGGCATGCCAGCGGTCAGTCCCTTGTCCTTCGGAATGAAGAAAATGTCCGCGTCGTAGGTGGTGAACGGCTCGACGTAGTAAATTGCCGCGAGTGCCCCGCCGAGCGCCCAGTCTTCAATCAACTTCGCGGCGACCAATTCATTCGCCGCGCGTAAAACCTCAGCAAGCGGCAGATTATCGGATGGCGGATTGATGGCCATGAATGGTGATTACCAGAATCACACCTTCCCGTAAACCTCCGCGCCTTTTTCCACGAACTCCTTCGACTTTTCTTCCATGCCTTTCTTCAGCGCCTCTTCTTCGCTCACACCTTGTTCGGCGGCGTATTTGCGGACGTCTTCAAAGCGCGCCTTGCTCAACGCGTTATCGCGGTATTGCGCGCCGGGATGGGCCACTGGCGTGGCGGCCACCTTGCGGCGTGCGGCGAATGGTGGCCGTGCGCAAGCACCGCCGTCTT
>CALAYC010000270.1 GCA_937894935.1 uncultured Verrucomicrobiota bacterium
ATCCGTCCAATCCAATCGCTCGGCGTTCGGATTCAGGCCATTGATAAAATCTTCGATGTTGGTGTAGCCGTCGCCATTCAGATCGTCAGCGGCATCCGATGGATCATTCGGATTCAGGCCATACTTTTTCTCCCACTCATCCGGCATTCCATCGCCATCGGAATCTTTGTATGGCGTGCCTTTGTATTCCGGATAACCGCCCACCTGCGACGGATGCGTAATGATTCCCACCGGAATCAATTCGATGATCTTGCTGATCGTCTCTTTGGAATAACCCACCCCGCCCAGTTGCGATTCAATATCCGCCGGCACAGGCACATTCACTTTTCCGGTTCGCACGTTCTTAATGATTCGTTCGTCCACTGCATCGCGTCGCGGCAACGTCGCCCCTACATTCGCCAACACGGTTTCATAAGCTTCGGCAGCAGATTGGATCGGCAATGGCGCGTGCGGAAACGGCGCATTCGTGCGAATCTTCGGCAATACTTCCGCCACTGGCGCGCGTGTACCCGGTTGCACACCGCCGTCCCAATTATCCTTCGTCACACGTTCATTTCCCTCGACGATATTTCCATTCACAAACGCTTTCCCGAAATTATCGAACACCGTCTTGCTGCGTTCCGATTCCGGTTTCAACAATCGATACGAAATCGGCGCGTCTTTCGGCGTGGCCGGACCGGGTTTGAAATAATTGTTGATGATACTGAAGTAACTCCGGTGATCACCTCCATCCACCGTGCGATGCACCCAGTTGAACAACACATTATTCACGAACGTGAAATCGCCAATCATCCCGACACTCGGATTGCGCCCCGCGTTATTCGCCCAAAGGTTATGATGAAACGTGCTGTTCAATCCGCCAATCGTGCTGCCGAACGAATGGTGATACGGATTCAAACATTCGCTGAAAATGGAATGCTGAATCGTGATGTTCACCGTGGGCAGCTTCAACGATGGCGTAGCGTCGTTGTTGTCATGATCGTACATGTGCCGGTACATGCTCATGTTTTCGTCCAAGCCCCAACTCGCGGATACGTGATCAATCATGATGTTGCCAATGGGATTGCCGCCGATGGAATCATTCCGGTCGCCCACCCACGTTTCACCACGACGAAAACGCATGTGCCGAATAACAACATCGTGCGTTTCAAGTTCCACTGTATCACCCGCAATACACACGCCATCACCAGGCGCAGTATTTCCGGCAATCGTGATGTACGGCGCGCGAATGCGAATGCGCTCCTTCAACTTAATGATGCCCGCGACATTAAAAACCACGATGCGCGGGCCGCCCGCTTCACATGCTTCGCGAAAACTTCCCGGCCCGCTGTCGTTGAGATTCGTAACCACAAAAACCCGCCCACCGCGACCGCCAAACGAATACATGCCACCACCCCACGCACCAGGAAATGCAGGAATCTTCGCCTGAATCAGATCCTCAGGCTTGGCCGCGCCTGGTTGATACGGCCGACCTTTGGTCGCCCATTCCTGAATCGCAGGAAGTGCTTTTGCGAATGCTTCGTCGGATCGTTTATCGGCTTCGGCTTTGCGACGATTCGCTTCTCGCGCAATGTCGCCGGGAACTTTTGGATATTGTGCGGGCGCGGTTTGGATTGCGAAACCGACACAGGCAGACAGCACGACGACACGCAGGGTGGTGAGGATTGATTTCATTTGGTTGAGGAGTTGGAAGCTGGCGATCCCACGCGCTTCAGGTTTTGTTCGCCCTTTTTGGCATCGTAACCTGCTCTGGACAGGTAGTTGTTAATCTTTCCTTTGTACTTCCCGAAAATCGCGTGCTTTTCATCCGACGTGCTGCCATCCATTGCCAACTCCCGCGCCTCGATGAGCAACGCTTTGATGTGCGCCTTCTGCTCATCGGTCAGTTCCGGATACATTTTCAGATAAACTCCATACGTCAGCGGCGCTACCCCGTAAGTCATCCCATCTTTCACCTGCTCAATTTGCTCAGGCGACAACTCAACCGCCAATCGCGCCAGGTACTCGCCATGTAACTTGTCGAGACTCGGTTTGGTTTCATCGCGAATCGCCTGCACCGCGTTGTTCGCCGCCGTTTTGTCCGCCGCAAATTTCTCCTTTGCCGCTTTAATCCGCGCATCACGAACATCATGAATCGCTCGAAGATCGCGATACTGCCGCGTAATGATTTCCCGCACTCGCGCGAGTTGATTCGAATCCGCGAGATTCAGCGTTGCAACAATCTTCTCCGCTCGCTGTGTAATGACGCGCGTGTAAGCGGCTTCGGTGTCAATCGGCGCAATGGTTTCTGCTGCCAACGCAACGCTTGCGATCAGGAGCAGCGTTGCAATCATAGTTGGCAGTTTCATGGCGAGCCTCTTTCATTTTGGCCATAACAACGCCCGTTCCGTCATCGGTTTCAGCACCAGTTTGTCCGGATCGAGCACCACGTGTTTAATTTTTTCCCGCTTCCACGTGTAGGTGATATGCACCAATCCATCACTCGTTTGAATGACCGCAGGATAAGCGAAACCGGGGCTCGGTGCCGTCGGCTCGTCTTCCAACACCAGCGCGGCCGACCACTCTTTGCCGTCTTTGGACACCGCGACGTTGATCGGACTGCGACCTTTGTTCAGCGGATTGTGATTGTAAACCAACAGATGCCGACCATCGCGAAGCGTCACCGCATCGGTACCGGAATTCGGATTCGGCAACTCCATAAATTTCATCTTGCCCCACGTTTTCCCACCGTCTCTGGACCAGATTTCGAAAACGCGTCCCTGGCGCGTCCGCCCGAGCGCCTGCAATGTATTTTTCCCGTGTAATAAAATGCTCGGCTGAATGGCGTCGATAGTTTTGCCATCGTTCATCGGCCCGCTCGCCGTCCACGTTTTTCCGCCGTCAATCGAACGCTCGAAATGCACGCGCCAGCCATTCGCGCCTTCCGTGCTGCTACCGGAAATAATGTCGCCATTAGCAAGCTGCACCGGCTTGTTTTTAATCGGACCAAGAATTCCCTCCGGCAATCGCTGCGCCGCCGACCACGTTTTGCCGTCGTCGTTTGAAGTTTTTACCATGCCCCACCACGTGCTCGGACTCGGGCCGACTTTGTAAAACAACATCAGCGGCCCGTTCTTCGGTTGAAACAAAACGGGATTCCACGTCGGCAGACGATTCGGACCGAACCCGACGCCATCCGCAACTTCTTCCGGCGTGGTCCACTTACCATTTTCAAAGCGGGAAACATAAATGCAGACATCCGGATGACGCTCGTACGTGCCGCCGAACCACGCCGCGATCAAACCCGACTTCGTCTCCTCAATCGTCGAGGCATGAGCTGACGGAAACGGTGCGGTTTCGTAGATGAATTGCGATTTAATCATCGCTGCTGGTTCTGCTGTCGCTCCGATTGCCGAAAGCAGACTCACCAATCCTAAAAATAACGTTCGTTTCAATTTCATTTATTCGCTTACAAGTTGATATTTGCCACTGGCCAATCGCAGCACGATGCGGTCGCCTTCGATGCCCAACAATTTCAGACCGCGCGACTGCGCCAGGGGTTTGCCACCTTCTGTCACCAATCGTTTCCGTAACGCCGGCACATAAACGGTTGCCGTCGTATTGACGGGAATTTCCACGTTCCATTCGAATCGCCCCCCACCCTTCATCAAATCCGCCTGTCGCCGCCATTCGCTCCCAATCATTCCGTATGGCGACCGATGCGTCGCTTTCGCATGACTCAAGTTGCCGACAACGTGCGGTTTCATGATAATGTGTTTGAAACCCGGTTGTGCCGGATCCGCCGCGATGCCCGCGACGTATTCGTGAAACCAGATGACCAGATCTCCGACGAGCATCACGTGATTGCCGGAGTTCATCGTCGGATCAGCGGTGTTCCCGTTCCAAAGTTCCCAAATCGTCGTGGCCCCGTTGGCAACCATGTAGCCCCAGCCGGGATAATTCGTCTTGGTCGCCATCTCCCAAACCAGATCCGCACGACCATGATCCGACAAAACGCGGCACAAATACTGACCGCCAATCAATCCCGTGCCGATATGACCGTGGGTTTCATTGGTAATTTTGTCCACCAACCGACCGAAAACGCGGTCGCGAAATTCATCCGGCACGAGCCCGAAGGCCAACGGCAACACGCACGACGTTTGCGAGCCATTGTCGTAATACCCTTTCTCGCGATTGAGAAACTTTCGATTGAACGCTGTTTTAATTTCTTCAGCCCAACGCGCATAAAACGCTTCATCGGCGCTCTTGTTCAGCAACCGCGCGTAGCGCTCCATTAATTTCAGATCGTTGTAAAAATACGATGTTGCCAGCAGTGCTTTGTCCGTTTGCCGCGCCGGATCTTTTGAATGAATCAGCGTCAGTTCCTCCGGCGGCACACACCAATCGCCATAACTGTCTTTGGCAATGATGCCGTTGGTCACAAATTGTTTCATATACGCCAGCCACTTTTTGGCGCTGTCGTAGCTCGCCTGAATCGGCGCGAGATCACCGTATTGGCGATGCAAAATTCCCGGCGCAATCACCAGCGTACTGGGCCAGGTGACGTTGTCGGAATAAATCGGCCAGAACGCTGGAGCGACATCCGGCACGCTACCGCTTTCGCGTTGCGCGTCGCGAATATCCTGCAACCACTTCGCGTAAAGTTTTGAGATATCGAACAGGTAAGTTTCGCCGCGCGCTTCTTCGGAACGATCCCCCAACCAGCCCTGCCGTTCATCGCGCTGCGGACAATCCGTCGGCATCGAACGATAGTTCCCGCGCGTGCCCCAGAGAATGTTCGTGTAAATCTGATTCAACAACGGGTTCGAACAGAAGAACGTTCCTGCGCCTTCCAGGTCATCATTCACCACCCGACCTTCAATCGTCGCGCGCATGGGCCGCCCCGGAAAACCCGTGAGTTCAACATAACGAAATCCGTGATACGTAAATCGTGGCTCCCAGATTTCCTCGTCATCGCCGCGCAACGTGTAGGTATCAGTGACCTGCGCGCCGCGCAGATTCGCCATGTAAAGTGAGCCGTCGGGATTCAGCGTTTCGGCAAAGCGCATCTGCACGCGCGTTCCCGCCGGGCCGCTCACTCGTAATCGCGCCCAACCGACCATGTTTTGGCCAAGATCGTAAACCCACACGCCGGGTTTGATTTTTCGATATGAAATCGGACGCAACTTTCCCGTGACGCGAATCGGCTCAATCATTTGCGCACTAAGCGGCGCAGGCTCGCTCACCGTCCGCGCAAATTGCCATGCGGAATCATCGTAACCAGGCCGATCCCAACCCCGCAGTTCTTTGCGGGCATCATATTCTTCGCCATCGAATTCACCACTCCACCGGATCGGGCCATCTGTTGTGAGTTTCCAGGTTTCATCACTGACCAGTTCTCGCACCGAGCCGTCCGCGTGTTCGATGCGCATATGCAACATCAATTTCGGCCAGCCAAAATTCATCGTGCCCGCGTAAACTTTGCTCCGATCCGACGCAAACCGTCCGCCCCCGAGCACCACACCAATCGCATTATCACCCTCGCGCAGTTGTTTCGTCACATCGTGCGTCAGATAAAACACGCGCTTGTCATACTGCGCCGCCGCCGGCGACAAAACTTCGTCGCCAACCTTTCTGCCGTTGAGATAAAGCTCCGATGAACCGACGCCCGAATAGTAAACCACCGCGCGTCGGATTTTTTTCTCGACCGCAAACTCCTTTCGCAACCAACGCGCTGGAAATCGCCGTTCTTCCGCTGTGCGCGTTTCGCCCCAGGGTTGCATTCCCGCCGGACCCAGAACCTTTGCCTGCGCCCATTGCAAATCATCGTAACCCGGTTTGTTCCAACCAGGCTGAAACTCCTTCGTTACCCGCCAGCTTTCATCCGTGCGCACGACGATGGGTTCGCCCTGTTCAAATTCAATCGTCAGCAAACCGATGATTCCGGCGGGATTGTCATTCGTGCCGAGATTGCGCCCCACCAATCCGAACACATAAGTTTTCCCGGCTTCCAACCGCGTCGTGACATCGTTCCATTTAACCGTTTTGAAACTGTTTCGCGCGCCAAGATCGAATTCGTTCAACCAACCGCGACATTCGTTATCGCCGGTGTATTCGAACACCGCGCGTTTGATTTTGCGTCCGGCGGGAATTGAAATCTCTTTGCGAAACCAATTCGTTTCCAGCGGTGCCGCAGTGGCCGGATCACCTTCCGGATACCAGATCCAACTCGTTCCGGATAAGTTCAGCACCACATCCTCCTCGTCGCGTCCAATCCATTTCGCCACGCCGGAACTTCCCGCCACCGGCGAAATTGCATTCCATTCCTCTGGCGACAAAATGCCCATCGTCCATTTCGCCGGTTTGCTCCAGTCCGAAACAGTTTTCGCATCGGACCACACGCGCACTTTCCAGAAACACTCCTGATGCGACGACAAATCGCTGCCGGCGTACGGCACGAGCACGGATTGCGATGAAACGATCTGACCGCTGTTCCACAAATCACCTTCGTTCGCCTTGAGTTTTGCCGCACTGGAAGAAACCACAATCTGGTAAGCGTATTGGGATTGAGCGCGTTGGTGGGAGGTAAGTTTCCAGCCAAGTCGTGGTTTCAGAACATCTATTCCCTGCGGATTGCTTAACCACTCACATCGCAAATCCGTCACCGTAATCTTCGCCTGCACCGACGAAACGAAGCCTGAAAAGACCAGCGCCGCTCCGATAAGCCAATAGACACCCCAACGGCGGCTGGTTAGAATATATTCAGACATAAGCGGTGACTTGATAATGATGTGCCCTTGTGGCTCGGGCAATCTGTTTTTGCTCTTCAAGGGACGGCCAACGCCAATAGATAATTTCAAAACTTCTCCCCCGTTTAACTTATGAAGATCCGTGAAGTTCAATTCTTCCGCGCCGTCTCGCCACTTTCCCACCCCATCGCCGACAGCACCCATACGATTCCCGAGATTGCTTTCATCGTGACCCGGCTCACGCTCGAATCAGGCGTCACAGGCGAAGCCTACTTGCTTGCTTTTCATTACTCGCAAAACGCCATCGCTGGCACACTCCGCGACATCGCGCCAATGATTATCGGTCGGGAAGTGAATCAAACCGGCGCGTTCATCAAACATTACGAGCAGGAATCGGAGTATTTTGGCAATCCGGGCATCCATCGCTGGGCGCTCGGCGCAATCAACATCGCCATGTGGGATGCGTGGGCCAAAACGCTGGGCGTGCCGGTCTGGAAAATGTTCGGCACGCATCATCAGCGCGTGCCGCTTTATGGCAGCGGTGGTTGGCTGTCGTATTCCATTTCCGAATTGCTCGCCGAAGTGACGCGTTATGTGAAACGCGGTTTTCGCGCGGTGAAAATCAAAGTTGGCTCGCCGGATTTGCAAACGGACATCGAACGCCTCACCCGCGTCCGTGAAACCGTCGGCCCGCACGTTCAAATCATGATGGACGCCAATCAAGGCATGAACATTGCCACCGCCACGCAACTCGCCGCCGCTGTGCGCGATTTGAAAATCACCTGGTTCGAAGAGCCGCTGCCCAACACGGATTTTGCCGGCTACGCCCAATTGCGTCGCGTCGCGGGCATCTCACTGGCGATGGGCGAACGCGAATTTAACCTCGTCGCCTTGCGAGAATTGATTGCGCGTGACGGCCTCGATCTATGGCAGCCGGACATTCTGCGCTTGGGCAGTGTTGAAGCGTGGCGTGCGTCGGCCGCATTGGCGGAAGCGCATCACCTTCCCGTTCTGCCCCACTATTACAAGGAATACGATGTCCCACTGCTCATGACGATTCCCAACGCGCATGGCGCCGAATCGTTTGATTGGGTGGACGATCTCATCACGCATCCAATTCGGATGAAGGACGGTTTCGCTTATCCCGACGACGGCCCGGGCTGGGGCTTTAATTTCAAGGCTGACCGACTCACGGAATTGTGAAACGGTATCTGCCATGTTCTCCCGCATTGCAAAAAGTCGTGGCGTTCTGGATTTGCTGCTGTCATTTGCGCTGCTCGGAACACCAACGTTCGCGGCAAGCCTCCGCCCCACCGATCTGCGCTGCGAATATGCGGTAAATCCTCTCGGTATTGATGTCGCTCACCCCCGACTCTCCTGGAAAGTCGTCAGCCGGGAACGCGACCAAAAACAAACCGCGTATCAAATTCATGTCTTCTCTCGTTACAATCTGATTTCCAACCCGCCACCGCTCACACCTGATTTGTGGGACAGCGGCAAAGTCAGTTCCGACGAAACGCATCTCATTCACT
The DNA here is from genome assembly GCA_937894935.1 of uncultured Verrucomicrobiota bacterium. Taxonomy (GTDB): domain Bacteria; phylum Verrucomicrobiota; class Verrucomicrobiia; order Limisphaerales; family JADLHS01; genus JADLHS01. The sequence goes on from CALAYC010000270.1 coordinate 8,261, forward strand.
ACCGCGGAAAACCAATCGCTCCGTCCGAACAGGTCTTCTGGACGGTTCGCGTCTGGGATCAAAACGATCAGCCTTCTGCCTGGACCGATTTCCAAACCTGGACGATGGGCTTGCTCCATACCAACGAGTGGCGCGCTAAATGGATTTGTGCGCCCGCGACCAGTGAATCTCTGTTGTTGCGCAAAGAATTCATCGTCAAAGCGGGCTTGCGACGCGCCATCGCTCATGTCACCGGACTGGGCCAATACGAAATGTCGCTCAACGGCAAAAAAGTCAGCGCTGACCTGCTCACGCCGGGTTGGACGGATTACAATGACACGATTCTTTACGATACCCGCGACATCACGCAGCAACTACCTGAAGGCGCGAACGCCATCGGTCTCACGCTCGGCAACGGGATGTATCACGTCGAGCGCCGTAATCGTTTCGCCAAATTCACCGGTTCGTTCGGACCACAGCGCGCCATTTGCCAGATCGAACTCGAATACGAAGACGGCTCAAAAGAGTTCGTCCTCACCGATGAATCGTGGCGCGTGCATCCCGGCGCGATTACGTACAACAGCATTTACGGCGGGGAAGATTTTGACGCACGCCTCTATCCGAAAGGCTGGAACGAGCCGGGTTTTGACGACAACAACTGGCGACACGCGGTGGCGGTGGTTCGACCCGCTGGCAAATTGCGCGGGCACAGTATTGCGACCGATCCGATTCGCGCCATTGATTTCCATGTTCCCGTCGCGGCGCAGCAACTTTCCGAACGGGTCACCGTTTACGACTTCGGCCAGAACGCCAGCCACATGCCGCGGTTGCGCGTCAGCGGCCCGACGGGCAGCGCGGTGCGATTGATTCCCGCTGAAGTCATCAATCCCGACGGCAGCATTCAGCGCAGCACCATGGGTAGCACCAATCGCGGCATTTCCTGGTGGCAATACACGAAAGCCACCGATGCTATCGAAGAATGGTTTCCGCAGTTTTACTACGTCGGCTGCCGCTACCTGCAGGCGGAGTTACTTCCCGGCCAACCCGACGGCGAATTGCCGAAGATTGAATCTCTCGAAGGCGTTGTCGTTCATTCGACCGCTAAGCCGGTTGGCGAATTTGAATGTTCCAACCCGTTGCTCAATCGCATCCACAGCCTCGTCCGCTGGTCGCAACGCGCAAACATGGTTTCCGTGCTGACCGATTGTCCGCATCGCGAAAAGCTCGGTTGGCTCGAACAATATCATCTCAACGGCCCGGCCATCCGATATGAATTCGACCTCGCGCGAATGTTCACCAAAGGCATGAACGACATGGCCGACGCACAAACCGAGGATGGCCTCGTGCCCAACGTTGCTCCCGAATACGTTCAATTCAGCGGCGCGTTTCGCGCGGCGGCGGAATGGAGCGCAGCATTCATCGCCGTGCCGTGGCAACAATATCAATTTCACGCGGACGTGGATTTGTTGCGCCAACATTATCCCGCCATGAAACGTTACTTCGCGTGGTTGGAGAACCGCGCCGTGGACGACATCGTGTCCGACGGTCTGGGCGATTGGTATGATCTCGGACCACAAAAGCTCAGTCGCGCCGAACTCACCCCACCGCCGGTAACCGCAACCGCGTTCTATTTTCAGAATGCGCAGTTGCTCGCGAAAATCGCTACCATTCTCGGTCATGATGAAGACGCCAAAATTTTCGCGACCAAAGCCGAACAGATTCGCGCCAGCTATCATCGCAAGTTTTTCGATCCGACCAAAGGCAGCTACGCCACCGGCTCGCAATGCGCCAATGCGTTGCCGCTTGTTATGGGAATCGTTCCGCCAGAACACCGCGACCGCGTTTTCACCGCACTGCTGAAAGACCTCGAAGCAAATGATGGTCAGATGACCCCCGGCGACGTGGGGTTTCGTTATCTGCTGCAAGCGCTCGCACAAAACGGTCGCCCCGATCTCATCTATCGGATGATCAATCAGGACGAGAAACCCGGCTACGGTTACATGATCAAAATGGGCGCGACCACTCTGACTGAATCATGGAACGCCAAACTGACCGCATCGCACAATCACTTCATGCTCGGCCACATCAATGAATGGTTTTACAAAGACCTTGCCGGCATTGATTGTGATCCGACCGGACCGGGCTTCAAAAAGATCATTATCAAACCGGCGCCGGTGAGCGATTTGAGTTGGGTTAAAGCGAGCTACGATTCAACACGCGGAAAAATCGTCAGCCATTGGGAGCAAACTCCGCACGCGTTCACGTTGACCGTGCAAATTCCCGCCAACACCGGCGCCACCGTTTTCGTGCCGTCGCCCGCGCCGGAGAAAGTTTCTGAACACGCCCCGCAAAGCGGCAACAGCAAAGCAAAATTCCTGCGACAGGAAGCCGGTTTCACAGTCTTCGCCATCGCTTCCGGCGAGTATCGTTTTGAAGTTGAACGCTAGTTCACCCTCGTGAAGAGTCGCCGCAACAGCGTCACCGCAGCTTCCCGAAATAGAAAATCACGCGCCCGGAATACTCGCCTTGCCCGACGTTCGGTTGACTTTGCGGACCGCTCGCCGCCGCCGGTTTGAACTTCGTGCCGATTGGCGGAATCGCGTGCAGAAAACCTAACCCGCACTCCGGCAGATTCACTTTCGTTTTACCAATCAGATTATCCGGCGGTTGCTCCGGCGTGAGCACTTGCACGAAAGGAATATTTTCCGGAACGACCGTGATCAACCCTTCGGTCGTTTCCAATTGCAGCCGATGCACGTTGGCGAAACACCCTTTGAACTCCGGATAAATCCAATCGCTATGCCCCGTGATCGTGTTGTTGTAATCATTCTCCCACAGACCAAACGTCACGCCGCGCAAACGATTCTTCCACACGCGAAACGGCCCGTCGCCAAGCCAGCGTTTCTTCGTCACAAGTTTCTCCGGGTAACCGAAAACAATCCCTATCGCGTCATTTGTGGCCGTTGTCTGAAATCGGTAATCGCAGATGATCGCACCGTCATTCCGAACCCGCCAAACCAACTCTTTCAAATCTCCATCGAACGTGGCGATCACCACATCTTCAAAACCATCGTTCGTGCGCTGACAGGTTTTCAAATTCGCAATACCACCGTGCGCGAGGCGCGGCCCGGTTAAAGAAAGCTGTTGCTCGTCAATCCTCACGCCTCCAATCAAACCGGTCTTTCGATCCAACTTCACCCGTAGCAACCCGCCCTGCCCCAACGTCGGTGTTTGAATCTCAATGGCATCCGTCGTCTCCGTGACTTTCGGTGGACCGAACGACGAGACGCTTGAACCGATCGCGGCAGCGCGCGCAGGCCATGCCCAGGTCCAGAGTTCGCGGTCGCGCTTATCAGTGACCCGCAAAATCAACGTATTCGCGCGATCGCGATCCCAATCTTCTGGAAATGGAAACTTCAATTTCCCGCGCCCACCCGGCGGCAAATTCACAACACTCGCATTCGTCAAAAACAAACGGTTAATCACATTAGTGCCCCACCCCATCCAGAGCTGTCGCGTTTCCCAGTGAAACTTGCATTCGCTTGCATCCGTGAAGCGGTAGTGATTTTCGACCGTGAACGTACCATCAGCTTCGCGACGCACTTGAATCGGCGACCAGATATCTTTGATCGCATAAAAACTTCCCTCGCGCTCGCGATACGGTCCGACGATGCCGTCGGGCGCTTGATTGCCCGCCAGATCAATCTGGCCGGTCTGCGGATTCCGGATGCCTTCGTCAGCAAACGCCCAGATGAAGCCGCCCGCGCAGTTCGAGTAGCTCATCATCATGTTCCAATAATCCTCCAACCCCGCACCTGCGCCGCCGTCATAAAGCCCGTGCATGAATTCCGTCGGCAAATAAATCCAACCCGTCGGCGCGAGATTCGTATTCACGAACTCCGCATTTTGCTTCATGTGATAATGCATCGGCTCGCCGCGCGCCGCGACCTCCGCATTGGTGAACATCAGATAATGCGCCGTGTTGATGCCGTTGTGTTGCCCCCACGGATGCAACACGCGGCGCTTTTGGGGATCGAACTCGTAAAAAACTTTGTCGAGCTCCGGATTTGAACCGCCTTCGTTGCCGTTGTCCCAAAACAAAATGCTCGGATGATTCACGTCGCGCGTGACCATCGCTTCCACCAACTTCGTGCCGATGTCCGTGTCGTATTGATTATGCCAACCGGCAAGTTCGTCCAGCACGTAAAGCCCGAGTTCGTCGCAAAGATCGAGGAACTCCTTGTCCGGCGGATAATGCGACATGCGCACCGCGTTACCGTTCATGGCTTTGATGGTTTCGATATCGAGCCGATGCACCGCCTCACTCAAACACCGACCCGAATCCGGCCAGAACGAATGACGATTCACACCTTTGAAAATGATCTTCTGCCCGTTGAGATAAAGTCCGTCGCCATCGCGCACCTCGAACGTGCGAAACCCAAATCGCTCCGTAACCGTGTGCAACACTTCCCCACCCCGCCTCAAACGCACTTCCACGCGATACAAATTCGGCGTCTCAGCCGACCAAAGCTTGGGAGACGCGATCTGCGCCTTTAACTCGAGCGCTGGCCTCCGGTCCGGCTCATTGATGATTGTCGGAGTATTCGCGCCGGATTGAAGATCAGCGCTCCGCCCAACTGCCTCCTTCGCCCCTTCCGAAGGGGAGACAACCGGAGTGAGGAGACTTTTTGAAAATGCCTCCCCCACCCTCGTCCCATCCAACGTCAAAATCTGCGCCTCCACCGCATCGGCATCCGTCACGCCGTTGAGAAAAACGTCCATCGCAAAACTGCCGTCCGCTCGCGCATCAATCGCCACGCGTTCGATGAATTGCTGCGGCACAACCTCCAGATATACCGGCCGATAAATCCCGCCGAACACCCAGTAATCCGCCAACCGCTCCGCCTTGTTCACCGATTCATTCGCCGAATGTTTTGCGACCGTGACTTCCAGTTTGTTCTCCGCGCCCGGCTTCAGTTTGTCCGTGACTTCATACTTGAACCGATAAAACCCGCCCCGATGCGTCGGCCCGACCACTTGCCCATTCAACTTCGCCGTCGTGTCCGTCATCACGCCTTCAAACACCAGAAACACGCGCTTGTCCTTCCACTCACGCGACGCGACAAAATCCTTTTCGTACAAACCGCACTCCGTAATCGCGTTGGAATAATCCTTCTTGTAAGTCAGATGTCCGAAGCCCAACACATCCCAATTCGACGGCACGGGAATATTTGTCCAGAAACCCGAATGCGCACCCGTCGTGCATAAAAATCGCCACGGCACTGCATCGTCTTTGCCGCGACCCGACAAATAGACGCGTTCCGTCTCAACTGCTTGGCTCAAAACAATACTGCCAAAAAAAATCAATCCGCTGAGTCGGCGCACCAAGTGGAACATGCGCCCAGCCTAAGCATTCACAGCAGCCGAGGCGAATCTGTTTTCCGAACTCAAACGCGCCCCCCGCGGGATGCAACGCTTGCGATTGTGATTCGCAGCGACGCTCTGGTTAAGCGTCATGCTTTCGATGTTCACTGAGAAGCCGACTGAACTCCTCTCTCGAAGCTATTGAGGCAGGCGGCACTGGAGGTTGGCGCAACAATCGGAACAAACGCCAGATAAAAAGTGCCGACAACATCCAAAATGACCACGTCCCACCGACAATCAAAACAAAATCACGCCAGTCGCCAAAGCCGCCACGAAATTTGCCGCTGCAAAGAGAGTCCAAGACAGCCCCAGGCAAAGTCAGGATAGATTCTGGTTTGGTGAAATAGGCCCAGAGCACAGCAACAAGGATGACGCTCCCTGCGCTGGCGAATATAACTTTTGATTTGGTGATCAAGTTTACCGCCTGGCTACTCAAACTCAACGCCACGCCTCCTCCGGACGCAATGCTTGCAAACCACGACGCTCACGCCGGGTTCGCTGCAGCGCACTGGTTAGGCGACAACCTGCTCAC
>CALAYC010000271.1 GCA_937894935.1 uncultured Verrucomicrobiota bacterium
TTTGTGACGCTGATGCTCGCTACTTTGTTTGGAAAAAGTTAAGTACAGGCTCTAGACCTGTTCTGGAAGATTCAAAATCAAACAAGTACGATTCTATCTGACTTTGATGCGAAGATGAAAGAAGCACTGCAAATCAATTCTTTGAAACTTTAGTATTGTCTAGCGCTTGCTCTGTATCGTTTGGGATCACGCCGACTGGCAACTGCGGCTTTCCTAGTCGTGATTCTTTTGTGTTCTTTAGGTTCTGTTGTGGCTATTAAATTGGCACGTGAGCGTGAAACCACTGACGAGTTACACTTGCAAGCTGACTGGGGAACAGGCGGCGACGTTGAAGTCGTGTCTGGACGCGCGGAATTTCACGCCGCGCGAAGTGCCGTATGCGCGGTTCGCCGGTGAGAAGGACAAAACGAACGTGGTATTTTATGAGAGCGGCAAACTCGTCGTGCAGGGGAAGGGGACGCAAGAGTTCATTGAGTTCGTGCTTGAGCCGGAGGTATTGAAGCAGGCGAAGCTAGGCTACGAGACGGTTTTGAATCCGGAGTTGCTGCTGCCGCGCATCGGCGTGGACGAAAGCGGCAAGGGCGATTTTTTCGGGCCGATGTGCATCGCGGGGGTTTATGTGAATGAGTCGGTGCTGACCGCGTGGAAGGATGCGGGCGTGCGGGATTCAAAAAATATTTCGACCGATAAAAAAATTTCCGACCTCGCGAAGTTGATTAAAGAAACACCCGGCTGTGTGACAACGGTCGTGCCAATTGGAAATGAAGCTTACAATCGGTTGCACGCGAAGATGGGAAGTGTGAACGCGGTGTTGGCTTGGGGGCATGCGCGGGTGATTGAAAATCTGATGGGCCAGCGGCATCGGATGAATCCGCCGCCCGTGAAGGCGATCAGTGACCAATTCGCGGCGAGTAAGGCGGTGGTGGAACGGGCGTTGATGAGCATGGGGCGGGAGTTGGAATTGGTGCAGCGGCACAAGGCGGAAGAGGATTTGGCGGTGGCGGCAGCTTCAATTTTGGCGCGGGATGAATTTGTGCGTCGGTTGGCGGCGTTGGGGAAGGCTTACGGTGTCGAACTTCCGAAAGGCGCGGGGGCGAATGTGGACCAGGTGGCGAAAGAATTATTTGTGAAGCATGGGGTTGAGGCGTTGGCGAAGGTGGCGAAAATGCACTTTCGGACGGCATTCCGGGCGCAAGGATTGCCTGAGCCAGCGAAAACGGAGTGGCGGAAATAGTCGGTGTGGCCGAAAATTCCAAAAACGCCTGTTGACACGTTTTTGGCGGTTTTCTATTTTGCGAGCCGTCTTAGGGCCGTAAAAGAGACAAAGTCACCGAAACCCTCAGGTTTTTTTCGAAAGAAAAAAGGTGCGGGGGTGGTTTTTTGTCGTTTTGCGCATCAGGATGTTAAGACAAATGGGTCGCCCATGTAGCTCAGTTGGCAGAGCACGTCCTTGGTAAGGACGAGGTCATCAGTTCAATCCTGATCATGGGCTCCAGACAACTTTAGAGACGCTTAGAGACGCACACTAAACAGTTACGCAACGACAACAAACGAACGCAGGAGAACAAAATGGCTAAAGAGCAATTTCAAAGAACGAAACCGCACGTGAACGTCGGCACAATTGGCCACGTTGACCATGGCAAGTCCACCCTGACTGCCGCCATCGTTGCGGTGCAAAATCGCAAAGGTCTGGCGCCGCTCATCGAGTACAAAGACATTACCAAGGGTGGTACGGTTCGTGACGAAACGAAGACCGTGACTATCGCGGTGTCGCACGTGGAATACGAAAGTGCGAAGCGTCACTATGCGCACGTTGACTGCCCTGGCCACGCTGACTATGTGAAGAACATGATCACTGGTGCGGCACAGATGGACGGTGCGATTCTGGTCGTCAGTGCGGCGGACGGTCCGATGCCTCAGACTCGTGAGCACATCCTGCTCGCCCGTCAGGTCGGTGTGCCGAGTATGGTGGTCTTCTTAAACAAGGTTGACCTCGCGGATGCAGACTTGCTTGAGCTCATTGAGATGGAAATTCGTGACCTGCTCACCAAGTATGGTTTCCCGGGCGACAAGACCCCGATCGTTCGTGGTTCGGCCACGGCGGCGCTCGCGGGCAAGCCGGAAGGTGAAAAGGCGATTCAGGATTTGCTCGACGCACTGGATTCTTTCATTCCTGACCCGGTCCGCGACGTGGACAAGCCGTTCCTGATGTGCATTGAAGACGTGTTCAACATTGAAGGTCGCGGCACGGTGGTGACCGGTCGTGTGGAGCGCGGTGTTCTGAAGAAGATGGACGAAGTTGAAATCGTCGGTTTGCGCGACACGCGCAAGACGGTGGCGACGGACATCGAAATGTTCCGCAAGTTGCTCGATTCTGCCAACGCGGGCGACAACGTCGGTGTGCTGTTGCGCGGCACGAAGAAGGAAGAAGTTGAGCGTGGCATGGTGTTGGCCAAGCCGGGTTCGATCACGCCGCACACCAAGTTCAAGGCGGAAGTGTACGTGTTGTCGAAGGATGAAGGTGGCCGTCACACGCCGTTCTTCACCAACTATCGTCCGCAGTTCTATTTCCGCACGTCGGACGTGACGGGCACATTGACCCTGCCGCAAGGCGTGGAAATGGTGATGCCGGGGGACAACGTTTCCGTGGATGTCGAACTGCAAAAAGCAGTGGCGATGGAAAAAGGTCAACGTTTCGCGATCCGCGAAGGTGGCCGCACGATTGGCGCTGGTCGTATCAGCGAAGTCCTCGCCTGATCAGTGGAATTATCACGCGGAGGCGGCGGGAAATTCCGTCGCCTCCGTTTTAGTCCAGTTGAGGGTCCGGTGAATTTTGCGTAGGGCGTTAGCTCAATTGGTAGAGTAGCGGTCTCCAAAACCGTTGGTTGCAGGTTCGATTCCTGCACGCCCTGCCAGCCTTTGCTTGGAAATGAACAGGGGGCAAGGCTGCCGCGCCGGGATGAGTCGAAGGCGGGCTGGAAGCGAAAGCAAACGAGCTTCGGCGTGGCGGGCCAGTCTGCAAAGTGTGGAGAGGTGGCAGAGTGGTCTATTGCGGCGGTCTTGAAAACCGCTGTGGGTTAACGCCCACCGGGGGTTCGAATCCCTCCCTCTCCGCCAATGGCAAGAGCTGCGGCTCGACGAAGCCAGAACAGGTTGAATAATGAAAGAGTTAATATGGATCGGCGTCGCCGCCGTAATCTTTGGTCTCCTCTGGTGGAAGGGCTATATTCGGCGTTTTGCAGCTTATTGGCGGCAAACGACTGAAGAATTAAAGAAGTGCACCTGGCCGACGTGGGACGAGTTGAAGGGCTCCACGGTCGTCGTCATGGTGGCCATCATTATTCTGGGTCTGTTCACGTTTATTGTGGATCAAATCCTGTTCGCGCTGTTCAAGCTCATTTAAGCGACTATGAAGCCCCAGTGGTTTGTCATCCATACGCTTTCCGGCCAGGAGCAAAAGGTCAAGGAAAGCATCGAAAAGCGCATCAAGACCGAGGAGATGCAGGACTACATTAAAGAAGTCCTCGTTCCCATGGAAAAGGTCGTGGAAGTGCGCAACCAGAAGAAGACCGTTTCCACCCGCAAGCTGCATCCCGGCTACGTTTACATCCACATGGTGTTGTTGGATGAAAACAAGCGTGTGATTCCGAAGCCGTTTTACTTCATCAAAGAAACCCAGGGAGCGATTGGTTTCGTCGGCGGCGAACATCCGCACACGGCGACGGACGAGGAAATGGAAACCATCAAAGCGGCGGTTTCAGCTTCGGAAGAAACCGAGCGTCCGAAGGTGGCATTCAACGCCGGTGAAACGGTGAAGATTAACAATGGTCCGTTCCTGAATTTCAGCGGTGTGATTGAGGAAGTGGATCCGGATCGCGGCAAATTGAAGGTGACAGTGAATATTTTTGGCCGGAACACTCCGGTTGAACTTGAGTATTGGCAGGTGGAAAAGGCTTGATATACTCGAAATCCTGCTTGTCTCGGAAACAGGGTGTCAGGCGAGCGCGGTTAGACAGAGAGAAACAGATTAAGATTAAGACCAGAAAGACTTTGTATGGCTAAGAAAGTTACAGGCATTATCAAATTGCAAATTCCCGCCGGACAGGCGAATCCCGCGCCGCCCGTCGGTCCTGCGCTCGGTCAGCACGGCGTGAACATCATGGGATTCTGCAAAGAATTTAACGCCGCGACCAAAAACGACGCCGGTCTGGTGATTCCGGTGGTTATCACGGTTTATCAGGATAAGTCTTTCACTTTCATCACCAAATCGCCGCCTGCGTCGGTGTTGCTCAAGAAGGCTGCTGGCATCACGGCTGGCGCCAAAGCACCGAACAAAGAGAAGGTCGGCAAAGTCACCCGCAAACAGGTGATGGACATCGTCAAGATGAAGAAGAACGACATGAATGCGACTTCAGATGAAGCCGCGTTCCGCGTCGTCGCTGGTACTGCCCGCAGCATGGGCATTGAAATTGTCAATTAACCAAACAACGCGGGAGAGCAAATTGCTCGCATGCACCGCTCATAATAATGCCAAGTAAACGATACAAAAAAGCGCTCGAGCTGGTGGACGCTACGAAGACGTATCCGCTTAAGGAAGCCGTCGGCGTTCTGGCCAAGTTCCCGAAAGCGAAATTTAACGAAACCGTGGATCTCGCGTTCCGCCTTGGAGTGGACCCGAAACAATCCGATCAAATGGTGCGCGGTACTGTTCCATTGCCGCACGGCAGCGGTAAAACCGTGCGCGTGCTGGTGTTTGCCAAAGGTGCTGCCGCCGACGCTGCGAAAGCCGCTGGTGCGGAATTCGTCGGTTTCGAAGACATGATTGCCAAGTGCAACGGCGGTTGGTCGGATTTCGACGTCGCGATCGCCACGCCCGAAGCGATGGTGGAAGTTCGGAAGCTCGGTAAGGTTCTCGGACCGCGGGGATTGATGCCGAATCCGAAGACCGGCACGGTGACCGAAGACACAGCGAAAGCGGTGAAGGAAGTGAAGGCTGGTCGCGTTGAGTTCAAAGTGGACAAAGCCGCGAACGTTCACGTTGCCATCGGTAAAGTGAATTTCTCGCCGACGCAGATTGAAGAAAATGCGCGGGCGGTAATTGAAGCTGTGGTGAAAGCGAAACCGAGCAGCATGAAAGGCTCGTACCTGCATAGCTGCACTTTGTCTGCGACGATGAGTCCGGGCGTCCGCGTGGACATCCGTGAGTTCGGCGCCAACTAAACCGTTAACCAGATTTGATCCATGCGCGCAGAAAAACAGATTCTCACTAAGGAATACATCGGTCGCCTGAACGGTTCGCCGTTCTTCATTGTCGTCGGTTACCAGGGACTGAAAGTTGGTCAGTTGACGACGCTCCGCAAAGAATTGCACAAGACCGGAGCAGAGGTTCATGTCGTTAAGAACTCGATCTTTCGTATTGCGGCAAAAGAAGCTGGAGTGGCGGATTTGAACGGTTCACTCGCCGGACAGATTGCGGTGGTGACCGGCCAAAAGGACATTTCCGCAGCGGCGAAGGCGTTAAAGACGTTTTCGGTCGAAAACGACAAGCTTAAAATCAAGTTCGGCTATCTGAACAATGCCCGATTGGAACAGGCGGATATTTTGACGCTGGCAGATTTGCCGAGCATCGAAGTGTTGCGCGCCAAGCTCCTCGGCGTCATCAACGCGCCGGCGCAGAAGCTGGTGACGATGATCAATACGCCGGCGCAGCAATTGGCTCGCGTCATCAAGGCGAAGGCCGAAAAAGAAGCCGCTTAAGCAAAACAATTTCCTGCTGGTTAGCCATCGGCGGGAGTAACCAAGAACAAACAGTAAATCGTCGGTTCACGGCCGTGAACTCAAACCATCTGTGGCTCGGATGACGACGAGACGAAAAGAAAGCAAGAGTTAGTTATGGCAGACATCGCAAACATCGTAGAAGAGTTGAGCAAGTTGACGGTCATTGAAGCCGCTGATTTGGTCAAGAAACTGGAAGAGAAGTGGGGCGTGACCGCGGCTGCTCCTGTGGCCGTTGCGGCTGCTGGTGCTCCGGCTGCCGGTGGCGCTGCTCCGGCTGCTGCGGCGAAAGACACGTTTGACGTGATCATCGCTTCAGTCCCCGCTGACAAGAAGATTGCCGTGATCAAAGCCGTCCGCGAAGTGAAAGCCGGCCTCGGCCTCGCCGAAGCCAAGGCTCTCGTGGAAGGTGCGCCCAAGCCGATTTTGGAAGGCGCCAACAAAGCCGACTCCGACGCCGCCAAGAAGAAGCTCGAAGAAGCTGGCGCGAAGATCGAAGTCAAGTAATCACGGGCCGATTCGTCGGGGCGGCGTTTATCCTGAGCGCCGCCCCGATTTGGCCCTTTCCGGATTTATCGTAAGGTTTAGTAACAGCGACCTCCTGATGGGGGGTCTGACAGTCTGGCAAGTTCGCGATTGAACGTCGCGCTCTTGCCTTGTGTCGTTGAGTAGAAAAATCGTCCGGTTATGTGACCGGACCGTAGAAAAGGTACAAATGCCATCCCGAGCCACTGAACGTATCAACTTCGGCAAAATCAAAGAAATCATTGCTCCGCCGAACCTGATCGAACTCCAGACGAGTTCATATAAGGAATTTCTCCAGGCCGAGATCCCGCAGTCCAAGCGCAAGAATCTTGGGATGCAAGCCGTCTTCACCGAAGTGTTCCCGATTGAGAGCTACGACGGCAAAGTCGTGCTCGATTTTCATTCCTACGAAATCGGAGAGCCGAAGGTGGATTGGCTGGAATGCTTGCGCGAAGGTCTGACCTACGGCGCTCCGCTGTACGTCACGTTCCTGCTCAAGGACGAAAAGGGTACAAAAGAAGAAAAAGTTTTCATGGGCGAATTGCCGCTCATGACGCCGCAAGGCACGTTTGTGATCAATGGTGCGGAACGCGTCATTGTTTCGCAGTTGCATCGCTCGCCTGGTATTGCGTTTGAAAAGACGATTCACCCGAATGGCAAAGAGCTGTTCAGCTTCCGCGTCATTCCGGATCGCGGTTCCTGGTATGAAGCTCAATTTGATACGAGCGATTTGCTTTACGTTTATCTGGATCGCAAAAAGCGCCGTCGGAAATTTTTGACCACAACGCTTTTCCGCGCGCTGTCGTTCCTGGACGGTGAAGCCGAAAAATCTTCGAAGAAGGACGCCGACAAGCATCGCGGCACGGATGAAGAGATTTTGAAACTGTTCTACACAGTCGAAGATCTCTCCATCAAGGAAGCTGAGAAGCTCGACGACCTGCAGAACAAAGTTCTGATTCAGGACGCCGTGGACGAAGAGAAGGGGCTCGTCGTAGCGCGCGCTTTCGAACCGCTTTCCAAAGCGGTGATCAAGCAGATTGCTGAGTTGGGTGTGAAGCATATCAAGGTGGTCGATACCACGATTGATGATGGCATCATCATCAAGTGCATGAAGAAGGACCCGGCCAAGAACGAAGAAGAGGCGTTGAAAGATATTTATCGCCGCCTGCGTCCTGGAGATCCGCCAACGGCCGCAAACGCCAAAGCGCTCATCAAACGGTTGTTCTTCGATCCGAAGCGTTATGACCTTGGTCGCGTTGGTCGTTACAAGATCAACCAGAAGTTGTCGCTCTCGAGCAAGAACGAGTCGCGCATTCTGACCAAGGAAGATCTGGTCGAAGCGACGAAGTATCTTCTCCGCCTCAAGAAGGGCGAAGGTTCCTTGGACGACATTGATCACCTGGGCAGCCGCCGCATTCGGACGGTGGGCGAATTGCTTGCCAACCAGTGCCGCGTCGGTTTGGCGCGCACGGAACGTCTCGTTAAAGAACGCATGACGTTGTTCGATCAAAGCGTCGAGCAGATGACGCCGCAAAAGCTCATCAATCCGAAAGCGCTCAGTGCGGTGATTCGCGACTTCTTCGGACGTTCGCAATTGAGCCAGTTCATGGATCAAATCAATCCGCTGGCCGAACTGACGCATAAGCGCCGGTTGTCTGCACTCGGACCGGGAGGTTTGTCGCGGGATCGTGCCGGCTTTGAAGTCCGCGACGTGCATCCGTCCCACTATGGCCGCATTTGTCCGGTGGAAACGCCGGAAGGTCCGAATATCGGTTTGATTGCGTCGCTCGCGACGTTTGCGCGCATCAATGATTTCGGCTTCCTCGAAACGCCGTATCGCAAAGTCGAAAACGGTCGGGTGACCGGCCATATCGACTACCTGACGGCGGATCGTGAAGAGCAATACATCGTCGCGCAGGCGAATGCGCCGATTGACGAAAAAGGTCACTTTACGACCGAACGTGTTACCTGCCGTTGTCGGGGCGACTTTATCGACGTCGAACCGAACCGGGTGGATTACATGGACGTTTCGCCGAAGCAGCTCGTGTCGATTGCTGCGTCGTTGATTCCGTTCCTTGAACACGACGACGCGAACCGCGCGTTGATGGGTTCAAACATGCAACGCCAGGCCGTGCCGTTGCTCGTTACCGAAGCGCCGTTTGTGGCGACCGGTATCGAAGACCGCGTCGCGCGCGACTCGCGTGCGGTAGTGGTGGCCGAAGAAGCCGGCAAGGTCGCGTCCATCACGGGCAGTCAGATCATCATCACACCGAACGGTGAATTGCCGGACGGTAAGAAGAAGATTCGTCACGACCCGGCGAAAGGCATCTGGGTTTACGAGATCCGCAAGTTCATGCGTTCAAACGCGGCGACTTGTATCAACCAGAAGATTCTCGTTCACAAAGGTGAGTCCATCAAAAAGGGGCAGGTGCTCGCGGACGGTCCTTGTACGCAGAATGGTGAACTCGCGCTCGGTCGGAACGTGCTCGTCGCGTTCATGCCGTGGAACGGTTATAACTTCGAGGACGCGATTCTCATCAGCCGCCGAATCGTGAAGGAAGACATCTTCACGAGCATTCACATTGATGAATTCGAAGTGGCGGCGCGCGATACGAAACTCGGCCCGGAAGAAATTACCCGCGATATTCCGAATCTCGGCGAAGAAGCGTTGAAGAACCTCGGGCCGGACGGCGTTATTCGCGTCGGCGCGGAAGTGAAACCCGGCGACATTCTCGTCGGTAAAATCACGCCGAAGTCGGAAACTGAACTCGCGCCGGAAGAACGATTGCTGCGCGCGATCTTCGGTGAAAAAGCTGCGGACGTGAAAGATACATCGCTGAAAGTTCCGTCAGGAACTTATGGCATCGTGATGGATGTCAAAGTTTCTGCGAAGAAAGACAGCGAACGCAAAGAATCTGCCGCGGAAGGCAAACGTCAACTCAAGCAGATTGAAGAAGATCATCGCAAGAAGACGGAAGAATTGCGCGATCAATTGACGGAAGCATTGAGCAACATTCTGTTGGGCGAGAAGATTCCGCTCGACGTGGTGAACAGCGAGACCGGCGAGATCATTATTCCGGCGAATCGCAAAATCACCAAGACGCTGTTGCGCAAGCTGGCGGAGGTTTATGACCGGATCGAAATCGATCCGTCGCCGATTCGCAACAAGATCAATGAAATCATCGGCAGCTTCAAAAAGAAGTTCGATGATATCCAGATGCAGTTCGACGAAGAGGCGGAACGCGCCGAGGCCGGTGAAGGCACAGACAGCGGCATCGTGAAGTCCGTGAAGGTTTACATCGCTTCGAAGCGTAAGCTTTCGGTCGGCGACAAAATGGCCGGTCGTCACGGTAACAAAGGTGTTGTTGCCAAGATTGTGGCTGAGGAAGACATGCCGTTCCTCGCGAACGGAACTCCGGTGGACATCGTATTAAATCCGCTGGGCGTGCCGTCGCGTATGAATGTCGGTCAGGTGTTGGAAACGCACTTGGGCTGGGCGGCGAAAATTCTCGGCTTGAAGTTTGCGACGCCGGTGTTTGACGGCATCAAAGAAAAACAGGTGCGCAAGTATATCAACGACGCAGCCGAAGCAACGAAGGCTGCTGGAGAAGGCGTGCTCGTGGGCGATAACGGCAAAGCGTATCTCTACGACGGACGCACCGGTGAGCGTTTCGACCAGGAAGTGGTCGTCGGCTACATCTACATGATGAAGCTGGGTCACCTCGTGGCGGACAAGATTCACGCCCGTGCCGTTGGACCGTACTCGCTGGTTACGCAGCAACCGTTGGGTGGTAAGGCGCAATACGGCGGTCAGCGTTTCGGCGAAATGGAAGTGTGGGCGATGGAAGCCTACGGCGCGGCTTATACGTTGCAGGAACTCCTGACCGTGAAGTCGGACGACGTCCAGGGACGCACGCGCATTTATGAGAGCATTGTCAAAGGCGACAATGCGCTCGAAGCCGGCATTCCGGAGTCATTCAACGTGTTGGTCAAGGAAATGCAATCCCTCGGCCTTGATGTCAAAGTCGGTTACACCAATCCGGTGGATCAACCGCAGGAAAATGGTTCGGCCGCGCTTGCGGTTGCCGGTAACCAATGAATTAATCGACCGCTGCAAATTACAAGAGTATGAACAGTTCTCAACAAAGCGCCCGCGAACTTCTCGGCCTTGAAAAGGTCAATCAGGTGGATTACGTCGGCATCACCGTGGCCTCACCGGAGGCCATTCGGTCGTGGTCCAAGGGCGAAGTTAAAAACCCTGAAACGATCAACTACCGCACGTTCAAGCCGGAAAAAGGCGGCTTGTTCTGCGAACGTATTTTCGGTCCGGTCAAGGACTGGGAATGTTCGTGCGGTAAGTACAAGCGCATCAAACATCGTGGCGTGGTTTGTGATCGTTGCGGTGTGGAAGTGACGTTGGCGCGCGTGCGTCGCGAACGCATGGGCCACATTGAGTTGGCCGTGCCCGTTTGCCATATCTGGTTCTTCAAGTGCATGCCGTCGCGCATCGGTCTCGCGCTCGACATGACGGCACGGCATTTGGAACGCGTGATTTATTACGAGGATTACCTCGTCATTGATCCCGGTAACACGCCGCTCAAACAGAATCAATTGCTGAGCGAACACGAATATCGCGAAGCGAAGGAAACCTACGGTGCAGACGCGTTCGTGGCGAAGATGGGCGCGGAAGCTGTGCGCGAAGCGTTGGCAAAGGTGGATTTGATGAAGCAGGTCGAGGAATTGCAACAGGCAATGACCGAGACCAAGAGCAAGCAGATCCGCAAGAAACTCGCGAAACGTATCAAGCTGCTCCAGGGTTTGCATTCGTCGAAGAGCCGTCCCGAGTGGATGATTCTGACGGTGCTGCCGGTGATTCCGCCGGATTTGCGTCCGCTTGTTCCGCTCGAAGGCGGTCGCTTTGCGACGTCCGACTTGAACGATCTCTATCGCCGCGTCATCAACCGCAACAACCGTCTGAAGAACCTGCTGCAGCTCAAGACGCCGGAAGTCATTATCCGGAACGAAAAGCGCATGTTGCAGGAAGCGGTGGACGCGTTGTTCGACAACGGTCGTCACGGTCGCGCCGTTACCGGTGCGGGCAATCGCGCGTTGAAATCTTTGAGCGACATGCTCAAGGGCAAAAGCGGTCGTTTCCGTCAGAACCTGCTCGGTAAACGCGTGGACTACTCGGGCCGTTCCGTCATCGTCATCGGTCCGGAACTGAAGCTCAACCAATGCGGTTTGCCGAAGAAGATGGCGCTCGTGTTGTTCGAGCCGTTCATCATCCGGCGCTTGAAGGAACTCGGCTACGTTCACACCGTTCGTAGCGCGAAGAAGATGATTGAGCGCCAGACGACCGAAGTCTGGGACATTCTCGAAGAAGTCACGAAAGGCCATCCGGTTCTCCTGAACCGTGCGCCGACGCTGCACCGTCTGTCTGTGCAGGCGTTCGAACCGCAGTTGATCGAAGGCGAAGCGATTCGCATTCATCCGCTGGTTTGTACCGCTTACAACGCGGACTTCGACGGTGACCAGATGGCTGTGCACGTGCCGTTGTCGGTCGAAGCGCAGATGGAAGCGCGCATGTTGATGATGGCGACGAACAACATCTTCTCGCCGTCTTCCGGTAAGCCGATTATCACACCGACGCAGGACATCACGCTCGGATGTTATTATCTCACGGCCGAGCCGCGTAAGCCCGTTCCGGCAAATCTCAACGATCTGCCGCTGTTCGGTTCGCGGGAAGAAGTCATCTTTGCCTACGACGATGGGGCAGTGAAAACGCACGATCGGATTCGTCTGGCTAATCCGGACTTCGGCAAGAAGACGGTTTACGGGGATGAAAAGAACAAGATCGTGGTCACCACAGTGGGCCGCGTCATCTTCAGCGAAATCTGGCCGGCGGAACTTGGTTTGTTCAACAAGGCGGCAGGCAAGAGCCAGCTCGGTGATTTGATCTGGCGCTGTTACAAGACGTGCGGTCATGAAAAGACCGTGACGATGCTCGACAAATTGAAAGAGCTGGGCTTCCGTGAAGCGACCAAGTCCGGTTGCTCGATCGGTATTGACGACATGATCATTCCGAAAGAGAAGGATCAGGAAATCGCCAGCGCCTTTGAGCAGATCAAGGAAGTCGAGAAGCAGCACCGCAAAGGTATCATCACCTCGGGTGAGCGTTACAACAAGATCGTGGACATCTGGACGCACGCGACCGATCAGATCGCGAACGTCATGTTCAAGACGCTGGAACAGAACCAGGGTAAGAAGGAATATAACCCGGTGTTCCTCATGGTGGATTCCGGCGCGCGCGGTAACCGTCAACAGGTGCGTCAGCTCGCTGGCGTCCGTGGTTTGATGGCGAAGCCGAGCGGCGACATCATTGAAAAGCCGATTCTGGCGAACTTCCGCGAAGGTCTGACGGTGTTGGAATACTTCATTTCAACCCACGGGGCGCGTAAAGGTCTGGCCGATACGGCGCTCAAGACCGCTGACTCGGGTTACATGACCCGTAAGTTGGTGGACGTGGCGCAGGACGTGATCATCCGCGAGGAGGATTGCGGCACGACCAACGGCATCTGGGTGCAGGCCATTTACGAAGGCGAAGACGAAGTCGTCAAAGTCAGCGACCGTATCAATGGTCGTTGCTCTTGCGAAGACATTCCGAATCCGACGAATCCGAAGGAATTCATCATTCGTGCGAACGAAGAGTTCGACGAAGTCAAAGCCAAGGCGATTGATTCGTCCGGCATTGAGAAGGTCAAGATTCGTTCCGTGCTCACTTGCGAAAGTAAGCAGGGCGTTTGTGCTGCGTGTTACGGTCGCAATCTCGCGACTGGCGCAAAGGTCAAGCTCGGTGAAGCGGTCGGTATCATTGCCGCGCAATCTATCGGTGAACCTGGAACGCAGCTCACGATGCGTACGTTCCACATCGGTGGTGTCGCAGCCGGTACGTTCAAACAACCGATCATCAAGTCGAAGTTTGAAGGCACAGTGAAGTACAACGACCTGCGCTACGTAACGCTCGAAGACGGCAACAACATCGTTCTGAACAAGAACGGCTCCGTCTCGATTTTGAGTGCGGACGGACGTGAGTTGGAAAATCACAACATCGTCATCGGCTCCGTGATCTCCGTTCCGGACGGCGGCACCATCGGCAAGGGCGAAACGCTCGTGCAATGGGACCCGCACAGCGTGCCGATTCTCTCGGAAAAAGCCGGTCGGGTAAAATTCCACGACATCATCGAAGGCGTCACCATGAAACAGGTGGTGGACGAAGCGACCGGTCAGGAAGCGATGGTTGTCATCGAGCACAAAGAAGATTTGCATCCGCAAATCCTCATTCTCGACGACAATGGCGAAGCGATTGCCAGCTACGCGATTCCGTCGGACGCTCACATCCTCGTCAACGAAGGCGACAAAATCGTTGCCGGTAGCTTCATGGCGAAGACGCCGCGTAAGCAATCGAAGACGAAAGACATCACTGGCGGTCTGCCGCGCGTGGCGGAATTGTTCGAAGCCCGTCGGCCGAAGGACGCGTCGGAAATCTCGAAGATTGACGGCGTGGTGGATTTCGGGCCGAGCGTGCGCGGTAAGCGTTGTGTGTTGATCAAGGACCAGCAAACCGGTCTGGAAGAAGAGCACCTGATTCCGATCGGTAAGCACGTCATCGTGTTCAAGGGTGACTTCGTGAAGAAGGGCCAGCAATTGACCGAAGGTCCGATGGATCCGCATGAGATTCTCGAAGTCTGCGGACCGCAGGAATTGCAGGAACACCTCGTCAACGAAGTGCAGGAAGTTTATCGCCTCCAGGGTGTGACGATTAACGACAAGCACATCGAAATCATCGTGCGTCAGATGCTCCGCAAGGTGCGTATCACCGAGCCCGGTGACACCACGTTCCTCTGGGGCGAGCAGGTGGATAAACTGGAATTCGAAGCTGAGAACGAGCGCGTCGAGAAGATGGGTGGTAAGCCCGCTGAAGCGACGCCGGTGTTGCTCGGCATCACGAAAGCGTCGTTGGAGACGGAATCGTTCCTCAGCGCCGCGAGCTTCCAGGACACAACCCGCGTGCTCACCGAAGCGGCGACGCGCTCGAAGATCGATGCGCTGCGCGGCTTCAAAGAAAACGTGATCATGGGTCACATTATCCCGGCCGGAACCGGTTTCGAACATCACCGCAAAGTCGAAATCAAACCGTTGGTCGAAATTGTCGAAGACGAACCCGCACCGACGGAAGAATCGTTGGACATCAATCCTCTGACGGCGTAAGCGTCGCAAGCGAATTCACCGGGCGTTCTCCGAAAGGAGAACGCCCTTTTTATTTTTACGAAAACGTTGCGATTATTTTGTCGCGCGGAATTCCGTTTCAGTTGAGGAACTTTCCCATTTCCTCAGCGCGCAATTTTCCCCATCTTCTCCCCTACGAATTTCTATGGCTGAAAAACCGAAGCAAGTTTACGACGAGAGCAAGATTAAGACGCTGAGTTCGCTGGAGCACATCCGACTGCGCACGGGCATGTATATCGGGCGCATCGGCAACGGCAATCATTACGATGACGGTTGCTACATCCTGCTCAAGGAAATCGTCGATAACGCCATTGACGAATTCATCATGGGCCATGGCAAGGAGGTCGAGATCACGATTGATGGCACGCATGTCTGCGTGCGCGATTACGGTCGCGGCATTCCGTTGGGCAAGATTGTGGACTGCGTTTCCAAGATCAACACGGGTGCGAAATACAACGACGACGTGTTCCAGTTCAGCGTCGGTTTGAATGGTGTCGGTACGAAGGCGGTGAATGCGCTTTCCAAAACGTTTATCGTCCGCAGTCATCGCGATGGCGAATATGCTGAAGCGCAATTCAAAGCGGGCAAGCTGAAGAAAGAGGAAACCGGCAAAACGAAAGAGCCGAACGGTACGTTTATCGAATTCGAGCCGGATCCGGAAATTTTTAAGGACAGTCAGTTCCGGATGGAATACGTCGAGAAACGCC
>CALAYC010000272.1 GCA_937894935.1 uncultured Verrucomicrobiota bacterium
CGGACGTCGTCGTATCAAACTCGGCAATCAAGCCGTAAGGTTTTGCGTTGGCACTCATCAGTGATGCCCTCCATTTCCACCCGCCGCCGGATGATGCGGATCAGCCTGCGGCGTGACGCCTTTGACTTCTGACACCGCGATCATGGGCAGGAAGCGCATGAACAAGAGGAACAGTGTGAAAAATAATCCGAACGTGCCGAGATAGGTGCAGATGTCCACCCACGTCGGCTTGTAATAATCCCAGCTCGAAGGCAGGAATTCGCGATACAGGCCGACGACGACAATCACGAAGCGTTCGAACCACATACCGATATTCACAAAGATCGAGAGGATGAATACAACCACCAGATTCCGGCGGATTTTCTTAAACCAGAACAACTGCGGCACAACCATGTTGCACCCCATCATCATCACCCAGCCCCACCACATCGGGCCGAGCGCGCGATTCATGAAGTGGAATTTCTCCATCGCCGAACCGCTGTACCACGCGATGATGAACTCCATGATGTAGGCGTAGCTGACGATACAGCCTGTCGCCAACGTCACTTTGCACATCACGTCAATGTGCCGCATCGTGATGATGTCTTCGAGATGGCACATGCTGCGCAATGGAATCAACAGCGTCAGCACCATGCCGAATCCGGAGAACACCGCGCCAGCAACGAAGTACGGCGGGAAAATCGTCGTGTGCCAACCGGGCAACTGCGACACCGCGAAGTCCAACGACACGATTGAGTGCACCGAAAGCACCAGCGGCGTCGAAAGACCGGCGAGAATCAAATAGGCTTTTTCGTAGTTGCTCCAGTGACGATTCGAACCGGTCCAACCCAACGCAAACAATCCATAGAAGAATTGTTTGATTTTGGTTTTGGCCCGATCGCGCATCATCGCCAGGTCAGGAATCAGACCGACGTACCAGAACAACAGCGACACGGTGAAATACGTCGAGACGGCGAATACGTCCCACATCAGCGGCGACCGGAATTGCGGCCAGAGTCCTTGATACGTAGGAATCGGAAACAACCACCAGTCAAACCACACGCGACCGACGTGCATTGCAGGATAAATACCTGCGCACATCACCGCGAAAATGGTCATCGCTTCCGCCGCGCGATTCACCGCCGTGCGCCAGCGTTGGCGCAAGAGAAAGAGAATCGCTGAAATCAACGTGCCCGCGTGGCCAATACCGATCCACCACACGAAGTTGATAATGTCCCAGCCCCACATCGTCGGGTGATGGTTACCCCACACACCGACGCCCGTGTTAATCTGGTAGAACAACATCGCACCGAGCAATCCCAGTAGAATGATGCTCGGCACAAACGCCGCCCACCACCACTTCGGCGTTTTGCCTTCGGTGATGAGACTGACGCGATCGGAAATCCAGCCGAAGCTACGGTTGTTGTTAACCAGCGGCTCCCGCTCCAGTCCGGCCGGAACTGGCGGCACTTTTATCTGTGTCGCAACCTCAGACATTAGTGCCCTCCTTTCCCGGTGGTCGATTCAGCCTTGCCGGTCTGATCACCGCCATGGTGTGCAAATGGGTCTCCATTGTTCTTCGCAAATTCTTCGAACGTGAACGGCGCTTCCGTGTAATCCGGCATGGCGGGATTCGGATTCCGCACTCTCGCCAGATAAGTCGTCCGCGGTTTGGTCTCCAGAAAATCGAGCACCGAATAATTCCGCTGCTGCGCTTTAAGCTTCGACACCCGGCTTTCCGGATCAGCCACGTTTCCGAACACGATCGCTCCGGCCGGACAGGCCTGTTCGCACGCGGTCTTGATCGTGCCATCAGGAACGACGACGTCGCCCGATTCGCCGGCTTTGACCTTCTGCGCGATCTTCGCCGACTCAATGCGCTGCACGCAGAACGTGCATTTTTCCATGACGCCGCGCATACGCACGGTGACGTCCGGATTCTTGAGCATCTTGATCAAATCCCATTCGTCCTGCGTTCTCATGCCGGACTCATGGTCGCGCCACCAACGCTTCAGATCCCATTCCCCATCGGTCGAGTGCAGGAACGGCGGCGTGTAGAACGGCCCTTTGAGTTCTTTCAACGGGCGCTTGTTGTAATCGAGATAATTATAGCGGCGAACCTTATACGGACAGTTGTTCGAACAGTAACGCGTACCAACACAGCGGTTGTACACCATCACGTTCAAACCTTCATGGTCGTGAACGGTCGCATTGACCGGACAAACACTTTCGCACGGCGCAGCTTCGCAATGTTGACACAGCATCGGCTGGTTCACTGCCTGCACATCGTCAATCCACTCGTCAAACTGCTGCTCTTCGTCCCGCTTAAACGTCTCCGTTTTGGTGGACAAGCCCCAAGTGCGCTTCTTCGGATCGGCGGAATAATAACGGTCAATCCGCATCCAGTGCATTTCGCGGCCGCGCGCAACGAGGTCTTTACCGACGATCGGAATATTGTTTTCCGCCTGACACGCCACCACGCAGGTTCCGCAACCGACACAACTGTTGAGATCGATCGCCATACCCCACTGATGCATCGACGAGCGATACTTCGGATTATCGAGCGGGTTCGGATAAATCGGCTTCGGCCAATGCGGATCGTTAGGATCCGGATTCGGCGGCACCGGCGCGTTCATTCGCGTCGCAAAGTCCGGATGCGACTTGAACTGCTCAAGATTGGCTTCGCGCACAATCGAGCGACCT
>CALAYC010000273.1 GCA_937894935.1 uncultured Verrucomicrobiota bacterium
TCCGATTTGCGAAACCAATACGCGAGTCCCGCGCCGACGATGCCGACGGCAACGAGCCATCCCACGATTTTGATAATCAGGGCGAGGAGCGATGGGGATTCGGGTGACATCTGCGATGACTCTTTGCCTGCGGTTGAGTGAATTCAAGGAAATTGTCGGCGCATAAAACAAACTGTAACGACCGATGCGGCGCGCCTTCGAATTCGGCAGACGCAGCGGTTTCAGAGGAGTTAGACCGGACTGACGCGACGGAGTTTTGTTTTTCGTCGCGTCAGGCAGTCGTTGCCAAACAGTTTTCGATTCGCTCCGAAGGGAGCGGCAAGCGAAGTGAAGCTGAATCAGCTCAGTCCGGCTTTACTCTTTCTTTGCGGTGGGATGCAGAGCCCCGATGGCGCGTTCGAGACGGGCAACGGCGATGGCGTAATCGTATTGCGCCTGAATCTGGGTGGTACGGGCTTCGGTGAGCGCGGTTTCGGCGCTCAAGACATCGAGTTGCGTGGCCGTGCCCGCGCTGGCGCGAGATTTCGCCAGGCGCAACGCTTCTTCCGCCTGTTCCTGCACTTTTTTCTGAGATTCCAGAACTTCGCTTGCCTGCACAAACGTGGAGTAAGCGGTGCGGACTTCGAGTTCGATTTTGCTGCCGGCGTCATCGAGTTCAACCTGCGCTCGTTCGCGCGCGGCTTTCGCTTGAACAATGCGACCCTTCGTCTGTTGACCGTCAAAAATGTTCCAGTTCAATTCCACTCCGGCAATCCAGCCATCGACGTCATGGGTGAGATCCGTGTCGAGACTGGAATTGCGCCAGGTCCAGCCGGCAAAGGCTTGCAGGCTTGGAAGGCGACCGCTGCGAGCGGTGACGATGTCTTCTTCGCGCAATTGTTTGGCTTTCCGCAGCGCGCCAAGTTCAGTGCGTTGTTCCAATGCGAGAGCGATGGCTTCGGGCAGATGGATTTTGAAATCTTTGATGTCGAGCGTGTCGGTGAGTTGCAGCGGAATGTTTTCCCAGACTTCCCGAGGCAATTCGTAACCGAGCAGATCAGCGAGATTGTTTTTGGCGATACGATGATTGTTTCGTGCGCGAATCAAAGCCGGGCGGGCATTGGCGACGGCAACTTCCGCGCGAAGCACGTTGAAACGCGGAACGGTGCCGGCTTCGAAGCGACGTTGTTCCTCTTCGAGTTCGCGCGTCAACAGATTCACGGAAGCTTCACGAACGACGATTTCCTGAGCGGCGAGCAGCACGTCGTAGTAAGCGATACGTGTAGCGAGCAGCGTGTCGGCAATAACGGTCTGGTACTGCAAAAAAGCCTGTTCGCGCAGGAGCTTGGCGCTGCGAAGCGACGAAAGCATACGTCCGCCTTCGTAGATGGATTGCACGATCTGAATGCCGGCGTTCCAATTCTGGTCCACGATCGCCTGACCAGGGAAAAACTGTTCGGTGGCGTTCCGATCCTGGGCGGTGTAACCACCGGTGGCTTGAAGTTTCGGAATAGCGATCGCGCGTGTTTGCAGCGAGACACCGTACGCGGCTTCGAGATCAGTTTCGGATTTCTGGATGTTGCGATTGTTTTGCAACGCGACGTCGAGTGCTTGAGCGAGCGAGAGCGGTTGCGTGAGCCAACCGGGCAGGTTGGTGGCAACCGGCGGATTCGCCATACACTGAGAAATAATCAGAAAAAGCACCGACAGAACGGCGGAGAAAAATCGGGCGACACGGCCCGGACCAGTTGGAATGTGCATAGCAACCTTTAATCAGCTTCCAATTATGATGAACTCCCGGCGCGACTCAATCTTTTGCTGCGAGTTGCGCGGCGGCAATTTCACGTGCCTGCCGAACCAGCGGCAGGTCGCTCACTAGAGCACCAAATCGGAAGTTCGGCAAACCGCTTTGTTGTTGCCCAAGTAACTCACCGGGCCCGCGCAGTTTCAGGTCGGCTTCGGCGATGCGGAAACCATCGGTCGTTTGCTCCAGCACTTCGAGACGTTCGCGCGTCTCCGGCTCTTGCGCATCGGAAATCAGAATGCAAAAACTCTCCTGCGCGCCGCGGCCAATGCGTCCGCGTAATTGATGTAATTGCGCGAGGCCGAACGTCTCGGCATTTTCGATCACCATGACTGTGGCATTCGGCACGTCCACGCCGACTTCAATCAACGACGTGGCGAGCAGCACCTGAAGACGATTGGCGCGGAAATCTGCCATCACTGCTTCTTTCTCCGCCGGTCGCACCCGGCCATGCAGCAGGCCGACGCGATACGGCGCGAGTTGTTGGCTCAACGTGGCAAACTCCTTTGTCACGGCTTTCAAGCCATCGGAGTTTTCTTCGACGCGCGGATAGACAACGTACACCTGACGCGATGCTGCGAGTTGACGTCTCACAAATTCCCAGACCTGCGGCAATTTTTCGGAGGTTCGCACGAATGTTTTCACGCGTCCGCGTCCCGGCGGCAGCTCATCAATCACCGACACATCGAGATCGCCATACAACGTCAGCCCGAGCGTGCGCGGAATCGGCGTGGCCGTCATGACGAGCAGATGCGGATAATTTCCTTTGCGCACGAGTTGTTCGCGTTGAGCAACGCCGAAGCGATGCTGTTCGTCAATAATCACCAGTCCCAAGCGCGGAATGCTGAAACCGCTGCTGAGCAACGCATGCGTGCCGACGAACAGCGTGGCGGATGACGTGCGGTGGGCGACGTGAGTTCGGGTGCTTTGGCCGTTGGAAGTTTTCTTTGTGCCGGTTCGCATTTCCACGGTCACTCCCAACGGCTCCAGCCAGCGGACAAAATTCCGATAATGCTGCTCGGCCAGAATTTCCGTCGGCGCCATCAGCGCGACGTTAAAACCGCTTTCCAAAGCCATCAGCGCGGCGCAAGCGGCCACGGCAGTTTTGCCGGAGCCGACATCGCCTTGAAGCAATCGTCGCATCGGATGCGCGCCGCCGAGATTGGCGCGAATTTCTCGCAGCACGCGCGTCTGAGCGTTGGTGAGTTTGAAAGCGAGTTTCGCGAGGAAGGGTTTAATCAGATGATTGTCGCCGGAGCAGGGGAGCGCTTTGGCAGCCGATTCAAATTTTTTGCGCCGCGTCTGAATCTGCAATTGCAGTTCCACGAATTCGT
>CALAYC010000274.1 GCA_937894935.1 uncultured Verrucomicrobiota bacterium
GGTCATGGCGGCGACAGTGTTATCCACTTCGTCGTCATAGTTGTCGGCGATCTTCATCATCATTTCCGGCAAGGCGCCGGTTTGTTCGCCGACGTCCACCATGGAAATCACCATGGGCGGAAATACTCCCGACGCTTCGAGCGGCGCAGTGATCGTTTCACCTTCCTTCACGCTCTCGTGAACCGCCGTGACCGCGTTGGCGATGACCACATTGCCAGAGGTTTCACGCACAATGGTCAGCGCCTGGAGAATCGGCACACCGCTGCTTACGAGCGTACCGAGCGTTCGGGTAAATCGGGAAATCGCGACCTTGCTGATCACAGGGCCGAGCACAGGCATTTTGAGTTTGAATTTATCCCAAACGTGCCGACCGAATTTGGTTTTGATGAATATCACGAACGATACGATGACAACCGCCAGAACAATTACGGTCCCCACCATGTTGTAACGCACCGTGTCACTGATGTTCAGCACCAACTGCGTAAACGCTGGCAACGGTCGGCCTTCACCCAATCCCGCGAAAACTTCTTTAAACTTGGGAATAACGATGATGACCAACACCGCAAGAATCGCGACGGCGACTACGAGCACCGCGACGGGATAAAACATCGCCGCAACGACTTTGCCTTTGATCTTCTGCGCCTTTTCCTGGAACTCGGCGAGACGGTTCAACACGACTTCAAGCACACCACCCAGTTCACCGGCCTTCACCATGTTGATGTAAAGACGATTGAAAACTTTAGGATGTTGCGCCAGAGCTTCGGAGAAAGTGCTACCGCCCTCGACCGCAAGTGAGAGTTCGCCGATAATTGATTTAAGCGTGGGATTGCGCTCCTGTTTTTCCAACACGCGCATACCGCGCAACAACGGCAAACCGGCATCCACCAGCGTCGCCAACTGCCGCGTAAACGTCGTGAGCACCTTGCCCTTCACCTTGCCACCAAGACCAGGGATCTTGATGTTGATGGTCATCGCCCCGCCCTTTTGTTTCCCCTTGCCTTTGCCTTTGCCGGCAGCAGTCGATTTTGTGGCGCCCTTCTCCTTGGCTTTGTCCACTTCGACGATTTTCGTCGGGAACAAACCCATTTCTTTCACGCGACCGATGGCTTCATTCTGGCTGGCGACTTCGATGGTCCCCCGCTGTTCCTTCCCCTTTTGATCCATCGCCACGTAACTGAATTTGGGCATAAAAATCCGGGTTTATGTGTACTTCACGACTTCTTCGATAGTAGTATCACCGTCGAAGATACTGCGCAAGCCGTCCTCCCGCAGCGTCACCATTCCCAACTCCACGGCTTTCTGTCGCAACACAACCGTCGGCGCGCGTTCGGTAATCATCGCGCGAATTGTGTCACCGCAGACCAACAATTCATAAATACCTTTTCGGCCTTTGTAACCCGTGTCATTGCAATTGGAACAACCGCGACCGTAATAAAACACTTTGTCGCCGAGGTCATGTGGCGAAAGATTCAACATCGTCAACTGCTGCTCCGTCGGCTCAAACGGCGTGCGACAATTCTTACAAATCGTTCGCACGAGACGTTGCGCCAGTACCGCCATCAAAGTGGACGACACCAGGAACGGTTCGGTACCCATGTCCACCAAACGCGTCACCGCGCCGGGAGCGTCGTTCGTGTGCAATGTGCTCAGCACCAAGTGACCGGTGAGCGACGCCTGAATGGCAATTTGCGCCGTCTCAAGGTCACGCATTTCACCGACCATGATGATGTCCGGGTCCTGACGCAAAAACGAGCGCAAGGCTTTACCGAATGTCATGCCCTGGGCTTCGTTGATCGCTACCTGCATGATCCCTTCGATATCGAATTCCACCGGATCTTCTGCAGTCAGCAATTTCGTATCAACGGCGTTGACCCGTCGCAGACACGAATACAGCGTCGTCGTTTTACCGCAACCTGTCGGACCGGTGACCACGAAAATACCGTTCGGACGCTGAATGACTTCCGTGACGAAGTCGTAAACGTATTTCGGGAAACCGAGCGATTCCAACTCAAGGTTTACCGCACTTCGATCCAAAACACGCAACACGACTGATTCCCCGAACTGCGTCGGCAACGTCGAAACACGAAGGTCGATTTCGCGTTTACCGAGTTTGTAATTAATACGTCCGTCTTGCGGAAGGCGGCGTTCAGAGATGTTCAAGTTCGCCATGACCTTGATGCGCGAGATCACCGGCAACGCCAGATGTTTCGGCGGCGGGGTCATCTCATAAAGCGCACCGTCCACGCGATAACGAATCCGAAACTCGTGTTCAAACGGCTCGAAGTGAATGTCACTCGCACGATCTTTAACCGCCTGAAGCAGCACCAGATTTACGAAGCGCACAATCGGCGCTTCATTGGCGAGACTGGCCACCAACGTTTCATCGTCCGTCTCGGCTGCCGTGGTGGCCTCTTCCGTAATCTTGTTGTCTCCCCCGAGCTCTGCGAGCAATTTACTGACATCCTCGCTCGTTTCCTCGCCGTAATAGCGATCCAACGCCGAAGCGATTTCTGCCGGATTCGCGAGAACCAACTGAATATCCTTCTTCGCAACAAAACCAAGTTCGTCGATTTTCGCGGGATCCAGCGGATCTTCGAACGCGACTTGTAACGTCCCACCATCCAGCGCAATTGGCAGCGCGCGATACATCTTCGCCGTGCTGCCCGGAATGGTGGCAAGAACGTCCTTGGGAATTTCCGTATTCTTAAGCGAAATAATCTCGGCCCCGAGATGATTGGCCATTGCCTGCAGAATGGAATCTGCATCCATGATCCCGAAGTCCTGCAGAATCTGGAAAACCGAAGTGCCACTGCGTTTGATCTCGGCGACCACTTCTTCGTACTGCAGATCGTCCAGCAGTCCCTGTTCGCGGACCAACGCCAGTAGTGGGCTTGAGATTTCTTCCGCCATATCAATTACGCCTTAGCTTTTGTTCGCCGCGACCGCCTGCGCCAACTCGAGTTCCT
>CALAYC010000275.1 GCA_937894935.1 uncultured Verrucomicrobiota bacterium
CTCACGTTCATTCAACGTGCCGAGAACTTCCCGCACCAACGCCGTGTCCGTTTCAAGCAACACCCGCTCAAATGGAGCTACGGCGTTTGGATCGGCGACAACATCAGCGATGCGATTGGAATCGTCATCTTCAATCGGCGCGTCGAGTGAAATTGGCGCACGCGACGCCTCGCGATATCGGCGCACCCGACGAGTATCAAGATCCAGTTCTTCGGCTAATTCTTCGTCCGTCGGTTCGCGATCCAATGTCTCACGCAATTTCACCTCCGCCTTGCGCATGTGCGCCAAGCGGTCCACCACGTGCACCGGCAAGCGGATGGTCCGCGATTGATTCGCCAGAGCGCGCTTGATGTTCTGCTTAATCCACCACGCCGCGTAGGTTGACAATTTCGCGCCGCGCTTGGGATCAAACCGTTCCACACCCGTCATCAAGCCCATGTTCCCCTCGTTAATCAGGTCGAGAAGCGGCAATCCCAATCCTTCGTAATCGCGCGCAATTTTCACGACCAAACGCAGATTTGCTTTGATCATGTGTTCGCGCGCGCTTTCGTCGCCACGCCGAATTCGTTTGGCCAATTGCAATTCCTCTTCCGGCGTGAGCAATTTAACCCGGCCGATTTCCTGCAAATACAACTGCAACGAGTCTGCCCGTGGCGCATTCGCGGTTGATGCCGCCGGCAAATGCTCGACTTCCGTCGCGATGTGGTTGGTCAACTCCGCGACGGTTGGTTTAATTTCTTGAGGCGCGGTTTCCTCCGTCGTTTTGCCACTCTGACGGCAGGCCTTTCTGCGTGCAGCGGGAACCAGCCTTACCCGCGACGCTTTCAATCGCGCCGCTCCAGCTCCAAAGTTCTGTTTGCGAATTGATTTCATGAAAGTCAGTTGGTTGATGTGATCGTCTGTTTCGTTACGGTTCAAACCGCAGCGAGATTTTCCAGCTTGGAAGCAATTACCTTTTTTCCGACCACTCCAATGGATTGGTCGCGCACTTCGCCACCGGCAAAGAACAAGAGCGTCGGAATTGATTGGATACCGAAACGGTCGGCCAACTCACGGTTTTGGTCAATGTTCAGCTTGGCCACTTTGGCACGTCCGGCGGTTTCGCGTGCCACTTCGTCCAACACTGGCGCAAGCATTTTGCAGGGCCCGCACCACTCCGCCCAAAAGTCAACCACCACGGGTTGCTCTGAACGCAATACCTCGGTTTCAAAGTTATTTTCGTTAATTTCAATTGTCGTTTTCATCGTTGCATCCTGGTTGCATTTCTCCGTCTCAAACCATTTTTCGTCGGGCCACTCAGTGATTACCTGCATAAACCGGACCGCTACGCTGGAACACCAGTTGCCGCGCATTCCAATCGGCGGCGGCGCGCACTTTCTCAACGGCGAGTTCCGGAAATACCAGTTGGGGGACAGTCGTCTGCCACGCCAACGCCTCGGCTTCATCGAGAGCCAGGCGGATTAATCGCTCCGGAATCGCGAGCATCTGCCGAAACTCCGCTTGAATGGCTTCGCGCACCGCCGCAATCTGCGCCCGAACTTTTCGGCACGCCGCGCCATAACCAGCGCCAGCGAGCGACGCGGTCTGAGTGGTTGCAGTCGAACTATTGGCCGTTTCAGCAACTATCGATTTCATACTTTTTCCTTCACACCTGATGTAACGCTTTTGGTTACATTTTTGTTCAAAAAAAATTTTCTTATTTTTTGGCCCGCTGATAACACGCGGATGCTTTCACCGCCTCAATCAAGCCTGCCAGCGTGGTTTTTGCCAAATCCCGCTCCAGCGCCTGTTGTGCGGACGTAAAAATCTTTTCTAATTCGTCACGCATACATTGCCCGACCGGACACGCGGCGTTGGGTTTCCGAGTCGGCTTGGCAAATGGTTCGCAATCTTCTACGGCGCGATAAATTTCCGCCAAATTAATTCGTGCTGCCGAGCGACTGAGTCGCGATCCAGAGCCAGCGCCCTTCCCGGTTTCCACCAGTTTCGCGCGCTGCAATGCGAGCAAAAGCCGGCGAATAATGACCGGATTGGTATTCACGCTGTCGGCCAAAAAAGCGGACGTGACCCGATCGCCGTCCTTGTAAGCAAGGACCGTCAGGACGTGCACCGCCATCGCAAACCGACAACTCGTTCTCATATCAAACGGCTGAAAAGTAACTTCACGTGTTACATTTGTCAAACAACGAATTTTTCTTTACGCAATCCAACATCGGCACATCTCATTCCCTTTGGGTGACATTTGGTGTCCCCAATAATTCTTCGGTTCTAACCCCCTTGGGAAGCGCCATTTCCCTTGATGCAGAAATTTCAACTGCCGTATTGTCGCAACGCAGATTGAAATTGGAGTTATGATCAGCACCGCACCCGAATCTTTAGAAAATCGTCCGGCCACATCCACGAAGTCCGGAATCCCTTCGCATCAGGTTATCGCGACGCTTGAGCGACATATTCTCGTCGATGGCTTCAAACTGATTTTTGACGTCGAGAAAAGTCATGGCTCGCATTTCGTCGATGCCGCGACCGGACGTGAGTTCATCGATCTGTACGGCTTCTATGCGTCGCAACCCGTGGGCTACAACCACCCGTATTTCGAACGACCCGATGTTCAGTCCGATCTTCTCCGCGCGGCCAAAGTGAAAGTCGCCAACGCCGATGTTTACACGCCGCAGTATGCAATGTTTGTAGAAACGTTCGCTCGCGTAATCGCACATCCGCAATTGAATCGTTACTTTTTTATCGAAGGCGGTGCGTTGGCGGTCGAAAACGCCATCAAAGCAGCGATGGATTGGAAGGTGCGCAAAAACATCGCTGCCGGTCACGGCGAACGCGGCACGGAGATTATCCACTTCCGTCACGCGTTCCATGGTCGCTCCGGTTACACGATGAGTCTGACCAACACTGATCCGAAGAAGGTCGCGTATTTTGCCAAGTTTCCCTGGCCGCGCATCAGCACGCCGATGATTAACTACGCGCTACCGGAAAAAGAACGCCTCGCTGATGTCATCGCAAAAGAAAAGCAGGCCATTCAAGAAATTCAGGACGTGCTGAAACTGAAGGCTGTGGACATCGCTGCGATTATCATCGAACCCATTCAAGGCGAAGGCGGTGATAATCATTTCCGTCCTGAGTTTCTTCAAGCGCTGCGGAAGCTCGCAGATGACAACGATGTCCTGCTGATTTTTGATGAAGTGCAATCCGGTATGGGTATCACCGGCAAACGTTGGGCGTGTGAACATCACGGCGTTGCGCCTGACCTGATTTCTTTCGGAAAAAAATCGCAAGTCTGCGGCGTGATGGCCGGACCGCGCCTTGATGAAGTACCGGATAACTGCTTCCGGATGCCAAGTCGCATCAGTTCCACCTGGGGCGGTAATTTTACCGATTACGTTCGTTCGACACATTACCTGCGCATCTACGAAACCGAGAAACTCGTCGAAAACGCCCGCGTTCAAGGCGAGCAATTTCTCCTCGGATTACACGAGCTTGCAAAACGTAATCCGCTTGTCACTGCGCCACGTGGTAAAGGTCTGATGCTCGCATTTGATTTGCCGGATACGGCGACGCGCGATGCGTTCTGGCGTGGTTGTTATGATTTGAATTTGCTCGTCATCCGGTCAGGCGAACGTTCTATTCGTCTGCGACCGGTGTTAGACGTGAAAGACAACGTCATCGAAGAATCGCTCAAAATCATGAGCGACGAATGTCACAAGTTGAACCGCTGAGTTTCCGCTGTCATGGCTACGAATAACAAACAGACTTCTCGTTCCAAAAGTTCAGTCGCCGCTACATTGAAAGCACTTGGCCTCAGTGCCACTAATCCGGGTGTTTTCGATGGCAATTGGTGCGGCTCCGGCAAAATCCTGCAAAGTTTCTCACCCAACGACGGTTCGTTACTCGGCGAAGTTCGCACCGCATCGGTCGCCGAATACGAAGCCGCTCTTGCGAAAGCCCACGCCGCGTTCGCGAAATGGAAAACCGTTCCTGCGCCGAAGCGCGGTGATTTAATTCGTCAACTCGGCGACGCGTTGCGCGCAGCGAAGGAAGATCTCGGCATGCTCGTCACGTTGGAGGCCGGCAAAATCGTTGCCGAAGGACAAGGCGAAGTGCAGGAGATGATTGATATCTGCGATTTCGCCACGGGACTTTCCCGCCAGCTTTACGGCCTCACGATTGCCAGCGAACGCCCGAACCATCGCATGATGGAACAATGGCTGCCACTCGGTGTTGTTGGAGTAATCACTGCATTCAATTTCCCCGTAGCGGTCTGGGCGTGGAATACGGCCATCGCGGCGGTTTGCGGCGATACCACCGTTTGGAAACCGTCGAGCCTGACGCCGCTCACGGCAATTGCGACCATCAAAATCGCCGAGCGCGTTTGCCGTGCGAACAACGTGGATCCCGCACTGTTCACGCTCATCATTGGCGACGGCGCTACCGTCGGCCAACGCCTGATTGACGATCCGCGCGTGCCGCTGATTTCCGCCACCGGCTCATCGAAAATGGGCGCGCGCGTCGCGGAATCCGTCGGACGGCGTTTCGGCAAAACCATTCTCGAACTCGGTGGCAACAACGCTATTATCGTCGCTCCCAGCGCGAATCTCGATCTTGCCACGCGCGCGATTTTATTCGGCGCAGTCGGCACGGCAGGCCAACGTTGCACGACGACGCGACGCATCATTGTTCATGAAACCATTCGCGACGAATTGCTCCGCCGATTGCGCTCCGCGTATGAACAGATTCAAATCGGAGATCCGGCCGAGAGCGGAACGCTTTGCGGACCGTTGATCAATCAAGAAGCGGTAGCAGAAATGCAGGAAGCGCTCAAACGCGTGAAAGCGGAAGGCGGTCGTATCCTCTACGGCGGCGAACCGCTCAGCGGCCCGAAATATCCCGGCAATTGCTACGTGCGCCCCTGCATTGTCGCTGCGGCTCACGACATGAAAATCGTCCACACCGAAACGTTCGCGCCGATTTTGTATGTCATCACGTATCGCGATTTCGACGAGGCGATTTCTTACAACAACGAAGTGCCACAAGGATTGAGTTCGGCCATCTTTACGAACGACATGCGCGAAGCGGAATTATTCGTCTCCGCCTGTGGCAGCGATTGCGGCATCGCCAACGTGAACATCGGCACGAGCGGCGCGGAAATCGGCGGCGCTTTCGGTGGCGAAAAAGAAACCGGCGGCGGACGCGAGAGCGGCAGCGATTCCTGGAAAGCTTATATGCGCAGGCAAACCGCGACCATCAACTACGGCACGGATTTACCGCTGGCTCAAGGAATCAAATTCGGCGATTAAGCGAGATTTGCGCGCTTGCGTTGCGCGGATTTTCCGGGCATAGGCTTGCCATGCGAACCGCTCTATCGCTTCTGCTGGCGACGGCTCTGTCCGTCGGAATTGTAACGGCTGAGGAAAAAATTCCGCTGCTGAAGGTTGGCGTGGAATACTACACAAACGTCGTCGTCACGAGTGTTACTGCGACGGATATTTATTTCACGCACGACCGCGGCATGGGCAATGCCCGACTGAGTCGCCTATCGCCGGAATTGCAAAAAAGATTTGGCTACGAAGCCGCCAAGGACGCAGCCAAATCCAGTTCCACCTCCGCCAATGTGGCCGCGCCGAAAGTTGAACCCGCCGATATTTCCGTTCCGCGAATCAGCGCCGCGTCATTTCTCGGCAAAGCGCCGCCCAAAATGGTGGTCGAAAAATGGCTGACTCCCGCGCCGAATACGCAGGGGAAATTTGTGCTGATTGACTTTTGGGCGACCTGGTGCGGGCCGTGTCGGCAATCCATTCCGCATTTGAATACGTTGCAGGCGAAGTTCAAAGACCAGTTGGTGGTCATCGGCCTTTCGAACGAAACCGAAACCGAAGTCCGCAAGATGAAGTCACCGAAAATGGAATATGCCGTGGGCATTGACACAGCGGGCACGATGTCCAAGGCGATGAAAGTGCGCGGTATTCCTCACGCCATTATCATTGACCCGAAAGGCATCGTGCGTTTCGAAGGCCATCCGAATTATCTGAACGAGAAAAATCTCACGGGCTTGATGGCGAAATACGGGAAATAATTTCCGCAGCTATGGCCGTTCAAAATCGCATTGTAAAAATTCAGAAACGCAATCGCGCTCTCGTACGTTTCGACGAAGCGCGCATCGGCAAAGCGATTCTTCGCGCCGCGTCGTCCATCGGCGGCTTTCAACAAGACTTCCAGCCCGGCATCAACGACAAGCTCTTCGGCGTCTGCGACACAGACGAAAAACTGGCGGAGTTTATCAGCGATGCCGTAGTTGTCTGTCTGAACGGCGACCCGCATCATCTCATTTCAAATTTCCCGCCGACGATTGAGATGATTCAGGACGAAGTGTTGCACGTCCTGCGAAGCTACGGATTTCAGAATACTGCAGACGCCTACGAATGTTATCGCTGGGGCCGTCACTGGATGCGCGAAGGTGCGTTGACCGCTGAGACGTTCATGGGAAACGGTTTCCCCCAGAAGCGCATGGCGCAGAACCTTGCCTGGGCGAAAACGCATAATGTTCACACCGTCGAGGGCGTGAACGAAGCCGTCCGTTCGGGCCGAATCAAATCGGTGATCGATGAGTCGCTCGGACTTTACGAGCAATCGCTCGACGAAGCCGCGGCCAAAGTTTTAGCGCGGATTGAGCGCGGCGATAATTTACGCATGATGTGGGTCAGCGGCCCGAGTTCTTCCGGCAAGACAACCACCACGGTGAAGCTCACGCAACGCCTCGAAAAACACGGTCTGCGCTTTCTGATGCTGAACCTCGACGACTATTTCTGGTCGCTCGTCGAACACCCGACCGACTGGATTAACGATCGCAATTACGAAACGCCTGAAGCGCTGGACATTCAATTGCTGAATCAGCAACTCCAGCAATTGCTCGAAGGTCAGACCATCGAGAAACCGATTTACAGTTTCAAGGAAGGTCGCCGCGCCGGCACAAAGCCGGTGAAACTCGAATCAGATCAAATCCTGTTGCTCGATTGTTTGCACGGGCTTTATCCACCGCTGACCGAAGGCATTGATGCACGGTCGCAATTTCGCCTCTACATCGAAACGCAAAATGTGCTTTTCGAAGGTGACGGCCACACGAATCGGCTGACGAAATTTACCGATGTGCGATTGCTGCGTCGCATGTTGCGTGACGCGCTGCATCGCAATCACAGTCCGCTCAAAACCATTCTGCACTGGCACTACGTTCGTTCGGGTGAATTGTTCAGCATCATTCCGCTGCAAGGCCTCGCGGATCACGTCGTGAATGGCGGTTTTCCCTTTGATCTGCCTGCGCTGAAACCGTTTTTCTCTGGCGCGGACAGTCTCTTGCCACACGAGAACGATTTCGAAAGTTACAGCGGTTTTCTCGATGCGAAGTTGCGTTTCCAACGCGTTAAAGCCCTGCTCGGTTCGGTCGAAGGCTTCAGCAAAGCCGACATTGCAAATCATCAACTCATCCCCGGCGATGCCGTCGTCCGGGAATTCATCGGTGGCAGCACGATCAAAATTCCGCACAACGAATAAATCTATCGCTGAAGACCTTTCGTTTTTGAGGAACGCCAGAAATTGACGGCGGAAGCGTTGAGAAAAATTAAAGCAGCGAACAAGTAATCCTCATTCGTTTCGCTGATTTTACAAAAGCTCGCCGCCTCCTCTGATTCGCCCTAAACTGATATCGGTTATATGGCCGAATCGCACGTGATTCATTATTTCAACCGCTACACGCAACGCATCGAGGAAGAAAAAGTCTATGGTGCGGGCTGGATGCGGTGGACGTATTGCAATCCGTTCGGCCGACTTGCGCTCGAAACATTCGTCAAACGCCCGTTATTCTCCCGCTGGTACGGTTGGCGCATGAACCGCGCCGCCAGTCGCAGCAAAATCGAGCCGTTCATCCGCACTTAC
Organism: uncultured Verrucomicrobiota bacterium; assembly: GCA_937894935.1. Taxonomy (GTDB): domain Bacteria; phylum Verrucomicrobiota; class Verrucomicrobiia; order Limisphaerales; family JADLHS01; genus JADLHS01. The sequence continues at coordinate 7,933 of CALAYC010000275.1, forward strand.
AATCTCAATCCGACCGAATTCGCCGACGCTGCGGATTCGTACCGCACGTTTAACGAATTTTTCTATCGGCGACTGCACGCGAAAGCGCGTCCGATTGATCCCGATCCGAACGTCATCGTTTTCCCCGCCGATGCGCGGCATTTGGGATTTGCCGACGCTTCGAAAATCGAAGGCGTTTTTGTCAAAGGTCAGCGTTTCAATCTGCCCAAACTCTTGCGAGATGACGAACTCGCGAAACGTTATGCACATGGAACGGTCGTCTTATCGCGACTTTGCCCGGTGGATTACCATCGCTTCCATTTTCCGGTGACCGGACACGCTTCGCCAACGCTCCTGCTCAACGGACCGCTTTACTCAGTCAACCCCATCGCGCTGCGACGCAATCTTTCTTATCTGTGGGAAAATCGTCGGACATTGACGACGCTGGAAACCGATAACCTCGGCACAGTGCTCATGATGGAAATCGGCGCGACAAATGTCGGCTCCGTTGTGCAAACATTCGAACCCAATACCCGCGTCACGAAAGGCGCGGAAAAGGGCTATTTCCAATTTGGCGGCAGTTCGACCCTGCTGCTGTTTGAACCAGGTCGAATCCAACTTGCAGAAGATTTGCTGCATCACAGCCAGCAACAGACGGAATTATACGCGCGAATTGGAGATCGCCTGGGCACGGTGATTTGCTGAGTGAATGATGGAAAATAAGTGAGGTGTGACATGTTTCTGGTAAGTTCCAATCCGATAAAAAATCTTCTGATGTTACGGTACATTGATCGTGTGAAGCGGCAGGATTTCGAATGGGTTCACTCCGATCTATTGGCTCTGTTGGCCGGGTTGAAACCAGGTCTTCGTGTGCTGGTGGATTGCACGCAACTCGAACACATGAGTCACGATTGCATTTCGCCCATCGGCGATTTGATGGAACTGATTGACCAGCGTGGTGCTGAATTGATTGTCCGTGTGATTCCCGATCCGTACAAAGACATCGGGCTGAATATTCTCACCGCGTTTCACTACAAAAAGCGCCCGAATATCGCGACCTGCAAAACCCTGGCTGAAGCCGGTGAAGCATTGGAAATCTATTCAAGCGCATCGGCCAGCACTTCGGCCATGTGACGCGAACGCACCGGCGCGAGATGATCAATCTGATGCCGGCAACTCGCGCCACTTGCCACTACGAAACTGCCGTACGGCAACTCGCGAATTTTTTCCACGAGCGGTCGTGCGATCTCGAGCGATAAATCGTATTTCGATTCCATCATGCCGAAAGCGCCCGCCATCCCGCAGCAACCGCTGTCGAGATAATGCACTTTGCGCCCGGGCAATCGCGCCGCGAGCCGATGCATGTAAGACGGATTGGTCAACGCTTTGGCGTGGCAATGAACATGAATCGCCACGGTGGTGGGACGCGCCTGAAATTGAAGCGCAGTAGGTTCATCATGGAGCAGTTTGTCGAGAAATTGCTCCAGCAAAAAGCAACGCGCTGCAATTCGTTCGGCGTCCGGCAGACTCATCTCCCGATAATCCTCGATAAACATCGAGAAACAGGACGGCTCTAAAAACACGATCGGGATGTCATCCGGCGTTTCCGCGAGCAACGCGAGATTATGCGCGCCGAGATTCCGCGCCATGCCGATGTTCCCCTGACTGAACGCCGGTCGTCCGCAGCACTTTCGGCCTGTTGCAAGCATCACTTCATAACCCGCCGCTTCAAGTACCCGCACGGCTGCCTGGCCGATATGCGGATCGTGATAACGCACGAACGTGTCGTCCCATAAAATCACGCGCCCGCGGAGTCGACACTCGTTCTTCGTCCGTTTCTCGAACCACCGATCAAACCTTTGGCTCGCGTAACGAGGTAACAATCGTTCCGCCGAAATTCCCGTAACGCGCGCCATCAGCCGACGCATCCGCGCCGAACTGATTACATCATTGCTCAACCGCGGAAACGCGCATCCGATTCGCCCCAACAAATCCACGGAACTGAACAGCCGCTCGCGCAATGATAAGCCCCGCTGTCGGATTCGCGCCCACTGCAACTCCGCTTTGAGCAACGCCATGTTGACGTTGGACGGACATTCATTGGTGCAGGCTTTGCACGCGAGACAATTACTTAGCGCCGCATCCAGTTCCGCAGAGCGCAACGCATCGCCGTTCTTTGAAATGCGGCGATCCAGCACCGCGCGAATCGTGTTTGCCCGACCACGCGTGGACATCAACTCATCGCCAGTAGCGATAAACGTCGGACACATCGTAGCGGTTTCTTTGCGACACCCGCCGCAGCCGTTGCATTGCTCCAGATTTGCCGCGAATGAACCGTCGCGCGTCGAAAACGCCAGGATTGGTTCGAATGGTAATTTCCGCTCCGCGCCTACAGCCGGACGCAAATGTTTGTCGAGCCGAAACCGCCCGTCATCAATCAGCTTACCGGGATTGAAAACATTGTGCGGGTCGAACGACTTCTTGATTTGCCGCATCAGCAAATACATTTCTTCGCCGACCTGCTCCTTCAGAAATTCCGTGCGCCCGATACCAACGCCGTGTTCCGCCGCCAGCGAGCCTTTGAATTGTTTCACCAGTGCGGCAACTTCTTCGCTGATTTGGCGGAACTTCTTCAAGCCGTCCGGTTGATGCAAATCGATTACCGGTCGCACGTGCAACAAACCCGAAGCCGCATGTCCGTAGAACGAAGCTTGCAATCCCATTTCACTGATCAACTCCGAGAGCTCGCTGTAATACGCAGGCAAATCCTCCGGCCGCACCGCCGCGTCTTCGATGCACGTCACAGGCTTTGCCGCGCCTTTGCAACTGGTCAGCAGCGAGAGTCCTTGTTTGCGCAGCGCCCAGACCAGATTGATTTCCGCGAGCGTCTGCATGATTTTTTTGCGTCGCCCGATGCGCATTTTTTCCATCGCAGCGAGTCGCTCTTCCACATCACCGTAAAATTCCACGGCGAGGACACCCTCGGCCGGCGAGGTGTCCAGTTCCAACAAATCGCGCGCCGCTTGAAATTCCATCTGCCCGCGCGTTTGGTCGAGCAACATCCGGTCGAGAAATTCAATCGCCGCCGGTTTGAGCGAAGATAATTCCACCGTCGCCTGCATCGCTTCGGCAGCCGAATCAAAAAAAATCAACCCGAGCCCGATTTCGTCTGGAGTGGGAACAACTTTTACTTTTGCGGAAACAATCGCGACGAGCGTTCCTTCGCTACCGGCAACAGCGTTAATGAGATTCGCTGGTTCGCGCGCGATTCGATCCAGTGGATAACCCGGCCAGCGCTTCAACAATCCGGGCGGAAATCGTTCGCTGATTTGCAGCGAATTGAGCATCGCCAGATTCTCAAGCAGTTCGCGTTGCACCGGCAGCGAGTTCTGCCCGGCTCCGACCTGCACCACACGCCCGTCCGCCATCACCACTTCCAATTCCGCGAGGTGATCAAGCGTCGTGCCATAAAGTGCTGTCCGCGCCCCAGAAGAATTATTTCCAATCATCCCGCCAATCGTAGCGCGCGAACTCGTGGCAACGTCCGGTCCAAAGGCAAAACCTTCCGGTTTGAGAAAGCGATTCAACTGGTCCAGCACCACACCGGCGCCGACGCGAACCGTGCGCTGCTCCCGATCAAAATCCGTGATGAGCCGGTTGTATCGCGAGAAATCCACGACGACGCCATCGCCAATCGCACCACCAACCAAACCCGTTCCGGCGCCGCGTGGAATTACCGAAACGCCTGCTTGCGCAGCAGCTTGAATGATCGAGCTGGCCTGTTTCGCGTCGCGCGGAAACGCCACAGCCATCGGCTCAATTTGATAGTGAGACGCGTCCGTGGCGTAGAGCTGACGAGTGAGATTGTCGAAGGCGACCTCACAATTCGCAGCGGAGAGCGTGGCGTGTTGTTGAGTTGGCGTCATAGCGCTAACGCAATCGCAGGTTAGGACGGCAGCCTTGCGAAAACAACGCGGAAGCTTTCGCGCAGGCCGTCGCGACTCAACACGAATATGTAATTGTCCTGGCGTCTCTGGCGAACAACGAGCTCGATCAAATGCGCCAAAGCTCAGGCGCGCCGACCAGTTTCTGTAATAAAGCCGCGTCAGCAGCCGGAAAATCATGCGCCGCAAGTTCAGCCGCGTTAACCCACTTGACTGCGGCGCAATCGAGCGGCTGGGGTTCCCCTGAGGCAAGTTCACACCGGAAAAACTTCAACAGAACGGTGCGTTCAGGATAGGCGTGAGTAATCGTGTCGAATAATTCGCCAACGCGCACTTCAATGCCGAGTTCTTCCCGCAACTCGCGCGCGAGGCATTGCTCAAACGTTTCCTGCGACTCACGTTTGCCACCAGGAAATTCCCACAGTCCGCCAAGATGCGCCGCGGCGTGGCGTTGGGTGATGAGTAATTTGCCGGCTCGAAAGACGAGGCCGGCGCTGACTTCGATTATGCGAGGCGGCTCCACCGGTTCATCGCCCGATGCTCTTGTAAATCCAACCGAGCGTTTCCATCTCTTTCGTATCAAAGAGATTTCGGCCATCAAACATAATCGGCGCAGAGAGCAAATTGCGAGCGCGTTCCAAATCGAGTTTCTTGAACTCGTCCCACTCCGTCGCAATCACCAATGCGTCGCAACCTTCCGCCACGTCATTCATGTCAGCGACATAAGTAACATCAGGAAGCAGCGCTTTGGCTTTTTCCATGCCTTTGGGATCGTGCACGCGCAAAGCCGCGCCCTCTTTCAGTAACCGTTTACAAAGCTCAATCGCCGGCGAAGAACGGACGTCGTCGGTGTTTTGTTTGAACGTCAGACCGAGGACCCCGATGGTTTTATCTTTCAACACCCAGAGCGTATCGGTGATCTTTTTGACGAAACGCTCCATCTGTTCGGCATTGATGTTCTGCACTTCTTTGAGCAGGCGAAAATCGTAACCGATCTGTTCAGAGATTTTGATGAACGCGCTGAGGTCTTTCGGAAAGCAACTGCCGCCAAATCCAAGACTCGGATTGAGAAAGCGTCGGCCGATGCGTTCGTCCAAACCCATGCCATTCGCCACTTCCTGAACGTTCGCACCGGTCGCTTCACAGATAACGGAGATCGCGTTGATGTAGGAAATCTTCAGTGCGAGGAACGAATTGGACGCGTGTTTAATCAACTCCGCGGAATTGATGTCCGTGACGATGATTGGCGCTTTGAACGGTTCGTAAACTTCTTTCATTGCCGCCACTGGACGCGGCGACCGCACGCCGACGACCACGCGATCCGGCTTCATCAAATCGTCCACTGCAAAACCTTCCCGCAAAAATTCCGGGTTACTGACCACGTCGAACTCCACCTTGGCTTTGCAATAGCGCTTGATGGTTTCCGCCACCTTGTCACCGGTCTTCACCGGCACCGTGGATTTGTCCACGATGATTTTGTAGCTGGTCATCGCCCCGGCAATCTCACGAGCAACCTTTTCGATGAAACTCATGTCCACCGAACCATCCGGTTGCGGCGGCGTCGGCACGGCAATGAAGATGATGTCGGATTTGTCAACGCCTTCAGCCGTGCTGTTGGTGAAACTTAAACGTCCGGCGGCTACGTTCTTTTTAACCAGTTCCTCCAGACCCGGTTCATAAATCGGAATGCCCCCGCTCTTCAGCAAATCAACTTTTGCTGCATCGCTGTCCACGCAAATCACGTTATGCCCCACTTCCGCAAAGCAAGTGCCCGTAACCAGTCCGACGTATCCAGTTCCAATAATCGTTAGTTTCATAGTACGAAAGAATCCGGGCGGATTAACGGATGTCCGCCGGAGAGCCGTTGCAACCGCCTCTGAGCGACAGTTCCTTTACAACCTCATGGTTGCGCCGCGGGCGCATTAGTGGTCTCGGCCTGAGTCGATGCCTCAGTTGTTGAAATCACTGCCGGCATCAAAGCCTCGACGCGCTCAGCCGCTTCATTCATCACGGAGCGACCTTGTCCCTCGCGCAAAATTTCCTGATACAGCGACAATGCTAAATCGGATTTCCCCTGCTTTTCATAAGCGCGCGCGAGTGAAAATTTCGCATAAACCGCAATCGGCGACGTGCTGTAGCGCTCGACACATTCTTTGTAGCGCGGAACGGCTTCGTCCAGTTTACCCTGCGCGGCTAACGCCGTGCCGCTGCCATACAAAGCTTGAGCAATCTGACGATGCGTGCCGTAATCCGAGATAAAGCGTTCAAACGTGCTGTGCGCCTCCGCGTAATTGCTGCGATTGAATTGTTCGTTGGCGGCGAGAAGTAATGCCTGTGCTCCGGCATCCGAACCGGAATGCGCTGCGGCCACTTGCAAGAGTGCCTGCGCCGGGCTTTGACCGTTTTGCCGGTTCTCCATCGCGAAAGCTGCTTGCGACACAGCCTGTCCGGCGGCGATCCGCTTTTGCCGGCTGGCCCAGTTGCTATAAGCCACGGCGGCTACGATCACGCCCAATGCCACGACGCCGATGATTACCAGTTTTCGATTTTTTTCGATCCACGCCCAGGTATGTAAAAGCAAAGGCGTCTCAGACACATTTTGTTCCATATTTCAGGTGGCGAAGTCTTCCGTTCGTTCCGGCAAAACGCAAGTTTGAAAATCCGGACTTGCAGCCCGGGGCAAGTCCGTTGAATCTTCCCGTGAATCTTCGGGGTGCCCGAACGTCAAAACCGCAAAGAAAGGGAGTATGAAAAAAACAAGAATCCTTCCGCTGCTGCTCGCTTCGTTATCACTCACATGGGGCAACGTCGCCACCACTCTCGCCGATCAAAATCGGTTCTACGTCAAACTGGATGCCGGCGGCACAAGCGCACAGGACGTCACGCTACGCGAATACTTCGGGCAGCCGATTGCTCCGAACAGCGAACTGGAACTGGATCCCGGCTTTCGCCTCGGTTTGCACGCTGGCTACGGCATCACCGATTGGTTGGATGCCGAATTGGAAACCGGCGTTTCTGCCAATTCGGTTGAATCAATCACCGGCGCTTTTCAATCCGACGCCGTCCTGTCGCACGTCCCTGCTCTGTTAAACGTCCGCTTACATGTGCCGGATGGCAGTCGCGTTTCGCCTTACGCCGGAGCGGGACTTGGACTTTCTACGACAATCTTGTCCGCGGACGATATCATCATCGGACCAACGATCTTCAGCGGTTCAGCCGCCGACGTGGTCTTTGCCTGGCAAGCGTTCGCCGGATTGAACGTCGCGATTAACGAACACATGAATTTTGGAGTGGAATATCGGTTCTTCCGCGCGGAGGCGGCGAGCTTGGAAGTGGATGATTTTATCGGTGTTCCGCCGCCATCCGACCGCATCCGCCTCGGACGTTCGGAAGTTCATTCCCTTAGCGTCTCCTTCACATTCCGATTCTAAAGCAGAACAAAGATTTCGCGTTCGGAAAAACTGCGGCTGCCAGGCATTCGCGCTTGAAGCGACGCGGCGACGTCATTAGCATTTGCGGCGAAGTCAGAAACTTCGGAGGCCAGCTTAGCTCAGCGGTAGAGCAACGGTTTTGTAAACCGTCGGTCGTCGGTTCAATCCCGACAGCTGGCTCCACTTTCAGTTCACCGCCCGAAATTCACCCGCGGATCTGGCCCGTTCCCAATCCCAGCCATTTATAGCTGGTCAGTTCTTCCAAACCCATCGGACCACGCGCGCCGATCTTATCAGTGCTGATACCGATCTCCGCGCCCATGCCAAACTCGCCACCATCAGTGAATCGCGTGCTCGCGTTCCAATACACCGCCGCGCTATCCACTTCCGCGAGGAACTGTTTCGCGCGCGCCTCGTTCTTCGTAACAATGCTGTCCGAATGCGCCGAGCCGTAGTGATTGATGTGCGCTACCGCACTCTTCACGCCGTCCACGACGCGGACGTTGAGAACGTAATCATTGTATTCGGTGAACCAATCCTGCTCCGTCGCCCGGCGGATTTTGGTTTTTGAATCCGAAGCTTTGGATTGCAAAATCGTTTCGCTCGCTGCGTCCACACGCAATTCCACCTGCTTTTCTGCGAGTCGAGAAACAACCGTCGGCAGAAAGATTGGCGCAATGGCTTTATCCACAAGCAACGTTTCCATCGCATTGCAAACACCAGGCCGCTGACATTTCGCGTTCATCACGATGTCCTCTGCCATTTTTAAATCCGCCTCGCCATCCACGAACACATGACACACGCCTTTGTAATGTTTGATGACCGGCACTTTGCTGCACTCCGCTACGGCGCGAATCAACCCTTCCCCACCGCGCGGCATACACAGGTCCACGTATTGCGTGAGCGACAACAACGCCGGGATAGCTTCGCGATCTGGTGTCGGCACGACTTGAATGGCGAACTCCGGAAACGCTGCATTCGTTTTGCGGCCGGCCTCAATCATCGTCCGCGCAATAATCTGATTCGAATTCAGCGCTTCTTTACCGCCACGCAAAATCGTCGCATTGCCCGATTTGAAACAGAGACTCGCCGCGTCAGCGGTGACGTTAGGACGCGATTCGTAAATGATGACCACGACGCCAATCGGCGTGGAAATTTTCTGCAATTTCAATCCGTTCGGCCGTGTGCGTTCGTCGAGCACTCGCCCCACCGGATCAGCCAGCGCCGCGACTTCACGCAAACCTTTGGCCATCGCACCGATTCGTTTGTCATCAAGTTTCAAGCGATCCAACATCGCGCTGGATAAACCGGCTTTCGCGCCAAAATCCATATCGAGCGCATTGGCTTCTTTAATTGCCGTCGCATTCGCTTCGAGCGCGTCAGCCATCGCGTTGAGAATCGCATTCTTCTCCGCCGTGTTCAGTTTCGCGAGTTCCCGCGACGCAGCCTTGGCCTGTCGGGCCAACTGCGTCATCTGTTCCAACACATTCATGCGCGCAGCCTAGCCGAAATAATGCGCTAACAAAAACAATTCTTGGCTTGCCCGGACGACGTAAAGCGGTTTGCCTCATAGCCAACCATGAACGGAGGAACACCATGATCGTCAGCATGTGGATGACGCGCAACTTAGTGACCATTGGTCCGCATGCCCGGGTGGCCGAAGCCGCCGAACTGATGGCGCGACGACAAGTGCGCCGCTTGCCCATCACTGAACATCGCGGTGGGAAAATGCATTTGCTGGGAATGATTTCCGCCTCGGATGTTTTGCACGCGTTTCCGCCTCACGTGAATCCTTTCGCCGTTGAATCACCGGAAGCGCGCGCGAGCACTTTGACCACGGGCGACATCATGAAGCGCGAGCTGGAAACGACCACGCCCGCGACGCCGATTGAGGATGCCGCCGCCGTCATGCGCGAACAAAAGATTGGCGCGTTGCCAGTGCTGCAAGACGGTCGCATGGTGGGTTTGATTACGGAATCAGATATTTTTCGCGCGCTTGTCAGTCTGTTTTCTGTGCCCGGCAAAGGCGTGCGAATTACTTTCGATATGTCGCGTGACGAAGATGTCTTTGGCCTCGTCGGTCAACTTGCGCGCAAACACAACATGCGCGTCGTAAGTCTGATTACGACAGAATACGAATCGCGTCCTGAATGCGTGGTGCGCGTGGCGGGCGATAACGTCGATGCGTTTCTCGAGAACCTCTGGAGTTCCGGTCATCGGGTAGTCAACGTGCTGCGATTTCCGCTTCATGCCAATCAGAACGCCGATTCATCGAAAGCCGATGTCCGTTAATTTCGTTGACCGCTAAATCAGGCGATTTACTTTTCGCGCATGGATCATTCACCTGGATTTCTCGCTCTCGTTAACGACGCTAAAAAACGCGTCACGGAAATCAGCGTTGCCGAAGCCCGCGCCCGACTTGCCGCTAACCCCAATACGATTTTGATCGATGTGCGCGAAGACCACGAATGGAATGCCGGTCATGCTGCTGAAGCCGTACATCTTGGGAAAGGAATTCTGGAGCGCGACCTCGAGAAAACGTTCCCGGATAAGAACGCGGAAATCATCATGTATTGCGGCGGCGGATTTCGTTCTGCGCTCACGTGCGACGCAGCACAGAAGATGGGTTACAAAAATGTCAAATCGTTGATCGGCGGTTACAAAGGAATGGTCGCCGCCGATTGGCCGATGAAAGCCGGCGCGTAAGTTGAGTTGAGGTTACCAATCCGTCGGCATGTAATCTTTCAGGAACTTGCCCCAGATATGTTCGCCGATGTTAAAACCTGAGATAATCGGATCAACAATTCGTGCCGCGCCATCCACGATATCGAGCGGTGGATGAAACCGATGCTCCGCTGTCTTGCGCGTCGCGATATGCACCGGGTCTTCATCCGTCACCCAACCGGTGTCCACCGCGTTCATGTGAATGCCGTCCGCATGATAATCCGCCGCCGCCGTGCGGGTCATCATATTCAACGCCGCCTTGGCCATGTTCGTGTGCGGATGGCGCGTTGTCTTGAACTTGCGATAAAACTGCCCTTCGACTGCGGAAACGTTGACGATGTGTTTATCTCGCTCCGGCGTTCGCAACATCAGCGGTTTCAGTCGCGCATTCAGAATGAACGGCGCGACTGCATTGACGAGATGCACTTCGAGCAGTTCGACTGCGGGAACTTCATGCATGCGCATCCGCCAGGAATTGTGTTCGCGCAAATCCACCTGTTGCAAGTCCTGGTCAAGTTTTCCCTGCGGGAACAACGCCTGTTGCGCCGCCAGTTCTTCGGGCAACAACGGCACTTGCGATAATGCTGCCGCGTGAGTCAGACCAGCGACTTCCGACATGCGTTTTTGCACGAGCGCGGCATCCGCCTCCGGCAACATGTGGTAACCGCGTAACCCTTCGTACGCGCCAAGCAATTTCCGCGCTTCCTCCGGCAAGTCATGCAATGCCCCATTCTCCCGCTCCATCATGTGCGCATAAAAATCCGGCGGTCGCCGCACCGTCTGACATGCGTTGTTGATGATGAAATCCAGGCGTGAATACTTCGTCATCATGTGCTGACAAAACGCCTCGACGCTTGGCGTATGTCGCAAATCCAATCCAAAAATTTCCAGCCGATGCCCCCACTCCTTGAAATCCGGCTCTTGCGCATAACGCAGCGCGGAATCGCGGGGAAATCGCGTCGTCACGACTACATGCGCACCGGCGCGGAGCAGTTTAATTCCGGCTTGATAACCGATCTTTACCCGACCACCGGTCAGCAACGCCACCCGGCCCCGCAAATCCGCGAGTTCGGTGCGCTTGCGGAAATTCAACTCTGCGCACTGCGGACAAAGCTGGTCGTAAAAATGATGGATCGTGGTGTAGTCCTTTTTGCAGATGTAACAATTCTGCGGTTCGACAACCTCGCGGAACTCCGGATCAGCTTCAACTTCCTGCGGCTCGATATCGGGTGGCGGCGGAAGATTTGGCGTGGTGAACACCGGCTTGGCGCGAAGTTTCCGGATTCCCGTTTCGTTGAGCTGCAATTGATCGCGCTGCACTTTCTGTTTCTTGCGTTGCTTGGAAGTCTCTTTCACCAATCGCCGCCGCGCGCGCACATCAGGACAGTAAACATCGCCGGCTGCTTTGAGCAGGCGCACGCGTTCCTCCTGCGAAAGTTCCGCGAGAATCGCGCGATCGACCGCCGCCTTTTCGAGCAATTCAGTCGCCGCGCGCAATTGCGCAGCAAGTTCAGCGCGATTCACACTGGCGCTATTGGTTTGATGAGAATTGGACATCGATTCAACATTGCAACGCCTTTCGCGCCGCAGAACCGCGAAGGCTAAACTGAACGTCCTCGCCGTCAAGCGAGGGAATTGCAAGAATGGCTCTCACGTCACGGCTGCACCCTCACCAGAAATGGCGGTTCATCGGGAATTGGACGCCCGCCATCGCTGCGATAGCATTCGCACGATTCCAATGCGATTTCATCGACTTATTGTTACGTCGCTTCAACTGTTGGTCGTCGCCGTGTGTTGCGTTCGACCAGTCAGTGCTGAACCGTTCACTCAATCGCTCGCCGGCACGTGGCGGTTTCAGCCAGACCCGAATGATCTCGGCCTTGAGGACAAATATTTTGCTCGCGACCTTGAAGGCTTGATTCAACTACCGGGAATTTTGCAAGCGCAAGGTTACGGCGACGAAATCAGCACCAATACGCCGTGGGTTTTGTCGCTTTACGATCGGCTTTGGTCCGAGCGCGAAGATTATCAGGCGCACACTCAACCCGGCAACGTGCGCGTTCCGTTCGTGAGTCAACCGACACGACATTATCTCGGTGCGGCGTGGTATCAACGCGACATCGAAATCCCCAAGGAATGGGAAGGCCGGCGCGTGGTGTTGTTTTTGGAACGCACGCGCTGGGAAACCCGCGCCTGGCTCGATGACAAACTCGTCGGCACGAATCGCTCGCTCTGCACGCCACATGAATTTGATTTCGGTATCGTGTCGCCCGGCAAACATCGCCTCACCGTGCGCGTGGACAATCGGATGTTGATGAACTATCGGCCGGACGCGCACGCGGTCTCGGATTCGCTCGGCAGCACGTGGAACGGAATCGTGGGTAAAATCGAATTGCGCAGCACGCCGCCGGTGTGGATTGAAGAGGTGAGGATTTTTCCGAACCCAAGCGACAAGAGTTTGTACCTTAGAATTCACGTTGGTAACGCTACCCGTGAAAGCCGCAAGGTGGCCTACAAAACCCTTGTTTTACCGAAACAGATTTCTGGTGCGTTGCCTGATAAATTTGGGAACGACGGTGTGGCAGATGTACCGCCAGGTCGTATGTGGATCGAAACCAGCAAGCCGATTCTTCCTGAAACGAGGGAGTGGGACGAATTCGATCCCCAACTCGAGTCGGCTTTCGTTTATGTTAATTCCGGAGAACTGACCCATAACAAAACCGTTACCTTTGGTCTCCGCGACATCAAAACCTCCGGTCAGGAATTCATCATCAACGGTCGCCCGACCATGATGCGTGGCACGCACCACGGCGGCGATTTTCCGCTCACCGGTTACCCGCCTTGCGACGTTGATTACTGGCGCAAGCTGTTTCAGACCTGCAAAGAGTGGGGATTGAATCACGTCCGCTTTCATTCGTTCTGTCCACCGGAAGCTGCATTCACTGCTGCGGATGAAATTGGAATTTACCTACAACCCGAGCCCGGCATGTGGAACGAAATCAGCCCCGGCACACCGATGGAAGCCATGCTCTACGAGGAAACCGAACGCATGATCAAATACTACGGCAATCATCCATCGTTTGCGCTGATGTCCGCGAGCAACGAAGCCAAGGGGCGGTGGAAGGAAGCCTGTTCGAAGTGGGTGCAACATTTTCGCGAACGTGACCCGCGTCGCCTTTACACACCAGACACCGGTTGGTCGGTGATTGACGAACCCGGACCAGTGAAAGATCGCGCCGATTATCTCGCCGTTCATCGTATCGGCCTGAACATGATGCGCGGCAACTCCGCGTGGTTTGGGCGGGATTACGCGCGCTCGATGCGCGGGGTGGACGTGCCAAACATCGTTCACGAAAACGGCCAGTGGTGCGCGTATCCCGATTTTGACGTGATTAAAAAGTTCACCGGCTTCATCCGGCCCGGAAACTTTGAAATCTTCCACGACTCAGCGGCGAAAACTGGCGTGCTGGAATTCAACAAACAATTCGCGCACGCTTCCGGACGTTTTCAACTCGCCTGTTACAAGGAGGAACTCGAAGCCATTCTGCGCTCACCCGGCTTGGGTGGATTTCAATTGCTCGATCTGCATGATTACACTGGTCAGGGCACCGCGTTGGTGGGTTTGCTCGATCCGTTTTGGGAGGAGAAAGGTTATGTGAGGGCGGATGAGTGGCGACAGTTTTGTTCCGAAACTGTTCCACTGGCGCGCCTGACGAAACGGGTTTTTACCGCCAACGAACAACTGGAAGCGGTCGTTGACATAACACATTACAGCGCGACAACGCTCAGCAATATCGTCTTCTCGTGGTTCATCGTGGACGCAACCGGCAAGCAGCA
>CALAYC010000276.1 GCA_937894935.1 uncultured Verrucomicrobiota bacterium
CTCAGCAAGGAAACCGCTGGAGCAAACTGCACGTTGGTGGTGGATTGATTTTTCGATTCGCGCAGCGTTCGGTTCGCGGTAAAACTGCCGCATGAGCAAAACTTTGTTTGAGAAAATCTGCGCGCGCGAAATTCCGGCGCAAATCGTTTACGAAGACGACCTCGTTCTTGCCTTTCACGACATTGCTCCCAAAGCGCCCACGCATGTCCTCATCGTCCCGAAGAAAGCCATCCCGCGCATCGCGGAAGCCAAGCCGGAAGATCACAAGTTGCTGGGACATCTGCTGCTGAAAGCTGCGGAGGTAGCCGACAAACTCGGGCTCACTGCGTCGGGTTATCGTTTGGTCATCAACAACGGTCCGAACGGCGGCGAATCCGTCCCGCATCTGCACTGTCATATTCTCGGCGGACGCCAGATGCAATGGCCACCGGGTTGATGTTTTGTGATGGCTGAAACGCTTTGGATCTGATGGATTCCACTGCGGTGCGCAATGTGGGCGGTTCACTTCGAATGTGCGCACGGGTTGATAGTTCACCCGACCGGAGGGCCTTCTGATTGTCTTGTTGCCAAAAACTGATTCTCGGCGGCCCCAACCCGACCCACCTGCCATTCAATGATAGCGCGGGAGTCTTGGGGAGCTGTTCGTTAACTCAAGACCCCTGCATTCGTTTGTCCGGAGTTTATTCAGATTCGGTCTGGGATTTCAAAAGGTTGAGGCATTTCCGCGTGAGGGCTCGGAGGGGAGCTGGTCTAATTACTTCAGTCCGATGGCGGCGCAACTGTTTAGCCGCTGCGGGGTTCAATGTCCCGGTTGACGCAAGTGTGCCGCGCAAACAATGAACAGTTTGCGGCCCGGGTCAGTCCATAAATCTAATGTTCCCTCAGTTTCAGAAGTGGCGGGGTGGGCTGCGCGTCGCGGGGCTGTTGTTTTTAGCCACACTGACGGGGTGCACAAATTTTTATCGCCGGTCTGCCGATCGGGAGGCTTATGCGGCGGTGCAGCAGAAGGCGCAGTTCGTGCCGAACACGGATCCGCGATTCACCATTGAGCCAGCCGAACCGGCGGTGTTAAGCCCCTATCCAATCAATGCGAATGTGCCGGATTTTCTCGGTACGGCTGGCGCAAGTGAGAGTGGTGCGCATGTGTTGCGATTGGAGGATGCGTTGCAACTTGCGGTCGCGCATAGCCGCGTTTATCAGACGCGGAAGGAACAGCTTTATCTCTCAGCTTTGACCCTGAGCCTGGCGCGGCATCAATTCGCCCCGATTTTTTCTGCCACCGGAAATGCCAATTACGTCGTTCGCACGGAGCAGGCGCTGACGGTGGGGATTGATGAAATTACCGGGGAACCCAAGGTCATCGTCAGTGACAATCTCGTCGAGCAACATCAGGTCGCGGGCGTGGGAACGGTCGGAGCAAGTTGGTTGATTCGCGACGTGGGGCGGATTACCACGGCGGTTACGGCGGACTTTGTGCGGTTCGTGACAGGCGATCCGCGATTGACGTCGTCATCCCAGATGAGCGCGACGTTTTTGCGACCGTTGTTGCGGGACGCGGGGTTCAAGCAGCAGACCGAAGCGTTAATTCAGGCCGAGCGGAATCTGCTCTATGATCTGCGGAGTTTTACCCGCTATCGCAAAGAATTCAGTGTGCAGGTGGCGACGGCTTATTACAACGTGCTCGGGGTGCGTGATGCGGTGCGGAACAGTTTTCTGAACCTTGCAGGCTCGCGCCGCAACGCCGAACGGACGCGAGCGTTGGCGCAGGAGGGACGCACCACGACGGCGGACCTGGGTCGTCTCGAGCAGCAGGAATTAACGGCGGAGAGCGCCTGGATCAATGGGATTCGTAATTACAAACAGGCGCTGGACAACTTCAAGATTCTGCTCGGGCTCTCGGTGGATGCGCCGATTGTGTTGGATGATCATGAGTTGGAAGTGCTGCAGATCCGCCACCCGGAACTCAGCATTGAGGAGTCCATTCAAGTTGCATTGACGGCGCGGCTGGATTTTCTGAACACGAAAGATGAATTCGATGATGCGGAACGTCGCGTTGAGGTTGCGGCCAACCTCCTGTTGCCGCGCGTGGATCTCGGTGCGGCGGTCAGTGTAAATAGTAATCCGAATGAAAATGATCATTTCACGTTGCCGGAATTGGATCGGTATCGCTGGAACGCCGGGTTAAACATTGATCCGGGGTTGGATCGCAAAGCGGAGCGCAATGCGTATCGCGGGACGCTGATCAACCGCAATCGCGCCGCGCGGGCCGTGGTGCAGCACGAGGACGAAATCAAACTTCAGGTGCGAGATAGCTGGCGCACCCTGGATCAGGCGAAGCGAAGTTACGAGATTGCCGAGATCGGTGTCCGTCTCGCGGAACGGCGGGTTGAAGAGCAAAACCTGTTGGCAGAGTTTGGTCGGGCCCGCGCGCAGGATCAGGTGGACGCGCAGAACGCGTTGGTGGATTCCAAAAATCAACGCACACAGGCGTTGGTGTCGCATACCATCGCGCGCCTGCAATTCTGGAACAACATGGGGATTCTTTACATCAAGGAAAACGGTCAGTGGGAGGAAGCGCATGTCCAAACTAACTGAAGCGAAAAATTTTCTGCACCGTCAACCGCGCTGGCGACTCATTGCGATAGGCGCAGTACTTGTGGTGGGCGGTATCTGGTGGTTCAAAGGCGAGAAAGGTTCGACCGCGAAGGCGTTGACGTTTACTGCGCGGCGCGGGCCGCTGGAAATCACCGTACTGGAAGGTGGCAGCTTGCAGGCGTTGGAATCGCAGGAGATCAAATGCGAGGTGCGCGTCGGCTATCAGGGCACGAAGATTTTAAAAATCGTCGAAGAAGGTTACTTCGTCACGGAAGATGATGTGCGGACGAACAAAGTTTTGTGTGAGTTGGATTCGTCCGAGTTGCAGAAGCAGATCGTGCAGCAGGAGATTCAGTATCAGACGGCGATGGCGAGCCTGACCGATGCGCAACAGAATTACGAAATCCAGATCAGCCAGAACGAAACTGACATCAAGGCCGCGGAACAAAAGGCGCGATTTGCGCGAATGGACTTCGACAAGCTGTTGGGTGACATGGTGACGGCGCAAATCATCGCGGACCTCGGCCTCGACAAACTGGTGGCGAATCCGAGCAACGTTGAAGCCACGGTTCACGCTGAAGAGGTTACCGGCAGTGCGTCCGGTGGCGCGATGGCGGTGGCGGTGGGACTCGAGTTGCCCCCGGAATCGCGCCCCTGGATGACAGTGGATTTTTCGAAGTTCGCCAACATTGAGGCGCTCGGTGACGGCGAGGCGAAGCAGAAGTTACGGAAGCTCGAAGACGATTTGCAGGTGGCGCAAAAGGAGTTGGGGCAAACGAGGACGGCGTTGGAGGGGACGCATCGGCTGTTCGAAAAAGGGTTCGTGCCGAAAACCGAAGTGACGCGGGATGAAATTTCCTACGAGAGCAGCCGCTTGAAAGTGCAAACCGCCGAGACAGCGCGGGCCCTTTATTTGAAATACGAGTTCAACAAATCCGCCGAGGAAGCGTTGTCGAAATACGTTGATGCGTTGCGGGAACAGGACAAGGCACGGCGCGTGGCGATATCCAGATTGGCGCAGGCGCGGGCGCGATTGAATTCGGCAAAAGGACAATTCGACGTGCAATCGCGGCAGCGCAAGGATCTGCAGGAACAATTGGAAAAATGCACGTTGGTGGCGAAGAAGTCGGGGCTGGTGGTGTATGGCAGTGGTCGCGATGACGGCATTTATTACGGCGGCGAAGAACGCGTGCGCGAAGGTGCTACGGTGCGCGAACGGCAAGCGATTATCACCATTCCTGACATGACACAGATGGCGGTGAACGTGAAGATTCACGAGAGCTACATCAAAAAGGTGAAGAAAGGTCTGAAAGCGCGCATCACGGTGGACGCTTTTCCTGATGAGGTGTTGACCGGTGAAATTACCAAGGTCGCCGTGCTGCCGGATTCGCAAAACCGCTGGATGAGTCCGGACTTGAAGGTGTACGTCACGACGATTGCGATCGATGGCACGCATGACTGGGTGAAGCCGGGCATGAGCGCGAAGGTGGAAATCCTGGTGAACAAACTGGCGGACGTGGTTTACATCCCGGTGCAGGCGGTGTTGCCCGATAATGGAAAACAGATTTGTTATGTGGCGGGCGGATTCAAGCCGGAGCGGCGCGAGATTCAGATTGGTGAATTCACGGACGAATTTATCGAAGTGAAGAGCGGTTTGCGCGAAGGCGAGAAAGTGTTGTTGCGAATGCCGGATGGTATCGAGAGTCGCCCCGGCGAAAAGGAATCGACCCCGCCTCCGACCGCGCCGGAGGCGGTTGCGACGGCGAAGGCCTGAACTAACGAAGCTATGGCTACGCCAATTGTGCAGTTCACCGATGTTCGCAAGACCTATCAAATGGGCCCGGTCACCGTGGAAGCGTTGCGTGGGATTTCGTTCGATATCAACGCGGGAGATTACCTCAGCATCATGGGCCCATCGGGTTGCGGTAAATCCACCTTGCTGAATTTGCTGGGTTGTCTGGATCGGCCCAGTTCTGGCCGCTATCGACTCGGCGGCGAAGATGTTTCGCAAATGAACGATGATGCGTTGTCGAGTGTGCGCGGCACGCGGCTCGGTTTCGTGTTTCAATCCTACAATCTGATTCAACAGCTCACCGTCGTGGAGAACATCGAAGTGCCGTTGTATTACCAGGATCGTCCCGAGGAAGAGAGTCGCGAACTGGCGCGGCGCATGGCCGCGCGCGTGGGGCTGGAACATCGCCTGGAACACAAACCCTTCGAACTTTCCGGCGGACAACAACAACGCGTCGCCATCGCCCGCGCGCTGGTAAACGAGCCACTCGTTATTCTGGCTGACGAGCCGACGGGCAATCTCGATTCGTCATCCGGCAGCGACATTCTGGAATTATTCGACGAACTGCATGCGCAGGGCAAAACGCTGATACTGGTGACTCACGATCCGACGGTGGGGCGTCGCTCGCGCCGCACGTTGCGCCTGCGGGACGGGCGGATTGAAAGCGATGTCGCAAACCGATGAGGATGACTTTCTTGCGAATCACGGATCACGCGAATGAACTCGGCGCGCATAAATGAACTCTGATTTCCGCAGTGTGCTACGTGGTTTGACCGGCGCGCGACTCAAACGCGCCGTGCGGCTTGGCGTGAAGAGCCTTTGGCTGCATCGGCTGCGTTCCATGCTGACGATGCTCGGAATTGTTTTCGGCGTTTGTTCGGTGATTGCGATGTTGGCGATTGGCGAAGGAGCGAGTTTTGAAGCGCAGGAAAAGATCAAAAGCCTTGGCAGTCAGAACATCATTTTGCGCAGCACGAAGCCACCCGAAGAACAGAAAGTTTCCGACAAAGGCAGTCAAAGTTACGTGCTGCAATATGGCATCACTTACACGGATGTGAATCGCATTCGCGCCACCATCCCGGGGGTGAGCGTCGTGATGCCCGCGCGGAACATTCGGGAGTACGCGTGGAATATCAGTCGCCGGGTGGATTGCGACGTGATCGGCACCGTGCCGTGGTATCCGGAGATGCGCAATCAACGCGTCGCGTCCGGTCGTTTCTTTACCGATGCCGACATGGAATCACGCGCGAACGTTTGTGTGCTCGGTGCGGAGATGGTGCCGGCGCTGTTTCCCATCGATTCGCCGCTCGGCAAACACATTCGCGTCGGTGGCAATTATTACACCGTGATTGGTGTGATGGAACGGCTCGGTGCAGGTGTAAACGATTCAGAAACCGGCGGAAGCGGCAAGCCTGCGGCGCAACGGATGTTCATTCCGCTGGAAACCGCGCGCCTGCGCTACGGCGATGTGTTGATGCGACGGCGCTCGGGAAGTTTCGAGGCGGAGCGAATTCAGTTGCACGAAATCACCGTGAAAGTGGAATCGCTCGATCAAGTCACGCGTGTTGCGGACGCCATCAAAAATCTGATGGAACGAAACCATAAAAAGAAAGATTACGAGATCGTTGTCCCGCTGGAATTGCTCAAGCGCGCGGAGGAAACCAAACGCATTTTCAACATCGTGCTGGGGTCCATCGCCGCCATTTCACTGCTCGTCGGCGGCATCGGCATTATGAATATCATGCTCGCCAGCGTGACGGAGCGGACGCGGGAGATCGGGATTCGTCGGGCGTTGGGCGCGCGGCGGCGGGACATCGTGGTGCAGTTTCTGGTGGAGACGGTGATTTTATCCGGCGCGGGAGGAATGGTGGGCGTGCTTTTGGGCATGAGTATTCCGTTCCTGGTGACGTACGCTGCCGGGATGAAAACCATTGTGACGCTCTGGTCGCCGTTTTTGGCGTTCACGATTTCGGCACTGGTAGGAATTGTCTTTGGAATTTATCCCGCGTTGCGCGCGGCGCAGATGGATCCTGTGGAGGCACTGCGGCACGAATAAGCTTCGCATCCTGCTGGATCGCGTCGGGTTCAGTGCGATTGATCGGGATTGAACGCTGTTAGCCTCGTTAAGAGCCGGAAAGCGCATTGACTCTGCCGGGGCGGCACCCGCAGAGTTTGCCCCATTATTGTTATGAAAGCGCTTGTCGCACCTGCCGGATTTCGTCGTGCCGCTTCGTCCCGATTTTCTGCGCCCGCCGTGGACGCTGTGATGTTGGAAGAGCGCGCCGCCGCGTTCACCAAGCGCAGCATCAAAACCAGCGCCAAACTCGCCGGGCTCAAAATGGCCGTGAACATGTGCGACCTCACCACCCTCGAAGGTAAAGACACGCCCGGCAAAGTCGCGTATCTCTGTCGCAAAGCACTTCAACCTGCCGACCCGAAATACGACGTGCCGAGCTGCGCGGCGATCTGCGTTTATCCGAACATGGTGAAATACGCGCGCCGATTTCTCGGGGAAAATTCTCCGGTCAAAGTCGCTGCCGTCGCCACCGGTTTTCCCAGCGGCCAATATCCACTTCGCACCAAGCTCGAAGAAGTTCGCCGCACCGTGGCGGATGGCGCGGATGAGATTGACATGGTTATTGATCGGTGCGCCTTCCTCGCCGGCGATCACGCCAAAGTCTTCGACGAAATCGCCGCGACGAAAGAAGCCTGCGGTCCGGCGCATCTGAAGGTGATTCTCGAAACCGGTGAACTTGTCACCTACGATAACGTCCGGCTGGCGAGTGAAATCGCGATGCAAGCGGGCGCTGATTTCATCAAAACGAGCACCGGCAA
Source organism: uncultured Verrucomicrobiota bacterium (assembly GCA_937894935.1). GTDB lineage: Bacteria > Verrucomicrobiota > Verrucomicrobiia > Limisphaerales > JADLHS01 > JADLHS01. The sequence goes on from CALAYC010000276.1 coordinate 7,223, forward strand.
GGTTTCACCCGCGGCAACTCTCCCGGTTACACTCGTGATGCTCGAAGCTATCCGCGATTATTTCTTTGCCACCGGGATTCGCATCGGCATGAAGCCCGCCGGCGGCATCCGTAATTCCAAGCAGGCGCTTGCGTATCTCGTGATGGTCAAGGAAACCCTCGGCGATGACTGGCTGAACCCCGACCTGTTCCG
>CALAYC010000277.1 GCA_937894935.1 uncultured Verrucomicrobiota bacterium
AAACGCTCCTGCCGTAGTGAATGCGCCGGTGAAAATGCCTTGTCCGGTAAATACGAGCGCTTTGGTGATCGCATCAGCCTCGCTCGCGCCGTGTCGCAATTCCTCTTCGTACCGCGTCACCAGATGCACGCCAAAATCAATCGCCAACCCGATGAGAATCGGCACGAAGGTGATCGTGAGAATGTTCAAATGCCCGACCACCAGCGTCGTGAAACCCATCGTGTAACCAATGCCAACGACCAGGCTGGCGACGGCTTTTAACGGGCGCCCGGTTTCGTTGTAGCCATAAACGAAAATCAGCGCCGTCAGAATCAGCGCCACGACACTCGCCAGAGTTGTGTCTTTTTGCGACTGCTCCAGCTCCGCGATTTCGAGCACCGATTCACCGGTCAATCCGGCATTCACACCCGGAACTTCCGCGCGAGTTTCTTCGACCAGTTCGCGAATGCGGCGCACCGCCTTGCCTTCCAAACCCGCTTGGGCCGGTTGCGCCGTGGCGAGAAAAATCTGTCCGCTGGAGTAGGTGATATAAACGCTCTGCTCAGCTTCGTGACTCGGATCAAACAACGCAAACACACCCGGCGACGGCGGCGCGCCACCGCGACGGATACTGGTAACGGCTTGCGCGATGATTCGCTCCAGCGCCGGCAACGCTTTCACCAACGCTTCGGTTTGTGGATCACTCTCGCGCCGCGCCTGACTGAAGCGTTTGTTGATGAGATCAATTAACGAAACGAGATTCGTCGTGTGCGTGAACGGTTCAATCAGCGGGCGATATTCCTCCAACCGCTGTTTCAGTTCGACGAGATCTTCTTCCGGCACGAACAGCAGCGCTTTCGCGCCGAGCATTTTCAGGTCGCCCTTGTAAAAAACATTCGCGAACAGATTTGTTGCGGCTGTTTCTTTGCTGCCGGGTTGAATCGGCACGCGCACCCGTTCGCTTTCCAACTTTGCGCCGAGTCGTTCGACGAACTGCCGGTTTTTCTCCGGATTCTCGCTTTCGACGACAACAACGAGATCGTCCTGCGCGGCGAACTCTTTTTTGAACTGAAGAAAATTATGGTGATAACGTTTGTCCGCGCCGACCAACGAACCGCGGTTCGTGTCGAATTCGAGGTACTTGACCGTGTAAAACGTGCACAGCGCAAAGAGCAGCAGTTGCGGCCAGAAGAACCAGCGCCGTCGGCGAATCACCAAACCGGCCAATACGGCAAGCACGCGACTGGCAAAATTATCAGTGACGGATTTCATGCCATCAGATCGCGCGGCCACCGCTGATTGCGCGGGCGAACCGGCCTGGCACAATCACCGTCCGAATCGTGGTTTTGGATGGCGTGACGTATCGCACTACGGAGTTTGGCGCCGCCTCACTTCCGCGGCGGCATATTCTTCATAAGTCAAATCGCGGAAAAATCCACCGACTTCTGAGTTTCCAACGCGGGCATACATCTGTTCGCAGATTGAATCAATTAACCAATCGCGTCACGCCGATCGCACTTCTTCGGGTTCAACCGAAACCGCCGTGCCATAACAAATCACTTCCGTAATCCCGTTACCAATTTCCGTCGCGTCGTAACGAATGCCGATTACCGCATTGGCACCGAGTTGTCCCGCGTGCGCGAGCATTTGGTTGAACGCATCAGAACGGGCGCGTTCGCATAACTCGGTATAGAGCGTGATGTTGCCTCCGAATATTGTCTGAATGCTCGCGCCGATATTTCCAATCACAGAACGCGAGCGCACCACAATGCCGCGGACGACCCCATGCGAGCGGACGACGCGATATCCCGGAAGATCAAAGGTCGTAGTGGTAAGTGGATGCGTTTGGCTCATAAGCGCCTTGATTCAATACCAGACTTGCGACGCGAGAAAGTTCTTTTCGCGCCGGTTGTTCAGCCTCCACAACCGATTCCAACCACAAAACCACTTTCTCGATCCGGCAGCTTCGACTAACTTCGCTTCCATGAGCGCTGTTGTTGCCGACAATCTACCTGATGCCCAAGGCCACTTTGGTCCGTATGGCGGACGTTATGTGCCTGAGACGCTGATGCACCCGTTGCAGGAGTTGGAGGCCGAATACTTCCGCGCACAACATGACCCGGAATTTCAGCGCGAACTTTCCTACTACCTCACGGAATTCGTCGGTCGCCCCACGCCACTTTATTTCGCAGAGCGCCTGACCCAAGACCTCAGCGGCGCAAAAATTTATCTCAAGCGCGAAGACCTGAATCACACCGGCGCGCATAAGATCAACAACGCGATGGGCCAAATCCTGTTGGCCAAGCGCATGGGCAAAACGCGCATCATTGCCGAAACCGGCGCCGGTCAACACGGTGTTGCCACCGCAACCGTTGCCGCGATGTTCGGATTGAAATGCGTCATCTACATGGGCGCAGTGGATTGCGAACGGCAACGGCTCAATGTGTATCGCATGAAAATGCTCGGCGCGGAAGTCGTGCCCGTGCATGCCGGACAAAAGACGCTCAAAGAAGCCGTCAACGAAGCGATGCGCGATTGGGTCACGAACATCCGCAGTACGCATTACATTCTCGGCACGGCTTACGGCGCACATCCGTATCCGGTGATGGTCCGCAATTTTCAACGCGTCATTGGCGACGAAGCCCGCGCGCAGATTCTCGAAAAGGAAAAACGCCTGCCTGACCTGCTCATCGCCTGCGTCGGCGGCGGCTCAAACGCCATCGGCCTGTTCTATCCGTTTCTCGACGATAAATCCGTGAAAATGATTGGCGTGGAAGCAGGCGGACTCGGTATCAAGCCGGAGCAACACGCGGCGCGCTTTCACGGCGGTTCACTCGGCGTATTGCAAGGCACGCGCAGTTACATTTTGCAGGACGACTTCGGGCAGATTCAACTCACGCACAGCGTCAGCGCTGGATTGGACTACGCCGCCGTCGGACCGGAACACGCATTCCTGCACGACGCCAAACGCGTGGAATACACCTACGCCACCGACGACAAGGCTCTCGAAGCATTCATGAAACTCGCGCGGCTCGAAGGCATCATCCCCGCACTCGAAAGCTCACATGCCGTCGCCGAGTGCATCGTCCAAGCGCCGAAGCTGGGCAAGGACAAGCTCATCATCGTGAACCTCTCCGGTCGCGGCGACAAAGACGTGGCGCAAGCGGCGGACAAGATCGGTTTGCAGATGCCGAAGTGACAGGCTAAAATCAGCACATGTCGGTTCAGACACAGCATCGTTTCAGCGTGGAAGATTATTATCGCATGGCGGAAACAGGCGTACTCCGGCCCGGAAAACGCATGGAACTTCTCGATGGAAAGATCATTGACATGTCCCCCATCGGCCCATTTCACGGAGGTTTGGTCAAACGCTTGAGCCGCCTTTTCAATCTCAAGGCCCAAGGCCGCTGGATGGTTTCCACCCAGGACCCGGTTCGGCTCGACGACCATTCCGAACCAGAACCCGACGTGATGCTGCTCCAGCCATCGGCCGATGACTACACCAGCCGCCATCCGCAGCCACAGGATGTTTTTCTGCTCATCGAAGTTGCCGACAGCACTTTGGAATACGACCGCGAAATTAAACTCCCGGCGTATGGCCGCGCGGGCGTTGCGGAAGTGTGGATCGTGAATCTGCTAGACGCGACCATCGAAGTTTATCGCGAACCGCATTTCACCGGTTATGGTTCAAAGACTGTGCTGCGCGCTGGCGACCAAGCCAAACCGCAGGCCTTCCCCGACGTTGCCGTGGATGTGGGCGCTTTGCTCAAACGATGAACCTCTCGGGTCGCGGCGACAAGATCGGTTTGCAGATGCCGAAGTGAAGTTGAAACCCGGACTTGAGCTTGAACCGCTCCTCGTCCGGTGTATGCTGAGGCCATGACAGCGCTGCTCGAAAAAGCCATCCGGCAAGCCTCCCAGCTTTCAGAACGGGAACAGGAGGCGGTAGCCACTCTGATTCTCGACGAGATCGCCTCCGAGAAACGTTGGGACGCGCAGTTCGCCGGTTCTCAAGATACCTTGGCCCGGCTGGCAGACGAGGCGATGGCGGAATTCAACGAGGGGAAGACCCGGCCTTTTGGGAAAGACAGTGACCTCTCACACAACTAAAGCGTTTCGGCAGCTTTACGCCGGACTTCCGCAAGAGATTCAAAAAGGTGCGCTCAAGGCGTATCGCATCTGGCGGGAAAACCCGAATCATCCCGGCCTCCAGTTCAAACGAGTTCACACGACACTGCCCATCTTCTCCGTCCGTATTGGTTTGGGCTGGCGAGCGGTTGGCGTGCAGAAGGGCGAGATGATGATCTGGTATTGGATCGGGTCGCACGACGAATACGACGGGCTATTGAAAAAACTATGAACCTCTCCGGTCGCGGCAACAAAGACGTGGCGCAAGCCGCGGACAAGATCGGTTTGCAGATGCCGAAATAAAACGAACACCCGATAAGCGACGGAGTAACATTAACCAGCAATGGAATCCTGTTACAACTGCGGACGAGCGATTGAATTCCGATATGTTGATGGTCGTTGCATCCCATTCCATTTAGACGGGGAGTCTTGTTACGGACGTGATGGCGGTTACTCAGGCTTTCCTCCGATTCGTTCAACAAGTGAAGGTGAATTATTTGAGTTTCCATTTATCACCTATCCAAGCTACGTCAATCCAAACGCCCGTTGCCCTGTCTGCGGATGCGCCGTCTATTTCTACCAGTCTCCATACGGAGGCAGAGTGTTTTTCGATGAGCTTGGCCCGCCGTGGCCGAAGCATCCATGCACTGATAATCCTGTCGTAAAACAGCACTTTTCTTCTGCTCAAGGCAGAGCGCGCTTTCTTCTTGGTGCGACGGCCCAACCATCCGAATCTGATTCAGAGGCTAAAGAACACAAAGATCCAGGGGCAGCCGAGGCAACCGCGCCTGCATCAGCGCCACCGCGCTTTGCGGCGTGGGTTGAAGCCGGATGGATGCCGTTCGTCGTTACGCGGATTGTTCCGCGAGCCATAGGAATTGAAGCGGAAGGCAAGTTGTTTAAGTCAGCCGGAAGCGAGTCGGTTTTATTCCGAATCGTTCAGGCATCGGCCGATGTGCGATTCTATCGCACACAAGGACAACTTCAGATTGGTTCTGATTTGGTTCAGAACACTTCCCGAATCCTAGCCGTGTTGAACGAGTGTCCCGTCCTGCTCAAGAAAGACCCAGACTTGCAGCATCTCATTTTGAGTTCCTTCATTCTGACCCGCGATGGAGAGGTTGAGGAAATCTCGCTTTCGGTGATGGGCCAATGTATTTGAATTCGGCGAAACAAGGCTCATTTGAGAGCCGGAGGCAATTCAACCAACAGGTTCTGACTTGGGCCGGGGCTTGTGAAAATGACGTCTCCGTTCCAAATGCCACAAGCACGAAACAACTCCATGACATTTTTCATTCCTTCATTTCGAGTGACCAGTCGAGCGCAGAGCAGCGCAGATTGAACATACTTTTCGTCGTTGAGATTGCTCCTTTGCTTGTTGAAGCCACCTCCGAGAAGTTTGCGCGGTCCGCCGTCAGATTGAGGTACCGCACAGAGCGGCGCATAAAAATAGAACATCGCGCTCATAATGCAGTTGAAGGTCGCATGGTATTTATCAAATGTCTCAAGTGAATAGCCATCGAAAGCAGCATCGATCTCCTTTGAGAAATCCGGGTAGCGTTTGCGGAATGCCAATCCCAAGACGCTTTCAAGTAGCTTGCGCTTGCGTATGGGGTCAGAAAGCATTTCCATAAACTTCGGCCTGATGAATTGCTCAAAGAATTCTTGTCCGCTCGTTACGTGAGCACATTCTGTTGGATTTAGTATTTGAGTTTGATCTTCTACTCGTTGGCAAATGGATCTCTCATGGAACTCCTTCCGCTCCCCCATCCATGTTTGGAGCGCAGCGTTATCTCGACGCAACGTGAAGAAGCTATTCATGACATTCGCAGGTGGCTTCGGAAGAACCTCAATTGATTCACGCTTCACTAACTCAACGAAGGCAATATCCAGCGGCGCGGCAATCCAAGCATCTTGGAGATGGAGAAGGCACTCCACCATTTTTTCAGCGACTCGAGGACTTTTTGTTGGAGTTGGGCTCGCAAGATCTACCCACACTTCCTCCACTAGAATTGAAGGCACGACCAGCACGTAACGGTTAAGCAGTGTATTAAAACAAGCATCAAGCTCGACGGGCATCTGCTCGCAGATGGCTTGAAGTATTGATTTATCAATTACAGCGGTCGGTTTGTTCACAGCCTGAAGATAGCATACTGCTGCTCTACGTTGACTGCATAACGAACCGAGTGTTAACTGCTGCGACATTTCATGGTCACCAAACCCACTTCCCGGAATCCGCTGAAACGCGTCGCCTCCAAGTTGCGCGAGTTGCACGAGCGGCATGAGGAGCGGCATCGGCCCAGCGGATTTGATTTCGCGCTGGCGGATCGCGTGGATTTCCTCAACAGCGCGGCGTGGGACGCTGTTACCGCAAACGGCAGTTTGTTTCTCCAGCGCAAGGTGCTCCGGGTCATCGAAGCGCACGGGCCGGACAATCTCGTGCCCCGTTACGCGCTGGTTTTCCGCGGGGAACAACCCGTCGCCGCCGTGGCGGCGCAACTCGTCACGGTCACCAACAAGCATTTGCTCAAGGAGGAATCGGGCGGCACTCGGAACGGCAGTTCGTTGCAACGCGTGTTGACGCCGGCGGCCAAGCTCGCGACCTCGCAGTTGAACGAGCCGTTGCTGGTGGCGGGCAATCTCATGTCGTGGGGCTTTCACGGCATCGCGTTCGCCGCGGGCGAAGATCCGGCGGCGCTCTGGCCGGGTGTGGCGGAGGCGTTGTATCGCATCCGGCGCGCGGAACGGTTGCTCGGTCAGACGAATCTCGTGCTGGTCAAGGACCTCACGGAACGCGAGCAGGGACTGGAGGCGCTGCGGCGCTTCAGCTATCGCCCCATGGAAACCGAGCCGAACATGGTGCTCGCGCTCAATCCCGCCTGGCGCACCTACGAGGATTACCTCACCGCGCTCGACGCGAAGTATCGGCGCAACGCCAAGGATCAGGTGAAGAAGCTCACGACCGGCGGTTGCGTGGTGGAATCGCTGACGGACCTCACACCGCACTCGGCGCGGTTGCATGAACTGTATCTGGCGGTGCAGCGCAATGCCGCGGTGCGATTGGTCACGCTGGCGAAAAGTTATCTGCCACAACTGGCGCTCGCGCTGGGCGATGATTTTCGCTGCACCGTCATCCGACGCGAGGAACATCTGATTGGCTTTGTTACTACGATTCGCGATGGTGATACGGCCATCGCCTACTACATCGGGTTTGATCGCGCGGCAGCGGCGGAAGGGTTGCCGATTTACCTGCGCCTGTTGCACGCCACCATCGCGGATGCGATTTCATGGGGTTGTAAATCATTGTCGCTGGGTCGCACCGCGCTCGAACCCAAAGCCGCGCTCGGTGCGAAGCCCGAGCCGATGTCCGTCTGGTTGCGCCATCGCGTGCCAGCGTTGAATTGGATAGTGCGAGGATTACTCGGTGCGGTGACACATGAGGAAGCGCCGGAACGGAATCCGTTCAAGACCGGAGCTGGCGACCGCTAAACTCAGGCAGATTTCTTGTCGTCGGCATCCAGCGGCAGCCAGTCCGATTTACGCCTGGAAATCCAACCCGATATCCACGGCCCGCGCGGAGTGAGTAAGAGCGCCAACGGAGATGAAGTCCACGCCGGTTTGCGCGATGCGACGCACGGTTTTCAGATTTACACCGCCGCTGGCTTCAGTTTTCGCACGACCATTCACGAGGTTCACCGCGCGACGTAATTCTGCGTTGCTCATGTTATCGAGCAGGATGATATCCGCACCGGCGGCGACAGCTTGCTTCACCTGCGTGAGTGTGTCCGCTTCGACTTCAACTTTGAGCCGGGGAAACTTCTTACGAGCGCGAGACACCGCGGCAGCAATGGCATTCGGTTTCGCATTGCGCAATGCGGCGAGGTGATTGTCCTTGATGAGAATCAGATCAAAGAGGCCGATGCGATGATTCCGTCCACCACCACAGGCAACAGCATATTTTTCAAAGCGTCGCCAGCCGGGCGTGGTTTTACGGGTATCGAGAATCTGCGCTTTCGTCCCGCGAACTGCCGCAACGAATTGCGCCGTAAGCGTCGCAACACCGGACAGCCGCTGCACAAAATTCAGCGCAGTCCGTTCCGCGGATAAAATCGCGCGAGCCGGTCCGGAAACCTGCAATAGCGCTGCGCCTGCTTTCACCGCTTGCCCGTCGCGAACGAATCGTTTCATTCGCACTTTTTTCGACAGGATGCGAAATGCGGTTTCGGCGAACGCCAGGCCAGCGACAGTCAAGCCTTCGCGCGCGCGCATCACGACTGTGAATTGCATCGGCGCCGGAATCGTTGCCAATGACGTGGCATCGCCGCAGCCAAGGTCTTCGGCGAGGGCAATTTTCACGGCCGCACGGATTTCCGCTTCGGTCAGTTTCACAACGGCAGAATGATTCGAAGCTGCGGGTCGCAAAAGCAAATTATGCTGGTTACCATCGCTGTTTGGCATGCGATTGCGACCAGGACTCCAGCATCAGGCAAGTCGAACTAATACGTCATTCTTTCGAATGATAAGAAACTGCTTGTCTAAGTTGAGCGCAAGGCGTAGCTAATCGGCCATGGCAAATACATATTTCACCCGTCGGCAATTCCTCGCGACTACCGCGCTCGCTGGTTCAGCTTTAATGACCGGTTGCGTGTCGGCTTCGCCGCGCCGGATTTCTCCTAATTCCAAGATGAACATCGGCGTCGTTGGCGTCATGGGCAAAGGTCAGAGCGATACTGACCATTGCGCCAGCGAAAACATCGTCGCGCTCTGCGACGTGGATGCCAAACGCTGCACGCCGCAGCTTAAAAAATATCCCAACGCGAAATTCTATACGGATTGGCGCGTGATGTTGGAAAAAGAAAAAGACCTGGACGCGGTCATCATTTCCACGCCCGACCATACGCATGCGGTGGTCGCCGCCGAAGCCATGCGCCAGGGCAAACACATTTATTGCCAGAAGCCGCTCGTTCAAACCGTGGAAGAAGCGCGCATTCTCCGCAAACTGGCGAAGGAGAAAAAAGTCGTCACGCAAATGGGTAATCAAGGCAGCGCGGAAGATGGATTGCGCCGCGCGGTGGAAGTGATTCAAGCCGGTTTGATCGGTCCGGTGCGCGAAGTGCATGTCTGGAGCAATCGCCCCGTCTGGCCGCAAGGCATGGACCGTCCCGTCGGCAGCGATCCGATTCCGGAAGGATTGGATTGGGATCTGTGGCTCGGACCGGCTGCCTACCGTCCTTACAAGAAAGACAAGTATGTAAACTTCGCGTGGCGCGGTTGGCAGGATTTCGGCACAGGCGCGCTCGGCGACATGGCGTGCCACACGGCCAACATGCCGTTCCGCGCGTTGAAGCTCGGTTATCCCACCGAAATCGAAGCATGGGCGCCGGACATCAACAAGGAATCCTATCCGCTCAAATCGCGCATCCGCTTCCTGTTCCCGGAACGCGACGGCCTGCCTCCGGTCAACTTCACCTGGTACGACGGTGGTAATCCGCGTCCTGATGATCCGTTCCGTCACGACGGCAGCAACAAGCCGCCGCGCGAAATCACCGCGGAAGTCGAAGAAATGATGGGCACGGTGCCGGGCAGTGGCTGCGTATTGATTGGTGACAAAGGCAAAATCTTCTCGCCGGACGACTACGGTGCGCGCTTCTTCGTGAAGTTGAACGACGACCGCGAACTGGTGAACGGTCGCGATCACGAAGCCGTGAAAGTCATTCCGCAAACCATCCCGCGCAATGCGTTCACCGGCGATGCCGACAAGCGTCATCACCTCGAATGGATTGCAGCCTGCAAAGGTGGCCCGACGCCGTATTCGAACTTCGACATCGCGGCTTATCTCACGGAAATCATTTTGCTCGGCTGCGTGGCGATGCGCACCGGCAAGAAATTGCAGTGGGACGGCCCGAACATGCGCGCGACCAACGCTCCGGAAGCGATGCAGTTCGTCAAACGCGTCAACCGTAAAGGTTGGGCAATCTGATTCGTCCCGCGCTTAAGCGGAGAATTCCAGGCCCTCACATCACACAACGATGTGAGGGCTTTCTATTTTGACGCTTGGCAAATTATTGTAAGTTGCCGTATGCCCTTGCCGGTCATCAGCGTTGCGCAAATGCGCGAATGGGAACAGGCCACCTGGAACAGTGGCCAGACCGAAGCGGAAGTGATTCGCCGCGTCGGACAATGTGTGGCGCGCTCCATCGTCCAACTCACTCGCCCGAACGATTTGATTCTGCTGCTGGCCGGAAAAGGTCACAACGGCGATGACGTCCGCGCCGCTAAGGAATTTCTTTCCGATCGCCGAACGGAATTACTCGAAGTCAAATCGACGTTGGATGATCTCGTATCGTTGCAAGCAGCGCTCGCGCGACGCCCGGCACTGGTGGTGGATGGATTGTTCGGCATCGGATTGAACCGGCCGTTGGATGCGGATTGGATGCGGTTTATTGAACACATCAATGCCGCAAAGTTACCCGTGCTCGCCGTGGATGTTCCTTCCGGATTGAATGCCGACACCGGTGAAACGTACGGCGCTGCAATTGAAGCAACAGTAACGTTGACGGTCGGCGCACCAAAAACCGGTTTGCTTGCACCGACAGCGGGAAAATTTGTCGGGCGATTGGAAGTGGCGGCGGATGTCGGTTTGCTGCCGTGTCCGCATCGCTCGGAATTGAATTGGACACAGCCGGAAGATTTCCGCGATTTCCCACCGCGCCGTCCGATCGCCGGACACAAAGGCACGTTTGGCCATCTGGCTATCATCGCCGGCAGCGTCGGGTATCACGGTGCAGCGGTGTTGGCGACGCGCGGCGCATTGCGCGCGCAACCCGGACTCGTCACCGCGCTGCCAACACAGCCCGTGTATTATCAGGTCGCCGCGCAATTGCAGTCCGCGATGGTGAAAGCATGGTCGCACGATGTTTTGTTTCCGGGCGAATTTACGGCAGTGCTCATCGGACCAGGACTCGCCGCGCGGGATGTGCCGGAAGACCTCGTGATGTTTGTGCGCAAGTTGTGGCGCGACTCGCCTTTGCCAATTGTCGTCGATGCGAGCGCGTTGGATTGGTTGCCGATTGATCCGGTAGCGCGACGCGCGATTCGCGTGGTCACTCCACATCCCGGAGAAGCCGCGCGATTGTTAAAAACTACGACGGCGCAAGTTCAAGCCGACCGAGCCAATGCCGTGCGAGAGATTTCGCGGCGCTTCAGTTCGTGTTGGGTTGTGTTGAAAGGTCATCAAACAATCATTGGCCAACACGAAGGACCGGTGTTCATCAATCCATCCGGCAATCCGCACCTCGCACAAGGCGGCAGCGGCGATGTGTTGGCAGGATTTATCGCCGGATTACTGGCTCAACCCGCGTTGCAGAACGATCCGTTGACGCTGTTGCGCTACGCCGTCTGGCAACACGGTGCCGCTGCGGACGCATTGCAAGCAAGCCGCCGCAATTGGACGGTGGAGGAACTCGTCGCCGAAATCGGAAATCAGTAATCCACGTTCATGCGAAGCAAATTCCCCGCGTGACTTCGCTGGATTTTCGCCGCAAATTCGCCACGGCTTTTATGACGAAGAAATCTCCAGTGTCGCGTAGTGGTCGCTTCAGTTCCGGTCCGGGCGCGGATGTCGCCGCGTTTTCCGAATCCATTTCCTTTGACTGGCGGCTGTGGAAACACGACATCGCCGGTTCGATTGCGCACGCCACGATGTTGCAACGCATCGGCGTGCTCACCAAAGCTGAAGCCAATGCCATTATCGCCGGCTTAAAGAAAATCGAGCGCGAGATCGCGACCGGGAAATTCAAGTGGAAGCCGGAACTCGAAGACGTGCACATGAACATCGAGTCCGCGTTGACAGAACGCGTTCCGGCAGGCGCCAAGTTGCATACCGCACGGTCACGAAATGATCAGGTAGCGCTCGATATGCGCCTGTGGTTACGGGAGGAAATCACTTTGCTGCTCGGCGAAATCGCCGGCTTGCAACGCGCGTTAGTCAGTCTCGGCGAACACAACATCGACGTCGTCATTCCCGGTTATACGCATCTGCAACGCGCGCAGCCGGTTTATTTCGCGCATCATCTGCTGGCTTATGTGGAGATGCTGGAACGCGATTGCGAACGGCTGTGGGATTGTCATTCGCGCGTGAATGTCTGCCCGCTCGGCAGTGGTGCAATCGCCGGCTCAACGCTGAAACTGGATCGCGAACTGGTGGCCAAGCTGCTCGGATTCGTGGATGCCGATGGCAAAGTGCAAATCACGCAAAACTCCATGGATGGCGTGAGCGATCGAGATTTTGCCATTGAATTTTGCGCCGCCGCGGCGGTGCTGGCCATGCATCTGTCGCGCCTCGCCGAAGATGTCATTCTGTGGGCGAGCGCAGAATTCAACTTCATCAAAATCGCCGATGCTTACACGACCGGTTCATCGCTCATGCCGCAGAAGAAGAATCCGGATGTGGCGGAATTAACGCGCGGCAAAACGGGTCGCGTATATGGCAATCTGATGTCACTCCTCACGTTGTTGAAATGTCTGCCGATGACTTACAATCGCGACCTGCAGGAGGACAAAGAGCGGCTGTTCGACACGGCTGACACAGTGCGCAGTTGCGTGCGTTTGATGAGCGCGATGTTGTTGAACACCACGGTCAACTCTTTCTCCTGTCTCGCAGCGGCGAGCGATCCGGCGTTGCTCGCTACGGATCTCGCGGATTATCTCGTTGAGAAAGGCATGCCGTTTCGGAAAGCGCATCATGTGGTCGGCGCCGTGGTCGCATTGGCCGAACGGGATGGCAAGCCGTTGAACAAACTGACGCTCGCCGATCTGCAATCCGTGGACAAAACATTCGGCAAAGATGCGTTGGAGATTTTCAACCTCGAACGAGCGATGGCGAAACGCAATCTCACCGGTGCGCCTGGAACGAAAGAAGTGGTGAAACAACTCGCGCGCTGGCGAAAACTGCTGAGTTAAATGGCAGTTCGCACCCGTGGTTGCAATGACCTTGCTCCGCTGTGATTGGCTCGGGGTAATCCACTTTGCTCTTTGGCCCAGGCGCGCCACTCCCTAGACTCCGCCCGCGATGTCGCAGATGCTCAAATCCTCCGGCGCAATGGCCGCCGCCACGATGACCAGCCGCGTGCTGGGCATGGTGCGGGAGATGGTTTACGCATCGTTCATGGGCAACAGTTGGGTCGCCAGCGCGTTCACGCTCGCGTTCATGGTGCCGAATCTGTTTCGCCGCTTGTTGGGCGAAGGCGCGCTGACGGCGGCGTTCATTCCGATCTTCAAACAGAAAGAAGTCCAGGCCGGCGCCAACGAAATGTGGCGCGCCGCCAATGCGGTTATCTCCGGTCTATTAATCGCTGCAGGCGGGATTACGGTTCTTGCGATCATCGGTATTTCCATTGCGCTACAAACCGGCAATTTCTCGGAGGAAACCACACTCATGCTGCGCTTGTTGCGCTTCATGTTTCCCTACATGGCGCTGACCTGTCTTGCGGCGGTGCTGATTGGAATGGCCAATGCGCGCGGACACTTTTTTGTTCCCGCCCTGGGCGCCGTGCTGTTGAACATTGCGATGATCAGCAGCGTGCTGTGGCTCGCGCCGAAAATGGGCGCAACTCTGGAACAACAAATTTTCGGTCTTGCGATCGGCGTGGTTGTCGCGGGTTTTGCGCAAATGATTTTCCAACTCCCGAGCCTGTCGAGCGAAGGCTATCGGTATCGCTGGGAATCGCCGTGGCACGATCCCACGGTGCGCGAAGTTGTGCGCAAGATGCTGCCCGGCTCCATCGGGGTCGCAGCCTTTCAGATCAACGTGCTGGTGACGCAAGGATTCGCGTTTCTGTTCGACGAATCCAAAACGATCACCGCCACGTTCAACTATGCGGTGCGATTGATGGAATTGCCGCAGGGCGTATTCGGAATTTCGTTGGCGACGTTTCTGTTGCCAGCGCTGTCGGGGTTGGCCGCCGAAAAAAAATATCCGGAATTTCGCGCCGCGCTGAATCAGGGACTTAATTACATCTCATTCACGAATCTCATCGCCGCGGCCATATCGCTCGCGTTGGCCGAACCCATCGTGCGATTGCTGTTCGAGCACGGCAACTTCGGTCCTGACGCGACCCACCGTGTCGCCGTTACGCTGGCCTGTCTGGCGCCGGGATTACTGTTATTTTCGATGAACAACATTCTGGCGCGGGCATTCTTCGCGTTGAATGACATTAAAACCCCGATGAAAATCAGCGTGTTCTGTCTGGCCATCAATCTCGTGTTCGCCTTGACGCTGGTGCAGTGGTATCGCGAGGCCGGTCTGGCGATTGCGAATTGCCTGAGTGCCGCGTTCAACACGGGACTGTTGATCTACGCGCTGCGCCGCAAGCTTGCCCGATTGGATTTCGTCGGGCTGACGCGGAACGTTTCGATTCTGATTGCCGCGAGCGCTAGCGCCGGAATTATCGCGCACTTCGCGTTTCGCCGCTGGACCGAGCAATTCGGCAGTGACGGGGTTGGCGTACGTATCGGCGCGGTGTTTGTTCCTGGCGCGTTGGCCGGTGCAGTATACTGGGCGCTCGCGCTGGCGGCGAAAGTTCCCGCCGCGAGCGATGTTCTCGATCTGGTGCGACGGAAAGTCCGGAAGTAACCGTTGCAGAAAATCCGCATGTTTACCGGCTGATTGTCTGTCAGCGTATTTTCCCCTTCGGCTTGCGAAGATTTTTTGACGCGCTATCGAGTTTCTGCGTCTAATGTTGCACTTGTCATTATGGCTAAAGCGAAAAATTCCGGTGCAATGATGTGGTGGATCGTCCTGCTGTTGCTCGTGGGTGCGGGCGCAGGCGGTTGGTGGTATTGGAACAAGAAACACAAGGCGGCGCCGGAATTCGTCACCACGAAGATTTCGCGCGGCAACATTACGCAGGCCGTGACTGCGACCGGCACATTGAATCCGGTGTTGAACGTGCAGGTGGGCAGTCAGATTTCCGGCAACATCCAGAAGCTCTTCGCTGACTTCAATTCCGTGGTGAAATCCAATCAGGTCATCGCACAACTCGATCCGGCAACTT
>CALAYC010000278.1 GCA_937894935.1 uncultured Verrucomicrobiota bacterium
TCACCGCGATTTCCACCGCGAGCAATCCGAACAACGTGGTGAACTTGATCACGGGATTCATTGCCACTGATGACGTGTCTTTGAATGGATCGCCCACGGTATCACCCACGACAGTCGCCGCGTGAATGTCCGTTCCTTTCTGGCGCATATCCACTTCGACGATTTTCTTCGCGTTATCCCATGCGCCCCCGGCGTTCGCCATGAAGATGGCCTGGAACAATCCAAAAAACGCTATGCCGATCAGGTAACCGATGAAGAAGTAAGGATTGAAGAACGGCAACGCCAACGCAAAGCAGAACACCACGATGAAGATGTTCCACATGCCTTTCTGCGCATACTCGGTACAAATCCGCACGACTTCCTTACTGTCCTTGTCGCTCGCAGTTTTGGCGTCGAGTTTCATGTTCTTCTTGATGTAAACCACCGCGCGATACGCACCAGTGACCACCGCTTGCGTGCTCGCTCCGGTGAACCAATAAATCACGCCACCGCCCATGATGAGACCGAGGATGATTTCAGGATTCACGATGGAAAGTTTGGCAATCACGTTGCCAAACAGGTTTTCGAGCAAAATGATGATGCCGAAAACCATCGTGGTTGCGCCCACGACTGCTGTGCCGATGAGCACCGGTTTGGCGGTGGCTTTGAATGTGTTGCCTGCGCCGTCGCCTTTTTCAAGTTGATACTTGGCATTCTCGAAATCCGGGTCGAAGCCGAAATCCTTTTTGATTTCCGCTCTGATATTCGGGCGCGCTTCAATCTGGCTCAATTCGTAAACCGACTGCGCGTTATCGGTCACCGGTCCATAACTGTCCACCGCGATTGTCACCGGTCCCATGCCGAGGAATCCGAACGCCACCAGACCGAATGCAAAAATCGGTGCCGCGAACTTGAACGCCTCCGGCATCAGCGCCATCACCGCCCCGTTCTGCGAGAACAGATACGACACCACCATCAGCAACATGATGCAAAGTCCCATCCAGAACGCGGAGAAGTTACCCGCGACGAATCCGGAAAGAATATTCAACGACGCACCGCCGTGTTGCGAGCAGTTCGTCACTTCACGAACGTGACGTGACGTCGTACTGACGAAGACTTTGGTGAATTCCGGAATCAAAGCGCCTGCCACCGTACCGCAACTGATGATAACCGACAGCACCCACCAGAGGTCCGGTTGCGCTACTCCAGCCGCATCTTTGAAATCGCCCAACAACACTTTGCTTGCGATAAACGTGATGGCGATGGACACCGCCGAAGTAATCCACACGAGATGTGTAAGCGGCGCTTCGAAATCAAAATCCTTCTTTCCGCCGTACTTGATCTTGCTGAGAACTTCGTTTCCGAAATACGACACCAACGAAGTCACGATCATCAACGCGCGCATCACGAACAACCAGATGATCAGCACACCGCCGACCGCCGGACTCGCCGCCAACGCCAACGCAATGAAGACGATCAACGCCACACCGGTGACCCCGTAAGTTTCGAATCCATCCGCTGTCGGTCCGACTGAATCACCCGCGTTGTCACCCGTGCAATCCGCGATGACGCCCGGATTCTTAGGATCGTCTTCCGGCAATTTGAAAACGATCTTCATCAGGTCGCTGCCGATGTCGGCAATTTTCGTAAAGATACCGCCGCAAATGCGAAGCACCGAGGCGCCCAGCGATTCACCGATCGCGAATCCGATGAAGCACGGTCCGACGAGATCTCGCGGCAGGAACATCAGAATGCAAATCATGAAGAACAGTTCCACGGCCACGAGCAGCAATCCGACGCTCATGCCCGAACGCAACGGAATTCCCAACGTCGCCAGCGGATTGCCCTTCAGTGCAGAGAATGCCGCGCGCGAATTAGAAACCGTGTTAATACGAATGCCAAACCACGCCACGCCGTAACTGCCCAGAATTCCGAGCACGGAAGACAACAGAATTACAATTACCTTCAGCGTTACTTCTCCGCTCGTCGCCGCTTTCCCCGTCTCGTCATGGTGATCGGTCAGGAATCCAAAGTAATACACCATGCATGCGGCAATCAGAAACCAGAGGATCGCCAGGAACTTACCCTGCGTGAACAGATAGGTTTTGCAGGTTTCCCAGATTGTATTCGATACACTGGCCATACTGCTGTGCACTGCCAGCTTTTTGGTCTGGATGTATTGAACCAGTCCGAACGCCGCACCGATGAGGCAAATGCCGATGCCGATGTTCATCAATGTCCCGCCCGTCATGCCGCCCAGGCCGGCGAACTCAATGGACTTGAGTTCAGGAATTTTAATGTTGGCTTCGCTGGCCGCGGCGATGGCGGGCAGACCGAGAAGAATCGTCAGGAGGACCAAGAACCGTAGAATATTAGTTTTCATGGTTGTGCTTGGAATATGGGTAAGCCCAAAACGCCAGCCTACCCATTTTTTGCTTTTAACGAGGACTGCTTTGTTTGCGTTGTTTGGTGGTCCGCAATTATTATCCCAGAATGCGGATAGCTGACATTCTCACCAACGAGTCATTGCGACAACTGGAGTTTCCGGTAACGAGCAACAAGATTTTCCTCGCCCACGCGGGCGACTGCCCCCTGCCTCGCCGCGTCGCGCAGGCGATTGCCGACTACGTCCAACATTCCGCCGCTGGCGATCAGGAAGCCGCCATCTGGCCCAAAGCCGTGGAAGAAGGGCGTGAACTGGCCGCACGACTTTTGCAATGCGAAGCGGACGAAGTCGCCTTCGTCGGTCCGACTTCCCTCGCTTTAAGTCTGTTCGCCAGCGGCCTGAAATTTCGCAAAGGCGATAACATTCTCGTCTATCACGATGATTACCCGTCCAATGTTTATCCGTGGATGGCACTCGCCGAATGCGGCGTGCAAGTGCGTTTGCTCAACACTCGCGGGCTCGGCGTCATTCGTCCCGTAGATGTGTTGGGGCAAGTGGATGAACAGACCCGACTCGTCGCGTTGGCTTCGTGTCATTTCATCAGCGGCTATCGGCTGGATCATGTCGCCATCGGCAAAGCGCTCCAACAGCGAAATATTCTGTTCTGCCTCGACGCGATTCAAACCGTCGGCGCTTTCCCGACCACGATGGAACATGTGGACCTGCTCGCCGCCGATGCGCACAAATGGTTGCTCGGCCCATGCGGCGCAGGTCTCATGGTAGTGAAGAAGGATTTACAACCGCATCTCAATCCGCCCATTTACGGTTGGCACAATGTGCGTTGTCCGAACTTCGTCGCACAGGAGGAAATCGCCTTCCGCAGCGGCGCAAAGAAATTCGAAGCCGGCACCCAAAATCTGCTCGGTCTCGTCGGATTAAACGAAGCGATGCGAATGTTGCTGGAACTCGGCGTGGAAAATATTGCTGCCGAATTACTGCGCAAACGCACGTGGCTCATTCCTGCGTTACAAGCCAAAGGTTACACCGTGCTCAATGCTGATGCCACGACGGTGAACGCTTCCGGCATTGTCACGTTCTTCAAAGCGAACACAGACATGCCGGCGCTACATCAAAAACTTCTCGATGCAGATATCGTCACGTCCTTGCGCGTGGACCGCAAAGGACAGCGTTACATCCGCATTTCACCGCATTTTTACAATACCGACGCCGAATTACAGCGCACCCTGGAACTGTTGTGACGCCGTCTCCCGTCTTGGCAGCGGCGGGTTTTCGGCTCAAGCTATCGGCATGTCGGACCGTGCCATTGCCGGAATCAAAGAATTGCTGGTGACGAAAACGCTGCCTGCATTGGGCCCAACCACGCGACCGGACGCGCTATCTGCGGAACAACTTCGCGCCAAACTCGACGCGCTGTTTGCCGAGTCCGATTTTGCGCCGCAGAATCAGGAGTTGATTCGCGCATTGCTGTTGCTCTGGCACGATCATCTCGATGCGTCGCATCAGATTTCTCAAGGGATCGAAAACGCCGATGGCAGTTTTATTCACGCCATCATGCATCGGCGCGAACCGGATTATTGGAATTCAAAATACTGGTGGCGTCGCGTCGGCAAGCACGCCGCTTTCCCGGAATTAGCGCAGCGCACCGAACAACTGCTCCAATCGCGCAACGCCACCAGGCTTACCGCAAAGTTAATTTCCAATGGCTACTGGGACGCGTGTGCCTTCGTTGACCTCTGCGAGCAGGCGATCGGCGACAATCACCTCGCGACATTACTGCAGGAAATTCAGCGCCTCGAAACTGAAGTTCTATTGGAGTCGTTCCTCTGCCGATGAGTCAGACTTCCACCATTCTCAACGCCGTCGTGCCCGTCTTCGGCGTGATTGCGTTGGGCGTCGTCATTCGCCGCCTGAATTGGCTGACCGAAGAAGCTGACAAAAGCCTGATGCGCGTGTGCGTCAACGTGCTGTTGCCTTGTCTGATTCTCGACAATTCCCTCGGTAATCCCGCGCTTTCCCAACCCAGCAATCTGTTACTCGCCCCGCTGATTGCGTATCTGCTCGTCGGGCTCGGAATGTGGATCGCATCACTGTCACGTGGCTTGCATGGACTGCGCGAACCGGCGGAATCCCGCACTTTCGCGGGGAGCGTCGGCCTGCATAACTACGGTTACGTGCCACTGCCGTTGGCGCTCTTGTTGTTCGATCAGGCGACGGCGGGCGTTTTATTTCTCCACATCATCGGTGTCGAAATGGCCATGTGGACGCTGGGCGTGATGGTTCTGTCCGGTGGTATAACCCGCGATTGGCGCAAGCTGCTCAACGCGCCGCTGCTCGCCATCGTACTCGCGCTGGTGCTGAATGCTCTGAAGTGGAATGAAAATGTGCCTGCCGTAGTCGGCACAGGAGTTCACTGGCTCGGTGGTTGCGCAATCCCGCTCGCGCTCGTACTCATCGGCGCTATCATGGCCGATCACCTCGGCGATTTTCATTCGGCCCGCGGCTGGCGCGTGATGTTCGCAAGCGTCGGATTACGTATCTGTATCTTGCCGTTGCTCTTCCTGGCGGTGGCAAAATTTTTTCCGATTACCGTTGAACACAAACGCGTCCTCGTGCTTGAAGCCGCCATGCCGAGCGCTGTTTTTCCGGTGGTGCTGGCCAAACTTTATCGCGGCGATCCCGCGACTGCGATCCGCGTCGTCCTGGCGACCTCAATCATCTCGCTCGTCACCATTCCGCTTTGGATCAAGTTCGGATTACGCTGGCTTGGACTTTGAAGCCACCTCGGCTGCGAAACTCGCAAAATTTTACACCTTCGCACGCAACACAGACGCCACGATTCCGTCGATGGTATGTTCCCGCGATTCCAGATTTGGCTTTACGCCTAATGCCTCCAGCGCTTTCGACGTCTCCGGACCGATGGACGCAATTTTCATTTGCGGAAACTTCTTCAGCAAGGTCGGTAGATCAAACCGCGTGTGGAAGTGTTGCACCGTCGAGCCACTCGTAAACGTAATCCAATCCGCCCCGCCATCGAGCAACTTCTCGCTGGCGCCGGTGGCATCGGCGGATTCGCCAGTGGTCTGATACACCGGAATGTCGTCCACAATCGCGCCGAGTTCCTCAAGCGCTTTGGGCAAATCCGGGTTCGCCTGCTCCGCGCGGAACAGACAAATCTTCACGTTGTCAATGTCCTGATATTTTTTGAATGCGGCAGCGATTTTTTTTCCGATCGCTTCCTCCGGCATCAAGTCCACCTGCAGATGTAATTCCCGCAACCTGGCTGCCGTTCCCGGCCCAACCGCGGCAATTCGCGCCCCGCCGATGTCACGCAAATCCTGATGTGCTTTGAAGAAATAATTGAAGAACGCGCTCACGCCGTTTGGACTCGTAAACACAAGCCATTCGTACGAATTGATTTCGAGCATCGCATCCATCAAATCCTGCAACTGCGTCGGCGGACCGGTTTTGATGCACGGAATCTCCAGCACATCCGCGCCAAGTTCACTGAAGCGACGCGTCAACTCCGCTGCGTTCGTTTTCGCGCGCGTCACCACAATGCGTTGACCAAACAGCGGTCGCTGCTCAAACCAATTCAATTTCTTCCGCAACTTCACAACGTCGCCAATGATCGTGACCGTCGGCGGTGGCAGTTTTATTTTCTTCGCGTCGGCCGAAATTTCCGCGAGCGTGCTGGTGATTGATTGTTGCCGTCCCGTGGTTCCCCAACTGATCATTGCAATCGGTGTCGCGCCAGCCATTCCGTTGGCCATCAGCGTCGCGGCAATTTGACCAATGCGCTCCGTCCCCATCATCACGACTTTGGTACCGGGAGTTTTTGCTTCCGCCGCCCAATCTACCGCGCTGTCTTCGGACGCGGGATCTTCGTGGCCGGTGAGAATGGTGAGTTGCGAACAATGATCACGATGCGTCAGCGGAATGCCGGCGTAGTTCGGCACCGCCGCAAAAGCAGAAACACCCGGGACCACTTCAAATGGAATTTTAGCGTCGAATAATCGCTCGGCTTCCTCGCCGCCACGACCAAACACATACGGGTCACCACCTTTAAGTCGAACCACAGTTTTCCCCGCCCGCGCTTTGGAGATGAGTTGATCAATTACGTCGCCGCGATTGTCGTGCGCATCGTTGGCACGGCGTCCGCCAAAAATGATTTCCGCGTGAGCGGGAGCGTGTTGCAACAAAGACGTGTTGACCAGAGCATCGTAAATCACGACATCGGCGCGGCGAAGCAACTCGGCGCCTCGCAACGTCAAGAGGCCCGCGTCACCCGGACCGGCGCCGACTAAATAAACTGTGCCAGACTTATTCATCCGTCCGGCATGGTAGCGAGCCGAACAGATGCGAGCAAAACAAAGGTGAGCAATGAAATGAAAACCTCCCGCCCCTCGGCCAAGCGTTTCGGCGCGCGCCCGTAATCAATTCAGGCGTTCGCCGATAATTCGACCGATTTCTTCCAGCAAGTGAGTTTCCTCAGGCGTGTATTCGTAAGGGCGCTGCGTGCCGATGCCCAGGGTGCCGACGATTTTGTTTCCCGCCCACAGCGGCACACAAAGCGCACCGCCAACTCCGGTTTGTTTTGCCGCGGGCCTGGCCACACCGCTGGTATCGGTTTGCAGATTACACATCGTCACCGGCCCGCCACGTACCACGGTTTCGCCGGCGATTCCCTTTCCCACCGGAATCAGCTTCACAATCTCCAACATAAACGGCGGCAAACCTACTTGCGCTTTGAGGTGAAGCTGTTGCTTATCGCTGTCGAGTTGATGCAGCGTGCCGGTTTCGGATTTGAATGCGGCAAGAATCAGGCGTAACGATTCCACACTGGCCGCTTCGCGATTCGTGCCTACCGACCACAGCGCTTCAATTTGAGTCTTTAAGTTGGTCATTTAAAAAGTGAGCCGAACAAAAATCCCAGCCAAACGGCAATGAGACAAAGAATTACTGACACCAAAATATTTCCGCCGGCATAAAGCCATTCCCGCTCGCGAATCAGATTCAGCGTTTGAAGGCTGAACGCCGAGAATGTCGTGAATCCGCCGCAAATTCCGACCATCAGAAAGGGCGTTACCACCGCTTCTGCTTCCGCGCTCACCCGTCCGCCCGGCAGCAGCAGTGCCGCGAGAATGCCGATCACACATGAGCCGATCACATTTACGAAAAGCGTGCCCCAAGGGAATGTTTCGCCGAAACGGTGTGACACCACCCCGTTCAGCCAGAAGCGCATTACGCTTCCCAGCGCGCCACCCGTAGCGACCAATAAATACGTGAGCTTCATCTTGTGTCGGATTTACGACTGCGGTTGCTTAACCGACTGCGGAGAAAATGTCATTCCTGAAAACAAAAAGGCTGGCGGTTAAGCCAGCCTTTGAGAACGCGAGGTTGAGAATCGTCAGGCTTTTCTGCGAGCCATTAAAGCCGCAGCGCCTAAAGCCAAAAGCGCGAGTGTGGTCGGTTCCGGCACTGCCAAAGGAACGAACACCGGCACATTTGCCGTCGCACCATCAATCACCGAACCATTGCCGATATCCCAAACCGTAGAATCCGTTTGGATCACCAGCAACACAGAGCTGCTGCCCGGCGTAAGAATCGGCTGAAAACTGGCGTTCTCAAAAACAAAAGCGATCAAATCACCTGATCCACCTGTCCGAGTAGCACGAATCGGAACAACGCCCGAATCACTATAGCTGATGTCCGTTTGGAAACCGGAGAAACGATTCAGCGTCATGCGGTCAATTGCATTCACGCTGGAGGGATTCGATGTCAATTGGTAGGTGAACGTAAGCCCGCCGAACGGATTTGAAGTGTCACCCGAATAAACAGAACTCGTCAGCGTGCCGCTGAACAAGACATTGTTTCCGCTATCAACGCCATTGAACGAGACATTCGTCGCAGCCAACAGACTGGCGCCGACCGGCCCGCTTCCCAACGAGAGTCCAATCGTATTTCCCGGAGTTAAGAGCGTCGCTTTTGCTGTGGTGGCCGCAAGTAAACACGCGGCGACAGTCGTGAGTGCCCGATAGAATTTCATAAAACTAAGTTGGTTTTGGTTGCTGAAGCCCGCGGTTTGGCCTGATTGCGAGCCCATCACTCAGATGCTTGGAACAGTTTGTAGTTCCAAAAAAAGATTTTGGGAAGGGAAAAGTTGAACTTTTTTCCGTCAGTGCCGCCCTATGGTGACATTCCACCGGCAAAAGTCGCTTGTTTGTCGGAATCGAGTCGCGTAATTCTGTGCGGCATTTTCGCGCCGATGAATCGAACGGTCATTATTGTGCCCACCTACAATGAACGGGAAAACCTCCCGCGCATGGCCGAGCGTCTGATGTCCTTACCGATTCCCGTGGACTTGCTGGTTGTGGATGACAACTCCCCTGACGGCACCGGAAAAATTGCCGATGAACTGGCCGCAAAAAATCCGCAAATCCATGTATTGCACCGGGCTGAGAAGAACGGTCTCGGTCGCGCCTACATCGCGGGCTTCAAATGGGCGTTGAGCGGCGACTACGAGTTTATTTTCGAAATGGACGGGGATTTCTCCCATAACCCGGACGATATCCCGACCTTTGTCAAAGCGGCTGAAGATGCGGATCTGGTTCTCGGATCACGCTATATCAATGGCATCCGCATCATAAACTGGCCGTTGAGCCGCTTGATGTTAAGCAAAGGCGCAGCGGTTTATGTGCAAAAAATCACCGGGATGCCCATTACCGATCCCACCGGTGGCTACAAATGCTTTCGCCGACGTGCGCTTCAGGCTCTGGACTTGGACCAGGTCCGCTCCAACGGTTACAGCTTCCAGATTGAGCTGACTCACAAACTCTGGCGGCAAGGTTTTCGAATTAAAGAAGTTCCAATCATCTTCACGGAACGGGCGGAAGGGCATTCGAAGATGTCCGGTCACATCGTGCGCGAAGCCCTGTTCATGGTCTGGCGACTTTGGCTTCAAAACGGATGTCGTCGCAAACCGCGCGTGACGCGCCCGCCTTCCGCTTAAACTGTTACTCTGGGACCAACAAACGCATCTGTTCCCGCAGTTTCAGCAAAACAGGATCTTGCGCCGCTTCTAATAACCGTTGGTTCGCAATTCGGAGGTTCTCCTCCGCAATCGGATTGTCCCGCCACCACAATCTTAATGACCGTTCCAACCAGGGTCGCGCGGCAGCGTATTGGCCGCTTTCAACATAATGCCGTCCCACGTGCGCGCAGGTGTAATAACCATTGGGATCCAGTTCATCGGCTTTGAAGAAAAGCTTCTCGGCTTCGTCGTGGCGATTCAGAAAATCCAGCACCATTCCCCATCGCAGGTAATTGTAGCTGTTGTAGGGATTATTGGTGATGCCGCGCTGATACCATTCAATCGCCTGAGCCGCGAGTTCCGCGTAATCACTTTTCCCTTCCAGACTGTTCAACCGATAAATCTCTCCAATCGCATACGCCGTGTTACCGTTCTGCGGCTCGGCAGCGTAAGCTTTCGTAAGCAAGTCCGCCTGCGCCAAAGAATTCAGTTCAGCGCGCCTCGCCTGTTGTTGCCAATACCATTCCTGCACCAACCGCACTTCCTGCCACGCGAGATAACCCAACGACAACGCCAACATCAGCGAAACCACTGCTTTCCCAATGACATTCAACGAGAACCAAAACCGCTCCGTCGCAAACCGCCAGTGACTCGTCAAAAGCGCCAAGAGCGTCATGGCGACAATGGCGTTAGCGGGAATCTGCATGTTGAAATCCAGAACTGCATGCAGCGCCAGCGCGAGAAATCCCATCGCCGCTCCAGCAACAAATGCGAATTTATCGCTCGCCGCCGAAGTGAATGCACGTTCGCCCCGTTTTACATGCCCCCACACCCGAATTACACCCCAAACCAAGAGAATTATTGCCGCCGCCACCGGAATCGCTCCCGCCACACCAAGGTCGGCCAATGTGTTCAGATAATCATTGTGCACGCGTTCCGGCTGAAGCTGAACGGACGCCGGACGATATCCGCGGAAACGCAAATCGTAATGCCCCGGCCCCACGCCAAACCAGAAATGATCTTTCCACATCCGCACCGCCGCATCCCACATCACCAATCGCGTTTCGACATCCAGTTTTCCGCCTACGATTCCTTGATCGATCCGCTTCTTGAAAAATTCCATCTTCTGGAACGCGAAAAATGCGCCGATGGCCAGCAGCAGCAACAGCGCAACGCCGCGCCAGCGAAATGATTTCTGTCCGACGAAAACGACGCCCAATGCCACCAACGCAATTCCCACCGACGCCCAACTCCCGCGCGACGCCGAAGCCACAATACCCGCCGTCATCACCAACGCCGCGTAACCGATGAGAATTTTCGTCACCGGCTTGCCGCGACCCGAAATTAAATACGCAGTCGCCAGCGGCACGAGCATTTCCAGAAAACCAGCGAGATGATTCGGGTTCACATACGGTCCACTGCCGCGCCCTGGATAACTGGACGGTTCGCCCCAGACGAAAAACGAACCACTGACGAATTGATAAACTGCGTAACCGGCCGCGAATACTCCGACTCCGAAAAGAGTGAAACTGATGATTTGCGTGGATTCCTGCCGATGCAGGTTGGTAAGCACCGCAAAAAACAAAACCGCGTAAACCAGGAAGCGCAGCAATTCGAGCCGCCCCACATACTCCACATCACAAGTCGAATACCGCCAGATTGCGTAGAAAATAAATACCAGGACCGTCCAACTCAGCGGCGGCAGTAACAGTCGCGGTCGTTCCGCCAACCAAATCCGCGCAAGCCAAAGCACAAGCACGCCACAAGTCAGCGCTTGCACTACCAGGAATTCCTGCAGCCGCGCCGCCCCGAAGGCCAGCGGACTGAAAATCAGGATGCCCAGCAGCAGCCCCAATATCCCTCGTTCACACCAACGATCCCAGATTTCACGATTCATTATTTGCCGCCGCGCAAACTGCCCGGTGTCCTAATGCGGGTAAAGATTCTTTTCGCTCTTACTCTTAAAAGGCATCCTTAAGACGACATGAACCTGAAATCCCAGTTCATTAACCACCACAAGCGTGTGCGAAAACTTGTCTGCGCGCTCCCAATCCTTCTTTGCGCGACGATTTTCTTTCTCACTGCCTGCCGTTCTCCGCTGGCGGACGTCGCACTTCCGCGATTTGAATTTCAACAACCGCACATGGGAACGCTGTTCACCATTACGCTCTACGCCTCGAACCAAGCAGCCGCGCAATCCGCCGCCGATGCCGCATTCGCCCGCGTCGCTGTGCTGAATGAAATGATGACTGATTACGATCCCGAAAGTGAACTGATGCGCCTATGCCGCCAACCTGCCGGTCAGCCTGTCGTCGTCAGCGCCGATTTGTTCGCCGTCCTGCGTGAAGCGATCCGCATCGCGAAACTGACCGACGGCGCGTTTGATCCAACCATCGGACCGGTAGTGCGACAGTGGCGGCGAGCACGTCGCACTGAAATCCTTCCAACTCCCGTTCAATTACAGGATGCCCGGAGTCGTGTCGGTTGGCAGAAAATCACATTACACGAATCACCAAATGCTCCCGCCGTTTCACTTGCCACAAACAACATGCAACTCGATCTCGGCGGCATCGCCAAAGGTTATGCCGCGGACCAGGCGCTCGCAGTATTGCGCGAACACGGCATCAACCGCGCTCTCGTCGCGGCCAGTGGCGACATTGCGGTCGGCGATCCGCCACCCGGTCAACGCGGTTGGCGCGTTTCCATCGGCACACCTTTTCAGCGGGAAGGCCAAGCGCGCACGCTGCTTCTGCGAAACGCCGCCGTTTCCACTTCCGGCGATTCCGAACAATTCGTCGTCATCAACGGCATCCACTATTCGCATATTGTGGATCCGCGCACCGGACTTGGTTTAACCAATCGTTGCCAGGTTTCGGTCGTCGCACCACGCGCGACGCTTTCCGACGCGTTTGCCACCGCCGTCAGCATTGTCGGCGCGGAACGTGGCGAAAAACTGATTCGCTCTCAGAAAAATCTTTCCGCCATCATTTATCAGCAAACACCCGGCGGCATCGAAACCATCGAAATCAATCGTCTGTCAGGGCGGTGATTCACCTCGTTCCGTTCTCAGGCACACGCCAATCCGCCATCGCCAGCTCCAACCTTGGCTTGCGACGACCTCGCCCCGGTCTATACTGGCGCACTGTGGTTGCACCGAAAAAACAACGCGTGATTTGCGGCATGAGCGGAGGAGTCGATTCCTCAGCAACGGCAGCGCTTTTGTTGGAACAGGGTTACGACGTCGTGGGTATCACACTGAAGTTGTGGCCACAGGATTGTGTGAATCGCGCTGAAGACAAATGCTGCGGTCCGCAAGCCGTCACCGACGCGCGCTCGGTCTGCCACAAACTCGGCATTCCTTATTACCTCATTGACGAGTCGGCGGAGTTTCAAAAACACGTCATTCAATATTTCGCCGACGAATATAAAGCCGGTCGCACACCCAATCCGTGCGTCATGTGCAATCAGAATCTCAAGTTCGGTCGTTTAATTGATCGCGCGAATCAACTTGGCGCGGACTACATCGCTACCGGACATTTTGCGCGACTCGAACGGACAGAGAATGGTCGCGTGCTGCTCAAACGCGGACGCGATTTGCGCAAGGATCAAAGTTATTTTCTCTTCTCGCTGCGCCAGGACCAACTCGCGCGCGCGATGTTTCCGCTTGGCGAAAAAACCAAGAGTGATACTCGCGAAGTTGCGCGGAATTGCAATCTCAAGACCGCCGACAAAGAAGAGAGCATGGAAATCTGTTTCGTGCCGGACAACAACTACGGCGGTTTTCTTCAACAGGCCAATCTCGTGCAAAAGTCACGCGGCGAAATCGTGGACGTGCGCGGACAGGTGCTTGGACATCACGACGGCGTCGCGTTTTACACGATTGGTCAGCGCAAAGGTCTCGGCATCTCCGCGCCTAAACCGCTTTACGTCGTGGAACTGGACGCCGAGAACAATCGTGTCGTGGTTGGCGATGATTCCCTGTTGGATCGCGACGAATTTTTCGTTCAAAACTGCAACTGGATTCCGTGGGAAACGCCACCGGCGAGCATCGAAGTCACCGCGAAAATTCGTTACAACCATCCCGGCACGACCGCTACGGTAACGCCGTTGGAAAATGGCCGCGCCAAAGTGAAATTGCACACGCCGCAACGCGCAGTCACACCCGGCCAGGCATCCGTTTTCTATCAGGACGACCTCGTCATCGGCGGCGGCTGGATTTGCCGGTGAAATTCGTAGCCCGCCAAGGTCACGACGTAGCCGCCGACTTAAGGAGGCGGACGCGTTGAAAATTACGAACGTCTCCATCTCCTGACGTCGGTGGCTACAGCCCAGACATTCATCCCTTTGTCTATTCCGGTCGCTGCAAGAATTCCACGCGATCGCCCTCGTAAAAAATCACTGGCCCGAAGCGCGGTCCGATAATCATGCGCCAATCTTCGGGTCGCTTCGCATACGGCCGTAACGTTTGATAAATCTTCACGAAATTTCGCGGCTCAGAAATCGGTGGCACATGCATCTCCTCATACGCCCACGGCGCGAATGCGAATAGAAACGGCCCTTGTCGCTCAGGATCGTAAGCGTGCGGAAAAGGTTGCACGTACTTCTTCAAATGCGGCGGCAGATTCTCGCGAAAGGATTCGGAGCAAAACAAATTCGCTGCCGCCACGTTTTCGGAATAAAGCGCGAATGAAAAATACGAATCCCATCGCCCGAAATAACTCAAGATCGGCAGCAGCGCACACAATGCAACGGTGGCGACCGCGACGTGCGAACGACGCAGTTCAACAATTGTTTGCCTGAAATGCATTCCGTCCGCCGTCGCCGGGGACTGATTACCATTGAAAAATTTTTCACGCACAAACGCCCCCAGCACCAATGCAACCATCGCCAGATTCCATGGCCACACGACCCAATTATAGTTGTGTCCCCACGGCCCGAGAAACAGCAGCGCGAATCCGTGCGTCGCAATGACAAGCGCAAAAGCGATTCGGCGCGCACGTGGAAACCAAAGCAGAATCGCGATCGCGATTTCTACGAACGGAGCCGCTTTCACTGCCAGCTTGAGCAGATCGATGATCGCCGCAGGTAAATGCCAGTTCGTTGCCGGCGCGACGAACCATTCCGGAGTCACCGCGAAGAAGCGCGCATTCAATTTCTGCACGCCGCACCAAAAATAAATTGCCGATAAGGTGACTCGAATCGCAGCACTCGATGCAGGCGCAGAAATCAAGCTCAACAACAGCAGCACCCAATACATGTAAAGCCACGGCTGCCCGCGATTTTGATCGCCGCAATACGCCAGAAAACTCGCGGCCAGGAACGTGATTACCGCCGGCCGATAGAACCACAGCGCCGCGAGCAGCGAACCCGGCATCAGCGCGTAAAGAACTTTGTCCCACGGCGACGGCAGAATGGGAAATCCGGCGCAAATCGGAAGCAATGGGAATGCGCGAGTGTTTGTCCAAACCGGCGCAGAAGCAATCAGCCCGAGAAATGTCGCCAACAACAACGTGGCGCGCAGCGATTGCGTGCGACGATCCAACTGAGCGAGAGGCTTGGGCAACACGCCCGGAGGATTACGAAAGGCCATCGTACCGTCAATGATGCGACCAATGTCGGCGCTTCCGAAGTGATTTCAAAATCCGCTTCTATCAGTTTCCGTTGCGCCGTTGCGGCGAGATACAACCGCCGGTGCGAAGGTAGCTTGATAGGCTTTTCGCCGAACGGCTGCGCATCCGCCTATCTTAAGCACCGATATGCGGCAGCCGATTCCCGGCGCACATTCAACTTGCGCCGCTCGTTTCGATTGTTACAGTCTGCGCCGCCTTTCGCCCGAACCTTCGGGCGGTTTTTATTTAAACCAACCGACATCGAACCTGTGAAAGTCTTCAGCGGAACCGCCAACGAACGCCTCGCGCACGCCATCTGCGATTACATCGGCATCAAACTTGGCAAATGCAGCGTCAAACCCTTCCCGGATGGTGAGACGTTTGTAAAAATCGAAGAAAATGTCCGCGGAGAGGACGTTTTCGTCGTGCAACCGACCTCACCACCCACGAATCACCATCTGATGGAGTTGTTCATCATGATGGATGCGTTGCGCCGTTCCAGCGCGGCGCGCATTACGGCGGTGCTACCGTTTTACGGTTACGCCCGGCAGGATCGCAAAGATCAACCGCGCGTTCCCATTACCGCTAAACTCGTCGCCAACTTGCTCGTCGCCGCCGGAGCAAATCGCGTCCTGACCATGGATCTGCATGCGCAACAGATACAGGGGTTCTTCGACATTCCGGTCGATCATCTCTACGCGGCGCCGGTGATTTACGATTATCTGCGCAAAAAGAAACTTAAAGACCTTGTGGTCGTGAGCCCTGACGTGGGTGGTTTGAAGATGGCCTACGCCTATTCGCAACATCTGGAATCCGAATTGGCCATCATCGCTAAACGCCGTAAAAGTGCCACGGAAGTCGAATCCGTCGCCGTCATCGGCGAAGTTAAAGGAAAAAATGTGCTGCTGGTGGATGACTTGACCGAAACCGCCGGCACGCTGACCAAAGGCGCGGAACTGCTTAAAAAGAAAGGCGCCAAGAGTATTATTGCCTGCGTTTCGCACGCCATTTTAGGCCCGACGGGCGTCGAAAGATTGCGTAAATCGAGCATTGACGAGCTAATCACAACTGATACAG
>CALAYC010000279.1 GCA_937894935.1 uncultured Verrucomicrobiota bacterium
CGATGAACGGTATGTGTGGGATTGATTCAACCCTTTCAGGGTTGAACAAATATCTGATGATTCGTTCCCAGGGTAGCTCGTCGAACTCACAACCCTGGGCTGAATGATTTTATCCCTTCGGGATAAGTTTCTGTGATCTGTGCTCGCGTTGGCAATTGCGGATTGTTCTGCGACATGCAGCGGCGCATTCTTTGTAAACCATGCACGTCACTCGGCGACGATTTCTCGGCACTGGGTTCTCGGTCATCATCGCGGCAAATGCATTCGCCGCGGAGCAGCGGCGGTTTCGCCTTCTGCTGCGATCATCGTGGCAGACGGTGAACATTGGGGATATTGCGCATACGCCGGGCATGTAGAGCTTGAAGCGATTTTGCGTCGGAGCTTTCCCAAACGACCAAACTGAAGATCGCCGCTTGGAAGGTGGAACGATCCAGCACTGCGCTCCGGTGCGAGTGAGTTGTTACGAAACTGCCCGGCTTGTGGCGGAGAAGGTGAACTGATTTACTTGGCGGCAGCCATTCCAGCTATGAGCAAACCGAAATCTTCAAAAAAAGAATTGTCCTCCAAACAGCGCGACGAGTTGTTGACGACGTTGCAGGCGCGGTTTGAAAAGCACAAAGGCCGACATCAGGATCTGGATTGGGCGAAGGTGCAAGTGCGGTTGGAAGCGAAGCCGGAAAAGTTGTGGTCGCTCACAGAGATGGAACGCACCGGCGGCGAACCGGATGTCGTGGGCTACGATAAAAAGACCGGCGAGTTCATCTTCATGGATTGTTCCACGCAGACTCCCAAAGAACGTGTCAGTGTTTGTTACGATCGTGAGGGATGGGAGTCGCGGAAAGAGCATCGACCTAAAACCACGGCCATGGACATGGCGGCAGAAATGGGCGTCGAACTTTTGACGGAAGAAGAATACTTCGCGCTACAAAAGTTGGGCGAGTTCGACACCAAGACGTCGAGTTGGATTGCAACGCCGAAAGACATTCGCGAACGCGGTGGCGCGTTGTATGGCGAAGCGCGTTACGGTCGCGTCTTCATCGGGCACAACGGCGCGCAATCTTATTATGCCGTGCGCGGATTTCGCGGCGTGTTGCGTGTGTGATTCTCTTCCGGGCTGAGGCTTTATGCGACTCAGGCTTTCTTGACGAAGCAGGCTTTCAAGCGGACGCCGATGCCGTCCACTTTGCAATCAATCTCGTGATCGCCATCCACGAGCCGGATGGGTTTGGACTTAGAACCGCCTTTGAGCACGGAAGAACCGCCGAGCTTGAGGTCTTTGATGAGCACCACGCAATCGCCGTCCGCGAGCACATTGCCGTGAGCGTCTTTAACCACGCGAGGCGCGTCCGCCGATTCAGCTTCGGCTTCGCGCGGCCATTCGTGACCGCAGGTGACGCATTCGTAGCGGTCGGTGTGTTCCAAAATCTCGTTCATCTCGCACATCGGGCAATGGGCCGGTTTACTCATAAAGGCAAACGTTAACAGGAAAGGGCGGGCGCAAACAAGAGTCGAAGCAGCTGGATGTCCGTTAAACGCGAGCAAAAGTGTGAGCAAACGCGGTAGAGACTTCATCTTATTTATTATCCGCGTTATCAACGCTGCTTCTTCCGGAGTCAACGTGAGGACAAGAGTGAAGACTTTTTGATTTAAACGGCGCTTCTGATCGCGGTCTCTCATGGTTGCTGCCTTGAAACTCATGTGAATTCGCCTGACACTCAGCTACGATGAAGTCTGGAAATCATTTCTCCGTTAGTCGGCCTGCGTTACTGGGAGCGATGTTGCTTGCCGTGCTAAGCAATTCGATTGTTGCTTCGGCGCAAACCGAATCGCCGCGCGCAAATCGAAACACGATTTATCCCGCGTTGCCGATTGAACAATCAGCGAGTCGCGGCGTAGTGACGCGTGATCCCTCCAGCATCGTGAAGTGCAACGATGAATACTGGGTGTTTTACACGGGACGCGGCGTGCCCACGTTTCGGTCGAAAGATCTGGTGAAATGGGAGCATGGTCCGGCGGTGTTTCAATCCGCTCCGGAATGGATTGCGGATGTCGTTCCGGAAAATCGCAACATGGTTTATTGGGCGCCGGACATCATTAAAGTAGATGACCGATATCTGCTTTATTATTCCGTTTCGACGATGGGGAAGATGACTTCGGCCATCGGACTGGCGACGAATCCGACGCTTGATCCGAACGATCCGAATTATCGCTGGACGGATCTGGGATACGTGGTACGAACGCAGGAAGGACAGAAGGGCGACGCTTACAACGCTATTGATCCGTCGTTGTTTCAGGATCGCGATGGGAGTCTGTGGATGACGTTTGGTTCGTATTGGACCGGCATCAAATTGATTCAACTCGATCCGAAAACCGGCAAACGCATTGCGCCGGATTCGCCGATGTATTCGCTTGCTTACAATGAATCGATTGAAGCGGCGCACATCACTCGGCACGAGGACTACTACTATCTGTTCGTGAACTGGGGTTCGTGTTGTCGCGGTACGAACAGCACCTATCACATTCGCGTGGGTCGAAGCAAAAGCATCACCGGCCCGTACGTGGACAAGGTGGGCGTGGATATGATGAAGAAAGGCGGCAGCGTTTTTCTGCCGAACGTCAACGGACCGTTAATCGGGCCGGGGCACGCAGGAGCATTGCAGGCCGACGGCAAGACGTGGTTCACGTTGTGTTTCGAAGGCAACATCCTCATGGATGGCAAAGCGACGTTAGCCCTCCTGCCGCTGAACTGGAAAGCTGGTTGGCCCGAAGTGACTGTGCCTGACGCCGCGACAACATCGTCCGGTGAATCGAAATAGTCGCATTTTAGAAGTTCGCTAAGCGCCTCCTCACCCCGACCCTCTGCTCCATTTCTGAATGGCGGAGAGGGGATTTTTGGGGGGCGGAATTTTGAAATCGCTCCGGAGCTTTCGCGAGTTAAGGCTTGGCGTGAGGCGGGATTCCTTTAAACATTCGGGCAGAGTCGTCGCCTCGCTCCATGTCATGCCAGTTAAACCTGCACTCCTTATGCACATCAAATCTCTCGCCGCGATTCTTCTCGTATCGGTATTGACCGGATTCATTGCTGGCTGTGGCAAAGACGGCGCGCGGGACGAATCTGCTGGTAGTGGCGGTGGTGGAACATGGGAAAAACTGGTGATGCATCCATTTCGTGATGCGCAGGGAACGGTGCTGGTGGAGATGCCGTTTCCTTCGACCTGGAAAGTGTTGACGCGTCGCGCGCCAAATGATCCCACCATCGTCGGCCCGAATGGAATCAAGGTCGTGGATTTTCCGCTGCAGACTTTTCTGTTCACGAGTGATTCGCGGTTGCAACAAACCTATCGGCAGGCGGGACAGCCGTTGCGGCCGATGCCGGGAGTAGATCGAGTGGTTGAACAGGATCTTGTTCCGTGGGCGGCCCAACGCGGACTGCGTTATGTGCGGCACTATGAGATTCCCGAAGTGACGCGCGTGGATCAGTGGTACAACGATCAGTTGTACAAAGCAGTGCCCATGCAATCGCAGATGGTGGCAATCGGAACGGAGTGGGAATCGACAGAGGGCAGACCGTATTTTCTGCTGATGCATCTGTCGGTCGTGAACAGCGCGCTTACGCAGACGTGGTCGTATTTCTGTTCGGGATTGGAAGCGGAACCGGCGCACTTCGAATCGGCGCGCAAACAACTGATTTTCGGTCTGGCCAATGCCCGTTACAACATGGCGCCGATTATGGCGTACAATCAGATGGAAGCGCAGAAGGCCAATCAAAGCTGGGAAGCGCATAACGCGCGGATGGCGCAAAACCAGGCGGCGTTTGAAGCGAGCCAGCGGGAGTTTGTCAATCGCAGCACCGCAGCACACGATGCGTTGATGAGTAATTGGCGCGCGCATAATGCCGCGAGTGATCGGGCGCACGAACAATTCGTGGACACCATCACGGAACGCACCAAAGTGGTTGATCCCACGTCCGGCCAGCAATACAAGGTCGCCAGCGGTTACAATCATTATTGGATGAACTCCGAAGGCCGTTACATCAGTTCCGATCGGCAGGATTACGATCCGAATCGCGACGAAGCGCTGAACAAGCAGCGTTGGCAGGAATTGAAAGAAGTGAAGTAGGTTCTCAATTTTGGTATCGCTTCATTCGTAAGTATGAAACCGATTCAAGGTTATTTTCTGATTCGACCTGAAGACCTGCATTGGCGTCCGTCCAATCTGATGAAAATTCCGAACGCGGATTTGCTGGAGCGCACCGGCAGCGAAAATCTCGGCGCGCGGCTCTGGCGTTTGCCGCCGAAGAGTGCGAACACCTTGCACAAACACGTTCGACAGGAGGAATTTTATTTCGTGCTCGAAGGCACGGGGCGGATGCGCGTGGGCGATGAAACTTTGACTGTTCCGAAATACGGCGGGGTATTGGTCGGCCCGGAGCAATTACGTCAGGTGTTCAACGACACCGACGCGGAAGTGCTTTGGCTCATCGTCGGTGCGCCGGAGGAATTGGAGTTTCTGCAAGGCTCAAAATCTACGGCTACGGATTTGAAACTCTTTTATCCGACGGATCCGAAGCAATTGCCCAAAGAACTCGGCGGGGTTGAGTGGCCGCCGAAGAATTGAACGACTGAAGGGCGCAATCAGGCGAGTCGCAATTCCATGAGTAAAGCAACCGTCTATCTTATCCTGTTCCGCGGCGTCGGCGGCAAAACGCAACTGCCCGTAAAGTCGCTGCGCGAGAAACTTGTCGCAGCCGGCTTCGAGAATGTGGCCACTTATATCAACAGCGGGAATGCCATCGTTCGCAGCCGACTGAAACGTGAACAGGTGATTACGACGATCGCGGCGCTCTGCCGAAAACATTTCGATTTCAACAAGGCGATTTTTGCGCCGACGTTGGACGAATGGCGCGAGCTGATTGCCGGCAATCCATTTTCCAAAGCAGCCAGCCAATCACCCACGACCGTTCATGCAGCCCTGCTTCAAGACCGTCCGGCTCGCGAAGCGGTTGCAAGGATTCGGAGTTACGCGATCAATGGCGAGGCAATCGAAGTGAAAAAGCGCCTCGCTTATCTGCACACGCCAAACGGCTTTGGCCGAAGCAAAATGGCCGCCGTCTTTGACAGGGAAATCGGCGTGATTAACACCGCCCGCAATTGGAATACGGTGGTGAAGCTGGCGGAACTCGGTGCGGCCGCCGAAGCATGATCTCGGAAAAGAGTTTTGTGAGCACAATCAATTTCAACCAGGTGGCGAACGACTGGATCGCATCCTGGAACGCGCACG
Source organism: uncultured Verrucomicrobiota bacterium (assembly GCA_937894935.1). Lineage (GTDB taxonomy): Bacteria > Verrucomicrobiota > Verrucomicrobiia > Limisphaerales > JADLHS01 > JADLHS01. The sequence continues at coordinate 5,281 of CALAYC010000279.1, forward strand.
ATCTGGAAAGAATTATTGAGCATTACGCCGAGGACGTCGAATTCACGTCGCCCTTTGTGACAAAGCTCCTTGGTAAACCGGACGGTACGCTTCGCGGCAAGTCTGCCCTGCGCGAATACTTCGGTCGCGGACTGGTCGCTTATCCGCAGTTGCGGTTCGAATTCATCCGGCTTTATCCCGGCGTGCGCAGTTATGTTCTGGAATACCAAAGCGTCAACCAACTGCGCGCCGCCGAGATGATGGAATTCGATGCGCAGGGAAAGGTCTGTCGGGTGTTGGCTCACTACTATGCCGAACCTTCCACTGCAAGGTGCGAGCGTCAGCCGTGATCCGGAATTTCAGGTTCGACCAGTTGGGTGAGTAACGTCAGCGATTCCTGCCAGCCGAGATAGCACGCTTCGGCGGGAATCATGGCCGGAATGCCTTCCTGCGTGATGTTCACTTCCGTGCCGCAGAACACTTCTTTCAACTGAACCGTCGTAATCATTTCGCCGGGAAGATTCGTGTCGTCGAACCTGTCCGTGTAGCGCAGTAATTCATTCGGTTTCAGTTCGAGATATTTTCCGCCGAAGGAATGGCTCTTGCCGGTGCTGAAATTCGTGAACGACATCTTGTACGTGCCGCCGACTTTAGCGTCCAGGTGATGAATTTTGGCGGTGAAACCGTGCGGCGGCAGCCATTTCACCATCGCGTCAGGATCGAGAAACGCGCGATAAACGCGGTCGGGTTTGGCGCGGAGGACGCGATGCAGTCGAACAGTGTTGGTTTTGTCTGTGGTCATATGCGTAATTGTTTTCGGCCTTACAATACCACGACGAACGAGCCGAAGCTTTGAGGACAACAAAAAATAAATCACGTTTTCCTTGTTCGCCCGAAAATGCTCCGCGCTTTCCACTGCGCCGAATTCTTCCTCCGGCT
>CALAYC010000280.1 GCA_937894935.1 uncultured Verrucomicrobiota bacterium
AAGGCTACGCCACGCCGCAACATTACGCCGCCTTGAAAGCGCTGGGGCCGTGTCCGATTCATCGTCGCAGCTTTGCACCGTTGCGACCGCAACAAGTCGAACTGCTTTAATTTTCCACAGGTTTAATTGCAAACACCTGCACAGGAAACGCCATTTCGGAACGTCGGAACAAGCGCTCGTCGAGATTCTCAAATTCCGATCGCACCAACAAAGTCTCGGCCAGCGGAGAGGCACGGCGAACGAGAAAGAATTTTGCTCCGGACGCGAGAATTGATTCAGGCGTAGGCGACAGTTCATCTCCATGCCACGGCTGATTCAAATGGAACGCCACATAAAGCCCAGTACGTCCGCCGGGTAAATTAGCGCTACCGGCAATCGGACCAAGCACTTCCGCTTCACGCATTCTGATCGCCAATTGTGCCGCATAATTACCTGCGATTGCTGTTCGATCCTGCAAGAACACGACCTGCGCAAACAACGGAAATACTGCCGCCAGGCAAATTGCTAACGATATCAAACGCCGTGTCGTTGGAGTGATTGTTTCATCATCCAGCCACCGAACGGTCCCGGCAAAAAAGAAAGGCAGTGTGACGTAAAAAAATCGTTGTTCTGCAAAGGTGAAATAACACGGCAGATAGATCGCAGCCAGACACAGCGGCAATACCAGTAAATCGCTCATCGCCATCCGCGCGCGACAATTCCGCCATACAATCAACCAACGCACCAACAACCCAACCGCCGCAAGATGGATGCTCGTCCACAGAAAGAGAACTGTGACACTGTTTCGCGCAAGCACCGCAATTTGATGCCGCGCGTAATCCCGATTTTCCCACGGCGACCAGGTTTGATACGCCATTCGTGACGGTTCTTCCCAACTCGTAATTCGCCCTGCCGCCGGGGTGTGAAAATGTCGCGCGAACGGATGATAACGCTCCGCATCAGGCGGTCCGGTCAGCGTATGAGTGATCGGCGGCGTGGTAGAAAACGTCAGACGTTCATATTTCACGGTGAGAACCGTTATCCACGGCGCAGCCAATACACCGAACACAGCAAAAACCAAAACTATCGAGCGAACGATACGCGGGAACAACACCTCGCCTTTCCGTACGGCACGCCAACCAAAAACCAATATCACCAGCACACCCAACGGCAGTGCTATCGCTTTAATCAAATACGCGACACCCCACCATACGCCCGTGATTGCTGTGTGCGATGGGGCTTCTAACCACGCACCTGAAATCATTCGGGCCACCGCCACCAACAGGACTCCCGAGAGCAGCAAATCCGGCGTGATAAATTGCACCGACCACCAAGCGCTGGCCGCCGCCGCGAGCAACAAACCGCCCAGCCTCCATCGCTCCGACAAACGCAACACTTCATAAAGCTGTTTCGATCCCCATAAAAAAACGATTGCTGACAAGGCCATTGCCATTCGCGCCGACATAAGTGGCGGCAAACCGCACTTGTAACCAATCGCCAACAGCCAACTCAGCAGCGGTCCCCAGTAACCCGATATCGCGAGATTGAAATTCCCTTCAGCGTAATACGAACCGATACGCAGATACGCCACCGCATCCGGATTTAATGCGTCTCGAAAATACCATCCGAGAATTGCGAGAAGAAATATTTGCCCGAGCAGAATCAGGCGAAAAATTTTTGAGAGATTCATGCCTGCACATCCGAGCATTCCATCCTACTTATTGCGGATGTGCTCATAGACATTCAAGTAATGCTGGCCGGGATGATTCCACGAGTAATCGCATCGCATGCCGTTCTCGACCAGTTCCCGGAAATATTTTGGATACGAATACCACAGCCCGATGGCGCGATGCAGCGCTGACTCGATTCCCGCGTTATTGAAATCGTTGAACGTATAACCATTGCGCTCTTCGTACGGCTTCGGCGCGTAATCCGCATCAAACACGGTATCCGCTAAACCACCCGTTGCCCGCACAATCGGCACCGTCCCGTATTTCAAACCGATCATCTGCGTCAGGCCGCAGGGCTCAAACAAACTCGGCACGATAATCATTTCCGAACCCGCGTAAATCAAACGTGACAATTCTTCGTTGAATCCGATCTCAATGTGACAATCCGGATTATCGTTGTAGTGCCGTTTGAGTTCATAGAATTGATGCGTAATTCGCGGATCGGCCGCTGTCCCCAGCAACACAAACTGACAGCCGTGACTCAGACAATAGTGAATCGCATGCGTTACCAGCGGTAACCCCTTCTGATGATCCAGCCGCCCGATATAACAGACAATCGGTCGCAACACATCGCGTAACCAGAACCGATTTCGCAGCGCGGCCTTATTTGCATATTTATCGTCCAGCCGATTCAGGCTGTACTTTTGTGGAATATGTGAATCGATCTCCGGATTCCACACATCGTAATCGAGCCCATTAAGAATCCCGCCAAGCTTACCGCGATGCACATGCAACGTGTGCCCCAGACCGTAGTTTTGCGATGTGTACAGAATCTCATCAAGATAACGCGGTGAAACCGTGGTGACGAAATTAGAATAAACAATCCCACCCTTCATCAGGTTGAGCGCACCGTGATTGAAATTGTCCTGTAACCGGTCCTGATTGAAAAAATACTCCGGTCGATTCAATCCCGTTGCGCGCAGGATATGTTCCCGCGTGATGCCCTGATGTTGCACGTTGTGCAACGTGTAACACACGCGCGGATGCCGCATGCCGAGATGTTGATACATCTCATAGAGCAACACCGGCACGAGCCCCGTCTGCCAATCGTGACAGTGAATCACATCCGGATGCTTGCCACTCTTGAGCATGAACTCCAACGCCGCGCGACAGAAAAAAGCGAAGCGTTGATCGTCATCCGCCTGACCGTAAAAAGAACGGCGATTGAAAAAATTGTGATCGCCATGCGCATCAATGAAGAAGCATTTGCGCCCGTGCACAAAACCGAAGAAAACCGTGCAGCGAATCGCGCCGTTATACCACGGCACCCACAGGTCGCGATAAACCGGTTGCAACCCGTAGATCTGGTCGTAACGCAGACAATCGTACTTCGGCAAAATGATCTCAACGGAATTGCCGCGAAT
>CALAYC010000281.1 GCA_937894935.1 uncultured Verrucomicrobiota bacterium
TTTTGCGGATAAACTCCTTTTTAAGCTGAAAAATCCGCTGCATGAAGCGCTGCAAACTGGACACGGCCAATCCGTGTCATTGTTGCCTATTTCCCTTCCGGCCATCACTCATGGTAAAATGGAAGCATCAGTCTTAACGCAAACACATGGACAAAAATAACGATGTCACAATTGAAGATTTGGCAGAAATGACCGCGAAAGGTTTCGCGCACGTTGACGAGCGCATGAAAACACTCGCCACGAAGGACGAGTTGGTGGAAATGAAAGTCGAAATCCTCGAAAATTTTGGGAACCTGCAAAAGGATGTTTCCGGTCAGTTGAATCTTTTCCTCAACACCATTCGCCGCGATTACGAAGAACGATTGTCCAAAGTGGAAGATGAAATGCGGGAACTCACAGAACGAGTCTAATTTTTCCCTGAACGATATAACTCGTTTTGGTAATCGTTCAGTTTCAAAGTAGCTTTCTCTTTTTCCTCTTGCGTTCCAATCACCGCCCACCATTCCTTACCATCGTTCGTGCCACCAACCGTTCTGAATAGAACGGCATCCTTTGGGGGATTTTCTTGGCGAAATGCTGCGGGTATTTCATCTCCATTGTCATAAACGACAGTCAATCCTGCCCCCCACTTCAAAAATGGGTTTTCTCCTCGCGTGACGAGGACGCCTGATTTCGGAATTGTATAGACAAGCGTTTTGTTACTCCAAACCTGCTTCTCTCCATCTTTGCTAAACTGAATTCTAAATAATCCTTGATAGCTTGGCGGGAGCACAATCTGAACCGAATAATCACGTTCTTCCTTTGAACAGCCGCACATGAACAAAAGAGTTGCTATTAATGCCAACCCGAAGATTCTCATTTCGCCTCCCGATCTAACGCCCTAAAAGGCTTAATCCTGTTCCGTCAGGAATTGTAACTCGCGTTGCTGGCCCTAAACTCCACAAGCCTGGGCCGGAAGCTGGAGAAAATCGTTTATAAATTAGATGCGTTTGAACATACCCCTCGTAATCTGGAAAATTGTCATGTTTTCCGCTCAAAAGAACAGTGATTGGCGGATTTGCGCCGGAAACATCCGTTCGCTTTTTTAGCGTGAAGGTAACCTCGTAGTTGATATTCGGACTTGGATTTATGCCGAACACATCAACAAACGGATACTTGGCGCTTGGGGTAAACGTAATCTTAGTTGTGCATGGATCAGGGCTTACAACTTTTGGTGCCCCATCCGCTACGGTGGCGGTGCGCGGGTCTTGAACCTCCCAACTACCCCACTCAATTCCGATGATGGGTGGTGCTGCACCGACGCCAGCAGAACCAGTTCCGAAAATGGCATTACCTCGCCGAATTCGTTGATGTGAATCACCAGCGCCCGAAATTCCTTTGATCAGGTCAGAAATACTTTTTGCTTTTCCGATCATTTCGGAATCTATGACTGCGATACTGAAAACCCGCGCATTTCTGGCTGACTCTGAAAACTGTCCGAAATCGCGATTGTCCGTGCCAAATTGCCGCTGAGCGGTTGAATAAACATTTCGCAAGTCAGAAGGACGCATACCACCGATTGGTGTCCGAAACTGCACGGAAAATCGCATGATTTAACGGGGTGAGAACGA
>CALAYC010000282.1 GCA_937894935.1 uncultured Verrucomicrobiota bacterium
ATGAACATGTGAAATTTCTTCCCATCACGAAGCGGGATTTCTACGTGCAAGAATCACCCATCTTGAATAGCTTTCGTTGAAACCAGTCATCCAATCCTGTGAACAACCATTTTCCCCGCTCCGCCTTCGCGTTACTGACCAGTTGCCTTTTGTTTTCTCTGACCGTGTCGGCACAGCAACCCAAATTCTCGGGGCTTTTACCTGAAGAAGCCGCTAATGCCATCGTTCTGCCGCCCGGCTTCAAAGCCACGTTGTTCGCGGGCGAACCCGACGTGAAACAGCCCATCGCCTTCGCTATTGATGATCGCGGACGGCTTTGGGTCGCGGAAGCTTACACGTATCCGAATCGCGCGAAAGAAGGCGAAGGACGCGATCGCATTCTGGTGTTCGAAGACACCGACGGCGACGGCAAGTTCAACAAACGCACTGTTTTCAAAGAAGGATTAAATCTCGTCAGCGGCATTGAAGTCGGCTTTGGTGGCGTGTGGATTGGGGCGGCGCCGTATCTCATGTTCATTCCCATCGCGGATGGCGATGAACCCAAACCCGCTGGCGAACCAAAGATTCTTCTCGATGGTTGGGGCTGGCAAGACACGCACGAAACCTTGAACACCTTCAAGTGGGGACCGGACGGCTGGCTTTATGGCTGTCACGGCGTGTTCACCCATTCCAACGTTGGCAAACCCGGCGCAAAGGACAACGAACGCACGCGCATCAACGCCGGCATCTGGCGTTATCATCCCACGCGGCACGTGTTCGAAGTATTCGCCGAAGGCACGAGCAATCCGTGGGGCATTGATTTTGATGAACACGGTCAACTCATTGCCGAAGCGTGCGTGATTCCGCACCTCTTCCACATCATTCAAGGCGCGCGGTATCATCGGCAGGCCGGACAACATTTCAATCCGCATATTTACGACGACATCAAAACCATTGCCGATCATCTCCACTGGGCCGGCAATCAATGGAATCAATCCGACATCTCGCGCAGCGCGGAACTCGGTGGTGGTCATGCGCATGTGGGTTTGATGATTTATCAAGGCGACAACTGGCCCGCCGAATATCGCGGCAAAGTTTTCATGAACAACATCCACGGCGCATGCATCAACATGGACGTGCTGGAGCGCAAAGGCTCGGGTTTCGTCGGTCACCACGCGCCGAGTCCAATTCTGTTCAATGATGTCTGGTCGCAGATTGTGAACTTTCAGGAAGGCCCGGACGGCGCGGTGTATTTCATTGATTGGTATGACAAGAACCAGTGCCACTCGAATGATGCCAATCAGCACGACCGCAGTAATGGACGAATTTTCAAGATCAGCTACGGCCAGCCAAAAAAAATTCAGGCAAATCTGACCGCTAAATCAAACGAGGAATTGGTGGAACTGGCGCTCGCAAAGAACGATTGGTTCGGTCGGCATGCGCGGCGGCTTATACAAGAACGGAGCGCCACAGATGTCTCCATCGGCAAACTTCTGAACACTCCACCCGCTGAACCATCTGGCTATGATCCTGACAAAAAACTGCGGTGGCTTTGGACTGCTCATGCCATTGGCAATCCAGGTCCTTCTACCTACGCTTTGACGCGCCAAAACGAGTTTGTTCGTGCTTGGGCAATTCAGCTTCTTTGTGAAGACAAGGAAGTTTCCCAAGATGCCCTTAAAGAGCTTGCCCGTCTCGCCCGTGAAGACAAATCGCCCGTCGTCCGACTTTATCTCGCTTCTGCGATGCAACGTTTGTCGGTGGAAAACCGCTGGGAAGTTCTCGAAGCTCTCTCGCAACGCGCTGAAGACGCCAACGACCACAACATCCCGCTCATGGTTTGGTATGCTGCCGAGCCGCTGCCAACAGTGGACATGGAGCGTGCATTGAAACTTGCCGAGAACGCCAAGCTTCCGCGTTTGCTGAATTTCATGACGCGGCGCACCGCAGCGTTGAACACACCCGAAGCTTTTGCCGCCATCACGAAATCGTTACTTCGCTTGAGCAACGATCAGCAACGCCTCGACGCTTTAAACGGCTTGAGTGCGGCGTTGAAAGGACAGCGTCGCGTTGCCATGCCCGCCGATTGGCCTGCGGTGGAAACTGCTCTCGCTTCCAGTGCGAATCCGGAAATTCGCGCACAGATGCAGTCGCTCTCGCTCACGTTCGGTAGCGCCACCGCACTTGAATCGTTACGCAAAACGCTCATAGATAAAGCCACCGATGTTGCGGCGCGTAAACTCGCATTCGACTCGCTGCTCTCCATCAAAGACGCCGAGTTGCCTCCCCTGCTCCGTCAGTTGTTGAATGACGCCGACCTACGCGGCTCGGCCTTGCGCGGACTCGGTGCTTACGACGATCCGCAAACGCCTGATGCCATTCTGCCGCTTTACAGTTCGTTTTCCGCAGTCCACAAGCGCGATGCTCGCAACACACTCGCCAGTCGTCCGACTTACGCGCGCCGTTTGCTCGCCGCGGTCGAAGCGAATCAGATTCCGAAGTTCGATTTAACTGCCGACCTCATCCAGCAACTTCGCAATCTCAAGAATCCCGAAGTGGATGCGTTGCTCGCAAAAGTCTGGGGCGCGACGCGTGAAAGTTCTGCGGATAAAAAGGCCGAGATTGCGCGCGTGCGAAACATCTTTTTCGCGGGCGGTTCACAACCTGGCGACGCTCAACGCGGTCGCACGGTGTTCACCAAAGTTTGTCTGCCGTGCCACACGCTTTTTGGCAGCGGTGGTCAGGTTGGCCCGGACCTGACCGGTTCGAATCGCGGCGACCTCGAATACATTCTCGAAAACATGGTGGACCCGAATGCCGTCATCCCGAATGATTATCTCAGTTGGAACATCGAAACGAAAGATGAACGCTCCATCACCGGTATCGTGAAGGAACAGACGGAGCACGCTGTCACCGTGATTACTGCCAATGAAACGATCGTTATTCCGCGCAATGAAATTGCGTTTATGCAGCAAGGCAACCTTTCCATGATGCCGGAAGATTTGCTGAAGCCGCTGACCGATCAGGAAATCCGCGACCTGATTATTTATCTGCGTCAACCGGTGCAAGTGCCGATGGTGGCCACACCCGATACCACCGGCCTGTTTTTCAACGGCAAAGATCTGTCGAACTGGAACGGCAACCCGGCCGTCTGGCGTGTGGAAAACGGTGAGATTGTCGGCAGTACGAAAACCGGTCTGAAACAAAACGATTTTCTCAAGAGCGACTTCGTGTTGGACGACTTCCGCCTCGTGTTCAAAGTGAAGCTCACGCCGAACAATGAAAACAGCGGCGTGCAATTCCGCAGTGAACCGTTCGAGGGGCATGAAATGCGCGGACCGCAGGCAGACATCGGCGCGGGCTGGTGGGGCAAACTGTACGAAGAAAACGGTCGCAGCCTGCTTTGGGACAAACCCGGTGATGCGCACGTCAAAGTCAATGATTGGAATACGTACGAAATCCTCGCCGTCGGTGGAAAAATTCGCACCGCAATCAACGGTCAACTCTGCGTCGATCTTGATGATCCAAAAGTTTCACGACGCGGCGTAGTCGGATTACAGGTTCATTCCGGCGGACCGATGGAAGTGCGATTCAAGGATTTTGAGCTGGAGTTGAATCCCAAGTTTGAATTAAAGACGGTGAAAGAATAAGAGGCTGAGCATCCAAATTTCGGGCGGGCTGACTCCCGCTCCCTGCCCGGGCGGAGAAAGATCGAAATTGGAAAACAAGCCACGATCAACCGATGCCGCGCATTGCGGCGTCACTTCAGGTTGAAATGAACACCATCAGCAAGATCATAATTCGCAGCATCGGCACTGGCCTGGTTTGGGGCATGTTGCTCACCGTTGGCGCGGCGATGGAATTGCGACCGGTTGGATTGCGCACCGAGAATCGCGAGAACCCGCTGGGCGTGGATAAAGTTCCCCCACGCCTGAGCTGGCGACTCGAATCCACCAAACGCGATGACGCCCAGAGTGCCTATCAAATCTTCGCTGCCACGGCCCCGGAACGATTGACAGAAACCGATGCGGACTTGTGGAACTCCGGCAAAATCACCTCGGCTGAAAGCATCCAGATTCCCTACGCGGGCCGACCGCTCGCGTCCGAACAACGTGTCTTTTGGAAGGTGCGGGTGTGGGATCGAACGGGACAGAAGTTCCGCGACTCCGCGCCCGCATGGTTTGAAACCGCATTATTATCTCAAACGAACTGGCAGGCGACGTGGATCACCCGCCCCCTCCCTCCGGAACCGAAAACCGATTTTTATCAGGACGATCCGTCGCCGTTGTTTCGAAAAACGTTCACCGTGCCGACGAATAAAAAGATTCAGCGGGCCCGCGTTCACGTCAGCGGTCTGGGTTATTACGAATTATCGCTGAACGGAGAACGCGTCGGCGATCACCAGCTCGATCCGGGCTGGACCAGCTATGCCCATCGCGTGCTGTATTCGACTTATGACGTGACGGCCCAACTTCGGCCCGGTCGCAACGCCTTGGGGTTGCAACTGGGGAACGGCTGGTTTAATCCGCTGCCGCTCCGGCTCTGGGGCTGGTTGAATTTGCGCGAACATCTGACCATTGGAGCGCCGCGCGCGATTCTGCAACTGCGCATTGACTACACCGACGGCACAACGCAAACAGTCGTCACCGACGAGACCTGGAAGGTGGGCGCCGGACCGGTGCTGCGAAACAATGTTTACCTCGGCGAAGTCTATGATGCCCGCCGCGAAATCGCCGGTTGGGATACCCCGGATTTCGATGACGCCGGCTGGCCCACCGCCGTTCGCGCGACCGAACCCCGGTTGGGCCCACTGCGCGTTCAAAGCGCGCCGCCCATTCGGATCACGCACACCCTGCGGCCCATTTTGCTCACCGAGCCCCGGCCCGGGGTTTACATTTTTGATTTCGGTCAGAACTTCGCGGGCTGGGTGCGCCTGCGGGTGCAAGGTCCGGCCGGAACGCGCGTGACCATGCGTTTCGGCGAACTGCTTTATCCGGACGGCACCCTCAACGGCATGACCGCCGTGTGCGGCCAAATCAAGCGCGGAGGCAAGGATTATCGTTACAACGGCAAGGGCGAGCCGCAAACCGCGTTTCAGCAAGATGAATACATTCTGAAAGGCGATGGCCTCGAAACCTATACGCCGCGCTTTACGTTTCACGGGTTTCGTTACGTGGAAGTTACCGGGTTTCCGGGCCGGCCAGATGAGCGGACGCTGGAGGGATTGCGGTTGAATTCCGCCGTGCCGGTGGCGGGAGCATTTGAATGTTCCAATGAATTGTTCAATCGCATCCAACGCATGGTGCTGTGGACCAAGTTGAGCAATCTCTTCAGCGTGCAATCCGATTGTCCGCATCGCGAAAAGTTTGGTTATGGCGGCGACATTGCGGCGGCGAGCGAAATGGGAATGTTGAATTTCGACCTGGCCAACTTTTACGCCAAAGCAGTGGAAGACCTTAGGGACGCAGCTCGCGCTAATGGCGGTTTTACCGAAACCGCGCCGTTTGTCGGCATTGCGGACGAAAGTTTGGGCGACCAATCCGGACCCATCGGCTGGGGCACAGCGCAACCATTGTTGCTCTGGCAACTGTATCAATACTACGGCGATCGTCAGCTCATGGCGGAACACTACGAAGCGACGCAAAAGTGGATTGCCCTCCTGCGGACGCGCGAACAGGACGGCATTCTCAACAACGGCATCGGCGATCACGAAAGTCTCGTCCCCAAGCCGCGCGCCCTGACGGGCACAGCCTTTTATTATTACAACCTGCAATTGTTCACGCAGATCGCCCGGGCCTTGGGCCGCACCGCCGACGCCGAGCTTGCTGAACAGGATGCGGCGCGCGTGCGGCTGGCGTTCAACAAAAAATTTCTGCGCCCCGGCACGGGGCGATTCGATTCCGGCACGCAGGCCGCGCAGGCATTTGCCCTGTTCTTCGGTTTAGTGCCGACGGAAGAAGTCGCCGGCGCGTTAACGGTGTTGACCAATGACATCGCGGCGCGCGACACGCATTTGAGCACCGGGATTTTTGGCACGAAATATCTCCTGCACACCCTCGCCGAACATGGACGCGCGGATCTCGCCTACGCGCTGGTCAATCAACGCACCTTTCCCGGCTGGGGTTACATGCTGGAACGCGGCGCCACGACGCTATGGGAACATTGGGTGTTTAGCGACAATACCTACTCGCACAACCATCCGATGTTCGGTTCGGTGAGTGAATGGTTTTACAAAGTCATCGGTGGCATTGCGCCTGCCCCCGACGCCGTCGGCTTCAATCGGATCCTCATTCGTCCGCAACCCGTGGGGGACTTGACCTGGGCCAATACCCATTATGATTCCGTGCGCGGTCGCATCGCCACCGCCTGGCGCAAAAGCGATACGCAATTCGATCTCGACGTGACGATTCCCGTGGGCAGCACCGCTCGCGTGTTTCTGCCCGTCCGTAATCCCGCGCAACTTCAAGAATCCCACCAGCCCATTGAACGCGCCCCGGGCGTTCGCCTCATCCGGTTTTCCGCCGGGCAAGCGGAGCTCGAAATCGGCTCCGGTTCCTATCGCTTTACCTCCATGTTGAAATAACGACGAATCACTCAATCGAACAATCAACACAACCGCAGACCAATTCGCCGCTTGGCTCTGCTTTCGCGCCGGGCTAACGACCTGCGCGGTAAACTTGTTCTTCACTTCATTGAGAAGAGCGCCAACAGTCATTAATAATTGCCTTGCGAGGATTCCAAAAGAATGCTTGCTTGGAAACGCACCGGTTAACATTCAACACGTCACCACAATGAAAATGAAAACCATCGCCTCTCTGCTCGCGGCGCTCCTGGCGTTCTCAGCCCAACCGTCGTTCAGTCAGGAAACTAAAGAAACCAGCTCGGTAACAACCGAACTCCGCGAACTGGTCGCCAAAGTCCAAACCAAATTGCGAGCCGGCGATAATACCGAAGAAAAACTCACCGCGGAACTCAAGGAATTCGACGACATCCTTGCGCGCCATAAAAATGAGAAGACCGATGAAGTTGCCCAGGTGTTACTGATGAAGGCGGCACTTTACTCGCAGGTGTTCGAAAACGAAGCCAAAGGAAAGGAATTGTTCGAGCAGTTGAAGCGCGATTTCCCGAACTCGAAACAGGTGGCGATGTTGAAGAAGCAGGAGGAATCGGAAAAATTGCGTGCAAGTCTGGCGAAAGGCGCAGCGTTTCCGGATTTCGACGTCAAAGACACCGAAGGCAATCCGCTCTCACTCGCCAAATACAAAGGCAAGGTGGTGTTGATTGATTTCTGGGCAACGTGGTGCGGACCGTGCGTGGCAGAATTGCCTCACGTGCTCGAAGCCTACGAGAAACATCACAAGAACGGATTCGAAATCATCGGCATCAGCCTGGACAGCAGCAAAACCAAGCTCGACACCTTTGTGAAGGATAAGAAGATGACCTGGCCGCAATACTTCGACGGCAAAGGCTGGGAAAACGAACTCGCTCAGAAATACGGCATCAACAGCATTCCGGCGACTTACCTGATTGATCGCGAAGGCAAAATCATCGCCACCGACCTGCGTGGCGACGCTCTCGAAAAAGCCGTCGCTGAGGCATTGGCGAAGAAGTAATCTTCGCGCCCCTGCCCGCTTCGGAAAGAAGCCAAAATTCAGTCACAGACGCCTCACCAGATCGACGAGATTTGGTGAGGCTTTGCTTTCTATCCAACTCCAATTTATAGAAATTGGCACTTACGCTTCCGAGAAATTACAACACCATGTTACCGAGGATTAAACTCAGCGTCTCTGCGCCTCTGCGGTTCAATTCACTTGACCGGATGCAGGCGAAATGATTTCTGTTCCGGCGCTGATGGAGGCAACAATCCCCGCCCGATGAATGACACAGCTTACGCGTCGCTCCTCGCGGACGCTCGCCCCACCAAGGGCACGCACAGACTGCCTGCCTTACTTCAGCCGTTTTGACGCACAGTCCTGCTATGTCGCATACGCACAATCGAGTTTTAATCATCATCATTCTGGGCGCGCTGGCCACGATCAGCCCGTTTGCCATTGATATGTATCTGCCGGCGTTTCCGGAAATCGCCAAGGCGCTGCAAACGACGACGGCACGCGTGTCGTTGTCACTGCCAAGTTATTTCGCCGGATTGGCAGCGGGACAATTGGCTTACGGGCCTTTGCTGGATCGCTTCGGGCGTAAGCGGCCATTGTATGCGGGACTCGGAGTTTTCATTGTGGCTTCGGTGTTGTGTCTGTTTGCGCAGAATGTGGAATCGCTCATCGTGTTGCGATTCGTGCAGGCGGTGGGCGCGTGCGCCGCGGGCGTGGCGGCGATGGCGATGGTGCGGGATTTCTTTCCGGCGCATGAAACGGCCAAGATTATTTCATTGCTCGTGCTGGTCATCAGCGCATCGCCGCTGCTTGCGCCGAGTGTCGGCGTGTTTGTGGCGGAGCGACTCGGCTGGCAATGGGTGTTTATTGTGCTCGCGGCGTTTGTGCTGTTGATGCTGGTGTTGACTCGCTGGGTATTGCCGGATGGGCATTCGCCGGATCGGAGCGTGTCGCTGCGGCTGCGTCCCATCGCACAGAGTTACGTGGCGGTGTTGCGCGAGCCGCAATTCCTGACGTATGCGGTGGCCGGAGCGCTGGCGTTCTCCGGATTGCTGGTGTATGTGACGAGTTCGCCCATCGTGTTCCTCGAAGTGTTTCAGGTGAGCACAAAACAGTTCGGCCTAATCTTCGCGGGGTTGTCGGTGGGGTTCATCGGCGCGAATCAGGTGAACGTGTTGTTGCTGCGTCGGTTCACGAGCGAAAAGATTTTTCGCGGTGCGTTGCTGGTCGAATGTTTGACGACGTTGCTGCTGTTAATCGGAACGACATTGGGCTGGTTTGGTCTGAGTGCGACGTTGGTGTTGTTGTTCATCGCACTGACGAGTATCGGGCTGGCATATCCGAATGCGGCGGCGCTGGCGCTCGTGCCGTTCAGTCGCAACATCGGTAGCGCGTCGGCAATGCTGGGCTTTGTGCAAATCGGCGTTTCCGGGTTGGCAGCGGCAAGCATCGGCGTGTTCGATTCCAAAACGATGCTACCGGTGGCCGCGGTGTTTATGGGAACAGCGTGGTTGGCTGGAGCGATTTTGTGGTTCGGTAAGCGCTACATTCCGGAAGTGAAATACGTGGAAGAAAGCGACGCGCCATTGCTGACGCATTAAAGCGGCATGGGAGAAAATTCCTGGTGGAAATCTCCGTCCGGCGCGGAGGTTCAATTCACGGATTCGGCGTGTCGCTGATTTGAACGACGCGCAGTCGGTAAAATCGTTGCGTGGTAGCAGGTGTAGGGTCCGTTACCTCAATACGTCCATCAATAGCTGGCGGAGGAAAATCCGTGCGTGAATCGAAAAGAATCGTGGCCGAAGACCAATCGGAGAGATCGCTCGTCGCTTCCACAAGACACGCAATATCGGCACGCCCGGAATCAAATGGAAATCGGAGCGTCGGAGTTTCGACAGTGCTGACAAATTCAAGCGTTTGATTAGTGGACGAGTCGGTCAGCGTTAACCCGAATGCATAGCGCAGCAGATTCGGCATTCCGCTGTTCAAAGGATCGGCGCTCGGGCCAGCGATGAGCGGATTGGCGCGGTCGGCAGAATCTGGAAATGCCCAAAATTGCCACGCAGAGAAGCTGGTTGGGAATCCACCGCCCCGCACTTCAAGCGTTCTTCCTTGCATCGCGCCGGATGACAATTCCGCGAGTTCGGCAACGGTCGTCACCTGAGCATTCACTGGCGACCAACGTTGGTTATTGAACAAATGCGTCCCACCCGCATCGGGTGCATAGACGTGAATGATTTCATTCGCGAGAAGTGGTGTAAGGTCGGCAGAAAACGGAACGAAATACGCACCGCGATATCGCGAGTCCGGCGCTGGTACTGTCGGCAGATAAATATTCACCGCTGCAGGCGAAACAGGAGCGCTGGGGAGAATCAGCGTTCCATTTCCTGCCTGAAACGGTTGCGTGTAATCCGGCGAACCGCTCTTCGTAAAAGTAAAATGCTGTGTCAGACCGCTGATTGCTGCGGCATGAAGGATTTGTTGCAGGTGTATTGATCCCGCGCCTCCAATCGCTCCAACCTCCCCTGCTCCGGTCAATGTTCCGCCAGCGGAAATGTTGATCGGCGAATTCCATGAATTGGAAATGGCAAGCGTGCCGTTGTCGATCTGAATCAATCCGGAGAAACTGGAATTCTCACCGTTCAGTTGCAGAACACCGGCGCCCGACTTGGTCAATGAATGCGAACCGGAAAGGGGGCCGGTCAACGTAAGAGTGCTTCCGGCACCGTTGACATGAATTTCCGACGCGCCGCTCAGCGTGATGTTGTTCTGAACCATCGCGTGATTGCTGCCATTGCCCGGGGCGTAACGCAACGCACCCCGTTTGCCCATGCCGCTATCATCGGGAATGCTCGCACCGCGCCCATGACCATTGAGTGTCAGGTCACCACCAAAGTTATAAACGCGGACAACGCCGGGTTCGCTGCCGGAAGTAAGCCGAAGTTGTCCGCCGGGTTGAACAATAATCTGAGATGAAGCGGTCGGCGTCGCCGGCTCGGTCAACTGGAGCACGCCTTCCTCAATGATGGTGGGACCGGTGTAAGTTTTTGCGTCGCCGGTCAATGATACAGTGCCAACACCGGACTTGATCAGGCCACCAGGACCCGACCAATTCGCGCGGAGTCGAAGCGCGCCATAATCGGGATGTCCCATGATATTGGTAACATGCAGTTGCAAATCCGAAACCACGATTGAACCTGCCGTTACTTCGAATTCGACATAGCCAGGCCCTGTGCCGCCGACTTCGATTCGAGCCGGTCCGTTGGTATGAGCGAGGGTCAATGTGTTTCCCGTGTTTTGATCCCGAACGCGATTGCGACCGCTTGAGTTCCCTTGAGGAAAATGTATTTCACCGATAGTTACCGGAGAGCGTAGATTGACGTTGCGGTCAGCCGCCCCGGTGGGAGGTGGGATAAGCACACTCTGCCCGGCGCCGTCAGGATGGGGCTTTGGCGAAGTTGACCAATTTGCCGAAACGTTCCAATCCGCATTTCCAGTCGGCAAAAAAACGGCGATCGGCGACGGCACGACAAAGTGTCCTTCGATTAACGGACTCCAAACTCCATCTTCATCCAAAACCCGAGCTTTGACGACAGTGCTGTCATTTAGAAGTAACGGCACTGAATAAAGCGACCCGTTAATCGCCCCACCGGGCAAGCGAGGATCCGTGCCGTTGGTAGTGAAGTAAATGGTGCCGGAAGCGTTTGGATTGCTGAGCGAGAGTTGCAATCCGTTGGTGACTATTCCGCCGGGATGACTCAGTTCCGGCGCTGCAACCGCAGGCCAAAGGCCTTGAGCAACGAGTTGATTGAAGAAATTGGTCCGCCGGACATCACTCACAATCCAGGTTTGATAGAAGCCTTCTGAGACAGTGCCGCCGAAGTGGTCCAGCATAATTGGATTAAGGGTGTCGCGTAGGGTGAGGAAATGCGCCTGCATGTTGGATTTCACCAGCGCGCCTCCGTTGAAGCAGTGTTTCTGGACGCGATCTGCGAATCGCAAGCGAAATTCCGGCGATTCTCGTAGCAGCGTATAGAGTGCCGGAATGTAACTTGATGTTGTCGTTCGTGGGTTTCCGATAATGAGTTCGCTAACAAAAGTATCATGCGTGATGGGCAAATCATTATATCCTAGCCCACCTTCCGCGTCCCACATGTAGAATCGCCATCGCCCTTGCGGTGAGCGCTCACGCGCTGCAACCCAATTATTATTCGGCCAATCCCACATCGCGACGTAAGCATTAACGGCGAGGTAATCAATGAAGTTATCCACATCCAGATACTCAAGCATCCCCAGATACTCGTTCAGATTGGTGAATTGGGCCGAGCGCATATAGGAAATCATTTTGTTCCAATGGATCGGGTCACCATCAGAAAACACATTCACCTGTTGGACATCCCAGGCTTCAGTACTTTGATGATGTTCCTGCATGAAGCCTTCGCGCAGACGTTCGCACAAATTGAAATAGCCTTTGTAAACGCCGTTGATGTATAGCGTATTGAAAATTCCTACACTGCTTTTCTGGCCAGTATCGCGATAAATGCGGCGGATCAATTCGTCGCGAAGGAATGGATTGAGAATGTCATTTTTTCCGGCACGAAGGCGGATGCTCTCAAAGCGTGTCACCGAGCCGTCTGGAAAAAACGGATATTCTATCGGTCGCTCCCCCCATTCCGAGCGAAAGAAAAAATTAAATGACGGCTTCTGCCGAAATGAAATCGTGAACGGGACATTCATGGCATTGGTTAATTGAAAGCGATCGCGCGAATATGCGCTTCCCGAAAGACGCAAGCCGAACTCGGTTCGAAGCGGTTCTCCACTGAGTGGGAAGAATTCAAGGGACGCGGGCTTCTCCATCGCCCGACCCACTTTCTTCGCAATGTTATACGCCTGCATGTCTCCGGCGTAATGCCAAAGATCATTATCCACATAAACGCCGCCTTTAATTGCGAAAATTCCTTCGCCATTAGTGGGGCCGCCTACTGCATTTGGACCATAGAATATGAGCGCCGGGTCACCTCCCAGGCAAAGCGCAGGCAATGATTTCCGACCGGCGGATTGGCCGATGAG
>CALAYC010000283.1 GCA_937894935.1 uncultured Verrucomicrobiota bacterium
CGGAACGTTTCCGTCCAGCCTTCCTGGCCGTTGAACAGAATCGCGCGATGCAGCCCAAGGTCGTTGGCGCGTGGCGATTCAATCAAACTTGCGGAATCATTCGCACTCATCTGGAACACGACGCGCATTTCAAATTCACTCAGCGCCTTTCGACTCAGATAACGCATGACATTGTTGTAACTGTCGCACGTGGCGATGACGTGAAAGCCGAGGCTCGCGCCTTCGGTGAGCAATTTGTTGAATTGTAAGCCGGCGTTTGCGCTTGCATCGGGATCCAGCGAGAAACTCATTTCCTCATCGAACTTGAGTTTTTTGTTCCGTTGCAGACCATTGACGATCAGGAACGTTTCCGCACCGCCGATTCCGCCGGAATCCATGCGCGCCTGTTGTTCTTTCGCGAGTTCGGACATCACTTCATCGGCCTCACCCGCGCGAACGATTTTAATTTCATGCGGAATGATGGCGGTGACCTGCTCAATGAATCGCGCCTCGGCGGATTCTGGGGCGCTGGAATCGAAAACCAGAAATCGCGCGCCGGCTTTCGGCAATTGTGCGGCCAGCGCAATTAACGCCAACCCCGTCATGCTGAGCGCCGCTTCTTCGCGTTGCCCGACGATGAGCAAGTGATTGCCGCTTTGGCGACGGAACAGCGCTTCGGTCGGACCTTTGATGGAATTCGGTGCGCCGAGCCAGATGCGCGGCGTGGTCGTGGCTTGAAGCGAATCGGCTTCGAGAAGCGCACGGAGCAGCGGATTGTCCGCCACATTTGCCGGTGCGTTGCCTTCGAAGATGATGGGTTCGCGCCGAAGTTCGGATTTTTCGGAGCTGGCTGAAGCGCGAGTTTCCACCTTGGTCAGCCATTCATCGCGCACCTGATCGGGCAGCCACACCACCTGAAACGGACTGTTGCCCTGAACCGCGCCGCCTTCGTCGTTGTAAATCGCTTCGCCGGGACGCGACAACAATCGTGGCGCGGGATTGTCTTCGTTCATGATGAGATACGCATCGGCTTCATTGCACTGGAGCGCAATGCGCACAACCATTTGACCGATGGTGGCGCGGGCGAGCGTGTAAGCGCCGCCGAGCGTTTGCGAACCGAGCAGCACGTGAATGCCGAACGCGCGACCCTGGCGCACGATGCGGTCCAGCATCAACGCCGCGCCTTGCGACACGCGATCATCCTCGACGAACAGTTCCTGAAATTCGTCAATCAACAGCAGCACACGCGGCATCGGTTCAGTGCCGCCAGCGGCTTTGTAACCGGCGATGTTTTGTGCGCCCAGCTTGCGGAACAGATCGCCGCGGCGTTTCAATTCTTCGTCCACGCGTTCCAATACACTCAGGCCGAACTCGCGATCGCTCTCGATTGCGATGACGCGCGCGTGCGGCAATTTGTGTGTGGCGTAGGTTTTGAATTCGACGCCTTTCTTGAAGTCCACGAGGTAAAACTCCACCTGCTCCGGGCTGCACCAGAGCGCGAGATTGGTGATGATGACGTGGAATAACGTGGATTTGCCAGAGCCGGTTTTGCCGGCGACCAGACCGTGTTGTCGCGTCCCTTGGCCGAGCGCGAGATATTGAAGTTTTGTTGCTCCGGTGCGACCGACCGGTACGCGCAATTCGTTCGTAGTATCGAGACTCCAGAGTTCGTGATCCTCGGGCGCGACTTCTTCAAACGGCATTTCGACGCGATACGAATCTGTGCTCGCTTTGCCGATTTGTTGCAGGATTTGCGTGAGCA
>CALAYC010000284.1 GCA_937894935.1 uncultured Verrucomicrobiota bacterium
GCAATTGTGCTTCTGTGAGCCATTGCCAACGTTCCACCAGATCGGATCGCAGAAATGCGAGCAGCACATAACCGCTGCCAAACAGCACTGCGCCGACTTTCAGAAAGAATAAGAACATCAGATTCAAATTGAACGGAGCGGCGGCGGTCGCGCCAGCCGTGGCGATGAATGTTGCCGAGGTTGTCGGAGTGAAACCAATGAGAGGAACGAAGGCAGTCGAAGTGGGATTGGTTGATGTGGTTGAGCGGAGGAGAATCATGGCGAGTCCCACGCTGAACAGTATCAAAAGTTCATTTGCGCCGAGGAAACTTGCCGTTGCGGCGATGATTCCGGCGGCAATCAGCGGTCGGGTTCGCAAGGCGGTTTTGCCGAGATTCCACAACGCTTGTAGAACGACAGCAATGATGACGGGTTTGATGCCGTAGAGAATTGCGTTTGCCTCCGGTAACTTGCCGAAGCGCATGTATGCCCATGCGATTATCATCACGATGACGGTTGCAGGGAGAATGAAGCATGTGCCGGCGATGAGCAGGCCAGGCCAACCGGCGCGGCGAAAGCCGATATGAATCGCCATCTCGGTGGAGTTCGGGCCGGGGATGAGATTCGTCGCGCCGAGCAGATCCAGAAATTCTGCAGGCGTCAGCCATTTACGGCGACGCACGACTTCGTCCTCCATCATCGCGATGTGCACCGCCGGTCCGCCGAACGCCGTCGTGCCGAGCTTGAGGAACAGCCCGGCTAACTCGAGCAGGGGATGCGACGGTTTACACGTCACAAATCGCGATGGCCTGTTTCAGTGAAGCGATGGGGTCGCGTTTCGGAATGAATTCCTGCGCAACGTAACCTTTGAATCCCGTCGCCACGATGGCTTGCATGATACGTGGGTAATACAACTCCTGCGTTTCATCAATCTCGTTGCGACCCGGTACGCCGCCGGTGTGGTAGTGATCGAAATACCGATGATTCTCACGGATGGTGTCGCACACATCGCCATCCATGATCTGCATGTGGAAAATATCGTAGAGCAATTTGAACCGCTCGGAGCTGAGGCGTTTTACCAGCTCCACGCCCCAGGCCGTGTGATCGCATTGATAGTCAGGATGGGTGCGCTTGCTGTTCAGTAATTCCATGATCAGCGTTACCTTGTATTTTTCGGCAATCGGCAGCAGGCGCTTCAAACCGATCGCGCAATTCTCCAAACCTTTTTCGTCGTCGAGTCTTGCGCGATTACCGGAGAAACAGATCAATCGCTCGTAACCGGCTTCGGCAGTTTTCTTGATGTAGTCTTCGTACGCCTGAACCAGTTTGTCGTGATGTTCGAGGCGATTGAAGGCTTTGGTGATGCCGCCGAGGCCGTCAATGGTGGGATTACTGACCAGCGAGCAAACCAGTCCGTGGCGTTTCAGGATGGGAAAATCTTTGGGATCAATCAGGTCCACCGCGACGAGGCCGACTTCTTTTCCGGCTTTGCAGAAATCGTCGAGCGAAATGTTGCTATAACACCATTTGCACGCGGAGTGGTTGATACGGCCTTTCAGTTTTACAGGAGCAGTTTCCTGGGCGCGGGCATCGGGTGAAATCTGCGAGGCGACGGCAACAGCAGCCGCGCCGGCGGCAACGGTTTTCATGGCGGAGCGGCGGGACATGGTGTGTTTCATGGGCGCATTCTTAACACGAACAAACCCGCACGGGCACGGAGAAAAGTATCACCCGTACGAGTGAGTTCGTTTCGATGTTCCCTGGTTCAGGTGAGCTTATCGGCGGCTCGCTTGCGCAAAGCGTTCGGCGACGAAATCCCAATTCACCACGTTCCACCACGCGGTCACGTAATCGGCGCGCTTGTTCTGATACTTCAGATAATAAGCGTGTTCCCAGACGTCGAGGCCGAGAAGCGGTTGACCTTCGCAACCTGCGACCGCTTTACGCATCAGCGGGCTGTCCTGATTGGCGGTGGAGACCACTTGCAATCTGCCTTCGTGCGCTACGAGCCAGGCCCAACCGCTGCCGAACCGACCCGCAGCCGCTTTGGCAAACGCGTCTTTGAAAGCGTCAAAGTTGCCGAATGCCGAATCGATTGCCTTCGCCAATTCACCTTTCGGTGCGCCGCCGCCGTTCTTTTTCATCATTTGCCAGAAGAGCGAATGATTCAAATGACCACCGCCGTTGTTACGTACGGCGGTGCGTGCTTTTTCCGGGATGGCATTCAGATCGACGACCAGTTTTTCAATCGGTTGGCGCGCCAGTTCGCTGTAGTCCACCAGCGCTTTGTTGAGATTATCAACGTAGGCTTTGTGATGACGGTCGTGATGAATCTCCATTGTGCGCGCGTCAATGTGCGGTTCAAGCGCATCGAGTGCGTAGGGCAACGGCGGAAGTTTGTACGGTTCGAACACCGCAGCGGACGAAGCGGTTTGTGCCAACAGCGTTGGGCCGCTGGCCAATGTGGCTGTGGCCAGGGCGGTGGCTTTGATTGCATCACGTCGAGTCATCATCGTTTTCATAGGAGTATTCGGTTTGGCGTTCACTGGGAGATTCTCGCGCACAAATCGGAGAATTAAATCTCCAATTGCTCCGGTAACCCCAGAATTTTTACCGGCGTCACAATCTTCACCGGAATCGGCGTCTCGGTGGTCAGGCGACCCAACACCCGGATGTCCGGCGGAAACAGGCTGGAAGCTACTTTATCGCGCCGTATCTGTTTCGCAATCGCGCCTTCAATCCGGCGGCGCATGCGATCTTCGACGTCGAGCGGGGCGACGAAAATTCGTTCCAATTTCAAATTTCGTTTCGCCATTTCCAATAATTCAGAACTGCGCCGCAGAAACTCCGGCAGCTTTTCCCGCGTGCCGGCGCGCCATAAACCATCCCACAGCGGCTTGATTTCGCCTCGCGCCAACGCGTCGGCGTCGGAAATGCGATAGTTCCCGCCCAGCGTGTTGATGATGTGTTCTTTCATCCGCTGGTAGAACGTCGTGCCGGTTTGACCGATGTGAGTGATGCGGAAATGGGAATCCACTTTGATCGCCGAGAAATAGACGCCGCCGGATTTGCGGTACTTGCAATCCGCCAGAACATCTTTGGTTTCCGAATAGGCCGGATGCGGTCCGTCGAAGCGAACGGTCAAAATCTTTGGTCCGGTGCCGAGCGTGCGTTTACTCATAAATCCTGCGCGGCGAACTTAATCGCCTGAGGGCCACGAGTGAAGCGGCGATTTTTCGTGAACTCCGCTGGCTTTATCAATCTTCGCCGCGCTCGACACCGTTGGCTGACGGGCGTAAGGTGCGTTCGGAGTTTACATCATGGAACTGCTCATTCTTGTCGCCTTTGTGCTGTTAGCCGGATTTTTCTTCGTCGTTTTAAGTCGCTTGCAGCGCGGCGGCGATAAGCATGAGCACGATGCGCATTGCGGACACGACCACGGGTGCTGTCATCATGATCATGACCACGATCACGCGCATCATCACCACGACCATGACCATGGCGGGAAGTGTTGTGGCGGCAAACATTGAGTCGCTCGCGCTGATTCGAGATTGAATCCCTTGGCCTGCTGCCTATCCTGCGGACCGGCACGCCATGAAATCTCGAGTCATCACGGTTGAACAATTCTACACTGAATACAAAGACGGGCTGCAATTGGAACTCGTCTCGGGCGAAGACGGATTGGATCGCCAAATCATCGAACCCACGATCAACCGTCCGGGCCTCGTGCTGGCAGGGTTCACCCGTTACTTCGCTTACAAACGCGTGCAGGCGCTGGGTAATGCGGAAATTTTTTTCCTGCGTTCGCTGACGAACGGCGAGCGCGCCCGCTGTTACCGGCAATTGTTCAATTTCAAAATTCCCTGCCTGGTATGCAGTCGCAATCTCAAGCCGGATCCGCAGATGATTGCTATGGCCAACGCGGCGCGCGTGCCGATTTTCAAAACGCCGAAGCTCACGATGAATTTTATCAGCCAGGCGACGTTGGCGTTGGAAACGATGTTTGCGCCGCGCGGCACGGAACTCGGCAGCATGGTGGACATTCTCGGCGTGGGCGTGATTATCAAAGGGGAAAGCGGAGTCGGGAAAAGCGAGAGTGTGTTGGCATTGATTGAACGAGGCTACAGTCTCGTAGCGGACGACGTGGTGAAGGTGCATCTTGAAGATGGAAAACACGTCATCGGCACGAGCGCGCCTTTGACGCGCGACCGGATGGAAGTGCGCGGCATAGGCATCATCAACGTCGCTGCGATGTTCGGCATCAAAAGCATTCGATCGAACAAACGCGTGGATCTGGTGATTTCGTTGAAACCGTGGAATGACCTGCCGGACGTGGATCGGTTGGGCATGGAACAGCAATTTACCGAAATCCTCGGCGTGAAGATTCCGCACATGATTATTCCCATCCGACCGGGCCGCGACATTGCCCGGCTGATCGAAGTGGCGGCCATGCATACGAAGTTGACGATTACCGGCTACAACCCGGCACAGGAATTGAATGAACGGTTGCTGGCGCAGATGGCCAGTCAGGCCGCGCCAAAGCAGAAATAATTGGCGAAAAAGGAAGTTTTGCTTAAGAATAGCGCCGTCTTGATGAGCGCCAAAAAGCTTACCAAAGAGTTAACCGTTCAGAACAAGTTGGGAATTCACGCCCGACCTGCCGCTATGTTTGTCAAAACCGCCAGCCGGTTTACGGCCGAGATTCTGGTGGAAAAAGACGGCGAAACGGTGAACGGAAAGAGCATCATGGGTCTGATGATGCTGGCCGCCGGCCCGGGCTGCAAATTGACCGTGCACGCCAACGGCGTTGATGCGCAAGCGGCCGTGTCCGAAATCGAAGCGCTGCTCAAGCGGAAGTTCGACGAAGAATAAGTGTCAGCAGACGCCGAACTGCTTCCGGTGTTCTGCGCTTCACCACCGCTGCCACTTGAAACTTGGAACTCCCGGGGCGTTTCACTAACTTCCGTGCATGGCTGGAACTGATTTCGATGTGAAATACGTGGCGCACCTGGCCCGGCTGGCGCTCACACCTGAGGAGGAGAACGCTCTCGGCGCGCAACTCGGCAACATCATCGGCTTCGTCGAACAGTTGAAATCTGTCGATGTATCCCAGGTTGAACCCACGGCGCACGCGGTTCCGACTGTAAATGTAATGCGCCCCGATGAGGTTCAGCCTTCGCTGCCGCACGATGAAGCGTTGCGGAACGCGCCCAAAAAATCTGGCGGCCTGTTTGTTGTTCCGCTGATTGTGGAATGAATTTTATCGCGTTTCCAGTTACGCAACCCGCTCCACGATGTTGAATCAACTTACCATTTCTCAACTCACGGAAAAAGTCGCGCGCCGTGAAGTTTCTGCTCGCGAAGTCACGCAAGCCTGTCTCAACCGCGTCGCGAAAGTGGATGAAACGGTTCACGCCTTCATCAGCTACGACGCGGCGGATGCGCTCGCGCAAGCGGATGCCATTGATAAAGAAATTGCCGGCGGCAACAACACTCATCGTCCGCTGCTCGGCATTCCGATCGGCATCAAAGATGTGTTGGCGGTGAAAAATCATCCGCTCAATTGCGGCTCAAAAATCCTCGGCAACTTCGTATCGCCTTATGACGCCACTGTCATCGAAAAGATGAAAGCGGCAGGCGCGATCATTTTCGGGCGGTTGAACATGGATGAATTTGCGATGGGCAGTTCCACGGAGAATTCGGCCTTCGGACTGACCCGCAATCCATGGGATACGACGCGCATTCCGGGTGGTTCGTCAGGTGGCTCAGCCGCAGCGGTCGCCGCCGAAGAAGTTATTGCTACGTTGGGAACCGATACCGGTGGTTCGATTCGACAACCGGCAGCGCTATGCGGTTGTGTTGGATTGAAACCGACGTATGGTCGTGTTTCACGCTATGGTCTGGTTGCCTTTGCGTCATCGTTGGATCAAATCGGACCGTTCACGAAAGACATCCGCGACACGGCTATTTTGTTGAATGTCATCAGCGGTCATGACCGACGCGATTCAACAAGTGTCAATCAACCCGTGCCGGATTACACCAAAGCGTTGGACGGAAATATCAAGGGCCTGCGGCTTGGGTTGCCGAAGGAATACATGATTGATGGACTCGATCCGGAAGTGAAAGCAGCGGTCGAAGCCGCAGTCAAACAACTGGAGTCCCTCGGTGCGACGGTCGAAGAAATTTCACTCCCGCACACGGAATACGCGGCTGCAACTTATTACATCATCGCGCCGGCAGAAGCTTCGGCGAATCTCGCGCGGTTCGATGGAATTCGTTATGGCGCGCGGGTGGATGGTGCGAATCCGATTGAGCTTTATTCCAAAACCCGCGGCGCGGGTTTCGGATCGGAAGTGAAACGCCGCATCATTCTCGGCACGTATGTGTTGAGCAGCGGTTACTACGATGCCTATTACCTGCGCGCCCAAAAAGTCCGCACGCTCATCCGGCAGGATTTTCTGAAAGCGTTTGAAAAGGTGGACGCCATCGTGACACCAACCACGCCGACGGCTGCATTCAAAATCGGTGAGAAATCGGGTGATCCGCTGCAAATGTATTTGTCTGACATATTCACCATCTCGTGCAACCTTGCGGGTATTTGCGGCGTGAGTCTGCCGTGCGGCTTCACGAAATCGCCGAAGCTTCCGATCGGTCTGCAATTGCTCGGTAAACCTTTCGGCGAAGAAACGATGCTGAAGATTGCGCATGCGTACGAGCAAAGTACGCCGTGGCATCGGGAACGCGCTCCGTTGGCAAAGTGAGTCGTTGACAGCGGGAAATTCCGAACGAGGTTTCGCGAGTGAGGTCTATTGAACCGGACCGAATCAAACCAGCCGCTTCATGAGAACATTGGTCGCGATACATCTGATTGCGGGAACCGCGATTGTAGCGGGTTGTAATTCTGCGCCCACCGGTCAATCGACTGCCGTTGCTCCTGCCGCTGGCGCTCCTGCTGAAACTCCGACCGTCGCCATGAATACCACTATCAACAAATCTGACGAAGAGTGGCGCAAAACGCTTACGCCTGAGCAGTACCGTATTCTCCGCCAAAAAGGAACGGAACGCGCCTTCACCGGCAAATATTGGAACACCAAAGATGAGGGCCTCTATCGGTGCGCGGGCTGTGGTGAAGTGTTGTTTGAATCGGACACCAAATACGATTCAGGTTGTGGCTGGCCGAGTTTCTACGCACCAGCGTCAAAGACCGTAATTGCAGAGACAGAAGACAACAGTCATTTCATGCAACGCATCGAAGTGCTTTGCGCAAAATGCGGCGGACATTTGGGTCATGTGTTCGAAGACGGCCCACAACCAACCGGTCTTCGTTACTGCATCAATTCTGCTTCGTTGAACTTCGAACCAAAGAAAGCCGAGGAAAAGTAAGCGCTCCGAGTGACAAATATTGTGCTCGAAGGCACGGGACGGATGCGCGTGGTGCTCTGGCTCATTGTGGGAGCACCGGAAGAGTTGGAATTTCTGCCGACGGCGAAAACCAAACCCGACCTGTCAGTTCTCTATCCGACCGACCCGACGCAGTTGCCCAAGGAACTCGCCGGAGTTCAGTGGCCGCCGAAGGAGTGAGGGAAATAAATTGAACCGCAAAGACGCGGAGATGCAGAAGTGGGTTGGGCGCGTCGGTTGCAATCAACACTCCAGTTTTTTTGCCAATGAAATCTGCGGAACAATGCGTTGCTTCTGACGAGGATTTCGGTGTGTATTGGTTGTCCCATTGATGCTGCTCTTAGAGTTGAATGCGGTTGGCGCCACTCGCGTGTCGCGGACGTTCTGAGCTTCGCGATTCTCAATACTACAACAGTCGAGTGTTGTTCGACTGCTGAGGCGATAGAAAGTTGTCAGCCATTTGTTCACTACTTTGAAAGTCCGACGCGCGCTTGCGGTGATTCGCCGCGCGTAAAGCCGGAGGCGAGATTGGTCTGATGGCTTTGTGCCGGCGTTGGATTTGCCTGAATCCTTCTGTTGATGCTGCGAGTGAACGTCGCGCAAGATTCGGAACAGAACAGTTTGAACTGTATTTATTCTCATGCTGGCAACCTAGATGACGTTGCTGACCTTGCCAGATACAGGCCCGCAGATTTTCGCCTTTAACAGTTTGTCGTGCTGGGTAGCTGTACAAGTTCCGTTTTGGTGAAGCTGTATCTGTTAATCCGAACGGGGATTGTTTATTCTGACGAGGTGAGCGCTATGCTTTCCAATGACCGACAGCCGGTTTATCTGAAACTCGCCAATGCTCTGGAGGCAATGATTGCCAGTCGCTCGCTGCGACCCGGTGATCGCATTCCGTCCGTGCGACAGTTCAGTCAACAGCAGCGGGTCAGCGTGCCGACTGCGCTCCAGGCGTATGCGACACTCGAAACGCGCGGCTTGATTCAGGCGCGTCCGAAGTCCGGTTATTATGTCCGCCCGCGTCAGGCGGAATTGGTCCCTGAACCGGTGATGACGGCATCGGCCACTCCCAAGGTAATCAATCTGGGCAATCATGATCCGATCGAAACATTGCTGGCTGATCATGCCGATCCGAAGCTTGTTCCGCTCGGTGCCGCGATTCCGAGCGCAGAGCTTTTGCCGGGCGTTAAACTGGCGGGAATCATGTCGGTGATTGCCCGGCGACTTGGTTCGCAAAGTGTCGGATACGACATGGTGCCGGGGCATGAATCATTCCGCCGGGAATTGGCGCGTCGCTCGTTGGACTGGGGTTGCACACTTCGCGCGGATGATTTCATTGTGACGGTCGGTGCAACGGAAGCGGTTTCACTCGCTTTGCGCGCGACCTGCAAAGCAGGGGACACGGTGGTGGTGGAATCTCCAACTTACTTTGGTCTCGCGAGCATGCTGCGAGAATTACAACTGCGCGCATTGCCCATTCCGGTTGATTCTGCGACTGGAATGGATTTGAACGTCCTGGAGCGAGCGCTGCGACGAACGCGCGTTGCTGCCTGCGTGGTGATTCCCAATTTTCAAAATCCTATCGGCTTCGTGATGCCGGATGAAAACAAACGGCGCTTGATTCAACTTTGCTCCAAGCACGACATCGCGTTGATTGAGGATGATACGTATGCGGATTTGCAACATGCAGGACCGCGTCCGTGGTCATTGAAAGCGTTCACTGATCCAACGTCCGTGATTCTGTGCGGCTCGTATTCCAAGAAACTCGCGCCGGGATTTCGCGTTGGTTACATCGCGGCAGGACGATGGCAAGCGCGCGTGAAGGCGTTGAAACAGGCCAGCACCTTGAACAGCGCGCTTCTGCCGACGTTGGTCATCGCGGAGTTTCTGAAGAACGGCGGCTACGACCGTTATCTGCGAACCATCCGACAAGCTTATCGCCAGCAGGTGGCGCGGATGAAAGAAGCCATTGTTGAAACGTTTCCTGCGGGGATATGTTTATCGCGTCCGCAAGGAGGATTTCTGCTTTGGTGCAAACTTCCGCCACGAGTCGATGCCATTAAGTTGTCCGCGCTGGCGCGGAACTCAGGAATCAGCATCGCGCCCGGACCGATGTTTTCGCCGGTCGGCGATTTTCGGAATTACATTCGCATCAATTGCGGCTTCCCATGGAATACACAGACCGAGCGCGCGTTGGGGATTCTCGGCCATTTAGTAGCGAAATTGGCGTAGGTTTCTAAAGGCATCTTTGGTCAGTACGCGGTGTAAGCAGTTGTCCTCAAAGGCTGACTGAAGTGGCCGTATTCGCGCTTCAGGATTTAGACTCATTTGTGAGAAAATCCTGAGGAAACGTTGGTTTAAAAATCATCCATGGCGTGAAAAATATCAGGAAAGAAAGAAGGAATAATTCCGATATTTAATCATGCTTCGTATTTTGCACCTTGAGGACTGCCCCGATGACGCCTTTTTTGTAGAGCAGGCTTTGAAAGAGGGAGGCATCAACGCATCATTCAAAGTCGTTAAAGATCGTCCCAATTTCGTTCAAGCGCTTTACGACGATCGATTTGATTTAATTCTTTCTGACAATGGTCTTCCGGGATTCAGCAGCGTGGAAGCGCTCAAATTGGCGCGGGAAAAACGGGCCGATGTCGGCTTCATTTGCATTTCGGGTTCGGATCGAGATGAACACGCGCTCGATTGTTTGAATGCCGGCGCGACGAACTACGTGCAGAAGGATCGTCTTTGGGAACTGATCGCCGCAGTTCGGGCCGAACAGGAACGAATTCAATTGAAGCGGATGAATTCAGGCATGGCGCGACTGGTAGCGGTGGTGCAGGAATTATCTCTGGCGCGCGCCCTCGAAACGATTATGGCCATCGTCCGCCGTGCGGCTCGTGAAATAACGGGCGCTGACGGTGCAACGTTCGTCTTGCGCGACGGCGATTTGTGTCATTACGCGGATGAAGATGCGATTGCGCCATTATGGAAAGGGAAGCGATTCCCGTTGAAAGCCTGTATCAGCGGCTGGGCGATGTTGAATCGGCAATCGGCAGTGATTGAAGACATCTACGCGGATGACCGCATTCCGGCGGATGCGTATCGACCGACGTTTGTCAAAAGTCTGGCGATGGTGCCGATTCGCACTTCGGCTCCCATCGGAGCGATCGGGAATTATTGGGCTACGCGCCGGATGCCGACGCGGGAGGAAGTCGAACTGCTGCAAGCGCTGGCCAACACCACGGCTGTGGCGATGGAGAATGTGCAGGTTTATCAGGAGTTGGAACAACGGGTGAAAGATCGGACGGTAGAATTGCAACTCGCGAACGAGGAACTGGAGTCTTTTTCTCACGCCGTCTCTCACGATTTGCGGGCGCCGCTTCGCAGCATTCAGGGATTCGCCAATATGCTTCAGCAGGAGAGCAAGGCTACGTTAAGCGAAACCGGACAGCATTATCTCTCTCGCATTTTATTGAATTCCAAAACAATGAGCGGGTTGATTGATGACCTGCTGCGCTTATCAAAAGTGACGCGCGCATCGTTGAAGAAATCGCGCACCAATCTTTCCGCTCGGGCCACAGAAATTCTGGAACAACTCGCATCCGCCGCACCGGAGCGTCGCGTTGAACTCCGGGTCGAAGCAGGATTGGAAGCCGAAGTGGATCCGGGGCTGATTCGGATTGCGCTGGAGAATCTGCTTTCCAACGCCTGGAAATACACTGTGAAGCGGGACGGTGCGCGAATCGAATTTCTGAAAGTTCAGCAACCGGATGGCAGCGTTGCTTTCTGTATCCGCGATAACGGAGCGGGATTCGACATGGCTTTTGTGGATAAATTATTTCAGCCGTTTCAGCGGTTACACAGCCCGAATGAATTTCCCGGCACAGGTATCGGTTTGACGACGGTGCAACGAATCATTCAACGCCACTCCGGGCGCATCTGGGCGCAAGCACAACCCGACAAAGGCGCGGAATTCTTCTTCACGTTGCCGTGAGGCTGGCAGGGATTGGAACGATAATCTTCCGGTCGGAAATAAAGTATCGTGATCGGAATCTGTCTGCGCAATTGTCCTCGAAAGCTTACTTTCCGCCCGCCGGAAGCGCGTCAGCAATAGGTTCTCCTGCTTGTGGAACGTCGGCGCGATAATTTTCACCAAGAAGTGCCGCGAGTGTTGCAGCGATCTGACTTTGCGTCACCGGTGCGCAATCCTTTCGTTCGCCGAGCGCTGGCGTGTCCGGACCCATGATGGCCACCCAGATATTTTCCGCGCCGTCAATTTTCTCGCCGTGATGCTTCCAGTTGTTTGGAGCGAACCCGCGCCCATGATCGGTCGTGATAATGATGGACGTTTTGTCGCGATATTGCGGAGTGGATTGAACAAACTCCCACAGGCGGCGGACGTATTCATCCACCATGTGTGCGGACTGCAAAGTGCGGTCGTAACGTCCGGAATGTCCCCAGTGGTCGGTTTCGAGAAAGCCCACGAAAAACACGCGCGGTTGATGACGTTTCAAATGCTCAAGCGCGGCGAAATATAAAAATGAATCCCAAACCTCGGCGTTATTCTCGCGCGTAGTGGTGGCAATCAATTCATTCAGCAACGCCTGACGTTCATTGGGTTTTTTGTCGGGGACCGGTTCCCAACCACCCATAACCGGGAAACCCGCGCGGTCGCGATTGATGATGTAGGGGACGACATCCCACGCGTTGAAGGCGGCGACGGAATTTTTGAATTTCGGTTTGTTGTGCAGCCATTCAAGGACAGTGCGGTTCGTATTCGGGATTTTGGCGTTACTTGTGATGGCCGGGTTGGGGAAGCCGGTCAGGATTTCATTGTAACCGGGATACGAAAAACGACGGTTGTTTGTGATGCGTGCGACGCTGCCTTTGTTCTGATTGCCGTATAACTGGCCTTTTTGAGCGATGACGTTCCAGAAAAACGGCATCAACGCCTCGCGCCGCGCTTCAGGCGTGTCGCGCCAGAAAGCTTTTGCCAGCGCATTCGTGTTGCTCACACCGCCGTGCTCCTTGTTCATCAACGCCGGATCTGCGCCGGTAAAAACCTCCTGCCAACGCAAGCCGTCAGTGGTGATCAGGATGACGTTGCGTGTCTTCAGCTTTTGCGTTGCGGCGTTGGCGGGGAGAACAAGTGCGGCAAGAGAAGCCACCAAAGTAAGAGCAAAAACGATTTTCTTCATGCGATGCTGAATGGACGCGATAGCGATTTGCCGCGCGTGCCGGATTCTGGTTTATGCAAGCAGGCTAATCACGGATTCGATGCCGTTGCAATGTTGCAATTTCGATCGTAAGCGCATCAAAAACGTGTTCGGAGTTATGCCAGGAAAGGAGGGTTGGCTATGCGCTTCGTTCCATTAAAGAGTCCATCACTGTGGAGATGACGAGGCCGCGATATTTTCTGCAGATGAAGTCTTAGTGAAGCTCTGGCAACAAGGTGGCGGAAGGGGTGGGATTCGAACGGGAATCGCGATTTCGACTACCCCGTCAGTCGAATTAGGCGTTTCTGTGTGCGAGTCAAGCACTCGACATCGCGCGCTGGATACTGATCAGCTACTCGCCAAGTACTCATTTACTACCCGCTCACTGGCACTTCACTTCGCCAAAATGCCCTGATTAATCAGGGCATTTTGGCATTTCTCATCCGACCCTTGGCATCCGCCGATGTGGTTTTCGGTCGTGTTGTCCGGCGTTGCTGTCTGCTTTGCGCAAGATCGTTCCGACAAGGTGAAGGAAGACGGGAGTTGCGCCTGCCGTCACTCAGTTGATGTGCCCGGCGTCACAGATGCGGTCGAACGAGGGCGCGTTTCGTTTGGAGGAACTGCTCTAGCTGATCAAGGTGAAAGAGCAGCCCCGCTCCTTCATGCGAAAAAATGAGAACGCCTAAATCCCGGCCTCCCGTGGACGCCCTGCAAATGGTTGACAAGTTCGTCCAGCCATTCGATCCGGAATACCGCCTCGCTCGGTGTCCATCGACGGTTAACCGGGGAACATACCCCCGCCACGCGCCAACTCTCGATGACCACCGCGCAGAAGTTGGTTGCCCTGATGCCTGTGTCCGCACCCAAAGAGAAATCAACGGACACGGCCAGTCCGTGCCGGGGTGCGAGTTCTCTCTACCAATTTATGAACGGTTTCGATGACGAGTTCCGGTTCTTTAAGGATGACGTTATGCCCGCTGTTTGTCGTAACGAGAT
>CALAYC010000285.1 GCA_937894935.1 uncultured Verrucomicrobiota bacterium
AGGACACCTCCCTTTCACGGAGGTAGCCCGGGTTCGAGTCCCGGTAGGGTCGCCATCGTCGAAAACCCCTGAAAATACTGCAAAATCGGGGAATTCCCTTTTCCCAAACCGCGCGCGCATAACGCTGCCGCATAACGGTCAAATTCCCTTTCCGCCCGATTCGAACCCGGTGCGGCTTTCCCAAAACAAAAATCTGCCCGCCGCTGGGGGTGGCGTCACGTACGCGTGGCGCGGTTCGACATCTCTGGCGGCGGGCTTCTATCCAAAAACAACATGAATGCAACAATCCTCAATCCCGATGAAGAAAAGGCAGTGCTCAGTG
This sequence comes from uncultured Verrucomicrobiota bacterium, assembly GCA_937894935.1. Taxonomy (GTDB): domain Bacteria; phylum Verrucomicrobiota; class Verrucomicrobiia; order Limisphaerales; family JADLHS01; genus JADLHS01. The sequence continues at coordinate 323 of CALAYC010000285.1, forward strand.
TGAAACTCGAAAAGCTCCGCGCTCAGATCCATCCAATAGCGGAACGCCTGCGGAAGCGCATCAGCTTACAGCATCTCACCGTGAATGAAATTTGCGCGGCGGCAAATCGCATCGACACCAGATTCAACAATGCGCTTTCCGCCGTGATGTATGCTACGCAACGCGAATTCAAGGATTTCGAGGCGCAGGAATTGAACCGCTTTGATCTGGAACAGAATATCGCTCCACGCGCTGGCGAGCGTTCGTTAGCTCACTGTGGGTTCAGTTGCTACACCCTGGTGGGGATTCTGCGGGCGTTCGGGTTGCTCGCCGAGTTCATGAACCCCGAGAAACATCATATTTGGGCTGAGGATTCATCGGCCATTCGGGCGCTGGGGGAAATGTTAGAGGCATCCGCCGATGAACTGGAAGCATTCGAGCGCGAGAAGTAAACCGATTACCGCTCAGGAAAGCCCGCGTGGGAAACTACGCGGGCTTTTTTATTCGTCGAGTTCCACTTTGACTTTCACGCCCTCTTGCAACTTGCTCAGAATTTCTGCGGCAGTGTTACCGCTGGGCTGTTTGTCCGGGAGTGGCGGATTGCGCATGTTGAAGCGTTCGAATGTAAGGTTGCGGTATCGCATCTTCTCAGGCGTAAAACTTGTGGCGTGTTCCATCCATGCCGCCATTCGGTCGCTGGTGTTCTTTAGGTATTCATCCTTGCCCGCGCCCAGGCCGGGGAATTGCGGGTTGCCAGACGGCGCAGGGGACGATGGATCGCCTTCCGGTAGCGCCCCGCCCATTTCGCCTAACGTGTCGGCAAACTCCGCGCCTTTGTAACCAAGCACGCCGAGTTGCTGCTGTTGAGCGAGCAGAGCATTCTGCCGCAGGATCTCGGCGGTGATGCGCTGGCGTGCGGCAAGTTGCTGTTCCATGTGGTATTTCTCAACCGCGCGTTGAAAGCGGTTCTCCTCCCTCCATTTTTTCAAGTCCTCGAGCGCGGCCTTGCGGTTATCCGCTTTCGCTTTCTCAGCGGCTTTCTGCGCCTCGGCTTCCGCGGCGGCGGCTTTGATTCCCTGGATTAGCGCTTTCTCGTTCTCCACGGCTTTTGTGATGGCTTTTTCCCAACTCATGCCGCGCTCGAGAATGCCGCCGGTGAATTTCTCTTTGGTCGCATCGATCAGGATGGCGGCTCCGCCGGCGGCTTTTGCGAGTAAGTCTTTCACCCCAGACCAAGCGCGAGACATCTGAACATTGCCGGCGACGATATTCTCTTTGTCGCTGGCGCTCATTCCGCTTAATTGCGCGTCGCGCTGCTGCTTGAGGTAATGAGATGCGTTCAGCGATTTGTCCACTTCTCCAATCTCTTTCGAGACTTCGCGCAAACCGGCAATGATGGCCCTTACGCCGAAAGCCGCAGCGAAGGCCGCGCCGACCTTCGTCAGGGTTGATTTGGCGACTTCTCCGAAGCTGGTAATGCCTCGCTTGCCTTCGGTTTCAACGTGCTTCAGCGCCGCGCTCGCATTCTTGGAATACGAACGCCACGCCTGGGGAATGTGGCCTTCGTTGATTTCCTTGGCGACGTCGCGCGCAAAGGTTTGGAAACCCTGCTTGGACATGTTCAGGTCGCGCATCAGTTGCTTGGAGTCGCCCCCCAGGGCAACGATGATGTCTTCGCGGCGAGTCATAAATCAGTTCTTTTTGAAGTTTGGAGTTTTGAGCATCGCCGTGACGATCGCGTGCCCGATGATGGAGAGCTTTAAGCCAGGCCAGGCGAGGAAATAGCCAAAGTGCATGAGTGGGGCGGCGACAAGTAGCACGACGAGCCGGCGCGGCCACGAGGGCACGGCGTTGGTTCGATCTGCGGCAAGCGCTTCAGTGGCGGCAGGTGACGAGATGCTGACGGTTTTTGCGAGGCGGTTCATTGTTCAGGAACGTTCCATCGTGCCGCGCGTAATCGTGCGGCGGCTTCGGCGGCGTGATACCGGATGGGACGCCGACAGACACGATCTCGGCAGCGGTGCAGGCCGAGCGCGCGTTCCTTGCGTCGCACCGTTGTGTCGCTGATGTCATTGGCAGCGGCGATTTCTTTTCGGGTGATCGTCCGATTCATTCAGTTGTGGCAAAACCGAGAGCGGTGAGTGAGACCGCCCCCGGCCGCCGCCGGAAAACGCGCGGGGAAAACCAAAAACCGCGCGAAATGCTTTTATTCCTCCGGATCTGCGGCGTAGCTCAATGCGGCGGCGTTGGCCGGGGCGATGCCGAAGAAAAGTTCAACGCTTTGCCAGGCGGACCGCGTCGCGCGGTCAAGCCACGTCGTTTGCCACGCGGGAATGCCTAAGCGCGGGAGAGTGATTTCCTTCACGGTGATTTCACCTGGTGGCGCGGAGGTGTAGGGCGGTGCTTCGACGGCGTAGGCAAGGGCTTCCGGGCCGGCAAGGACGGTGTTGGCTTCGCCAACGTCGGCACCAATTTCGTAGATGCCATCAATGCCGGGGTATTCCCAACCGGCGGGGCCGCGTTGGAGCATGCTGGCGATATTCTCCCGGGCGGCGGGCTGAATCATCAGCGCGCGCGGCATAGACACGCACGCGGCGATCAGGTCTTCGAGGTGCGTTTCATCGAATGATGCCGGCAAAACAGAAACATCGGCGGCACCGAAGCCGGCGGCGGCGATGAGTGGGGAGACGTGATTGTCCCAGATGTCCTGCTCGGCCAACCGCGCCAAGCCATCATTCAAAAGGGCGGGATTCAAGCCAATGTTCTGCTCTTGTGCGGTCAAGCCAGCGGCCTTGGAAATGTGAACGACGTTCAACTCGATTTCCTCAACGACAGTGTCGCCGCTCTGATGGTTCGTCGGGTTCGATTGGGCCGCCGTGTTGCTGATGACGTGCGCCATCCGTTGCTTGCCGGTTTGAACGCGTTTCAATCGCCCGCGCGTGCCGATAGACGGGAGCGGGGCGCAACGCACAATCGGCGGTAAAACGGCGTTCGTGATGATGGACTCGGCAACAATGCCGGTGACGGTATTGGCGTTGAAAATTGGCGTCATAATTACTTCACGGGTTGAGAGGGAATTCCGAAATCGGCCAGGCAGGAGCGCCAATTGAAATATGGCGAGCCTTGGAGCTTCTTCGCGAATGCGCGGAGGGTTTTGACCTGGTCTTTGAACACCTTGGCGATGTCGTCCGGATTATCGACCAGGAGCTTTGCCAAGGCGTTGGTGTGAAAATTGCCAAGGTCGTTGGCGGCCTTCTCGATCTGGTCGCAGACGCGCAGGGTGATTGTGCGCACAATCTCGGCCTGCTCGTCGCCATGTGGCCGGGCGGCGCGCATTCCGGCCTCGCGCTTGGCGCGGAAATCTTCCCTGAGCTGCTCGCGGCTGCGCACTTCGCAGCCTTCGCCAGCGCACAGGCGCGGGCCGGCGGCTTTGTGTCCGGCGAGCCAGGCATCTTTGAGGGCTTTGGGGTTGGAATACTTCTGTGCGTGAGCGAGAGCGGCGGCGCGGGGTTTGTCCAGGGCTTCGAGTTGCGCAACTTCGTCTTGCGTGGGGCCGAGCTTGAGTTTGGCGCAGGCCTCGGCAATCAGCCCGGCGGAGAGTGGTTCGTAAAGCCGGATCGGCTTTCGTTGTTCGAGCGCTGCGTCAATCGCAGCTAGGGCGTCTTTTGGTTTCGGCGTCATAAATTTTGTTGTTCCTGTCACCAGTGCGCCGACGTTTAATTTTCTGGCGACGATTCCCGTTCACTCCCGGCAGAAACCCATCAATTTCCGTGCGAAGTTGCGAAATGCGCCCGCGCGACATGTTTAATTTCAGGGCCAGCGCCGCATCGGTTTTGAATACTCCGCAACCGCACACGTGCGCCAGCGCAAGGGCGCGCTCTCCAGCCCGAATGATGCTTCCGCCCCGACTCAGCCACTCGAGCAAGCCGATGAGGTTCGGCTGCTTGGTTACGTCACCGCGATCGGCGCGGATCTCATCAGGGGCGGTTTCTTCCGGGATCGGATCGAGGGTGAAGGCATTCGCCAGCTCGATTTCATCTGCGCTTGGACCTGTGGCCAGCGGCGCGCCGGATCGCTTGTATCGGCAAGCCACGCACAGGGCATCGGCGCGCGGAAGCGGCGGAATGCTTTTGCCGCATGAAAAGCAGAGGTCAGAGATTTCGAGATTGTCTGGCATGGTTGAAATTCGATTTGGCGCGTCAGGGTTGCGGGGGCGGTGTTGTGTTGCGCGGCGACGAATTGCGCGCTGGCGGGGGCGTAGCGTTGCGGCGCGATGCCTCGACGCAGATGTCGCAGCCGCACGGTTGCAGCGGGAAAAATGTCTGCCCGGCGTCGCGCACGCGCTGCCGCTTCTGGTAAATCCAGCGGCGCGACTTCTGGCGCACCTTCTCCGGGTTTTTCTTCGCCCAGCGGCGATAGCGCGCCTTCGCTTGAGCGGGGTTGCGGCGATACCGACCGACGCCTTGAACCCGGGCGGCGGCCTTCATGCAGCCTTTGCAAACCGCGCGAAGCTTGCCGCTCTTGTGGCGATAGAAATTCTCGAGGGGCTGCGGATTTCCGCAGGCGTTGCAGGTCTTCGGCTCGTTCATTTCAGAATTCTTTTTTCGTGTGTTTTTCTGTGGGATTTTTTCACGCACGCGCTCTCACGAATGTCCCGTTACCTTGGTAGAAGCTGAGTTCAAAGAGATTCCTTTGATTTTTGAGCTTGCAGCCTGCGCTGCGCGCAGGAAACTGGCCACGCTTCTGGTCTTCGGATGACTTCATTTGAATCGCTTCCATGTGTCCTCGGCATATCGGGCTGGTGTTGTCTGGACCGTTCCTTCCTTCACTGCGTTTTCCACGTCGGCAATCACCCGGTCACATTTCAATGGCTTCTCCTTGATTCGATTGATCCACTTACCGGCGTCGTTCACCCATTCATTGCCCAGAGCTGATTCAAACCGGTCTGCGATCTCCTTGTGCCAGGCTGAAAGCTTGCTCGCCTTTGTCGAATAAGCTTTGTCGGTTCTACCTTCTTTACTTCTTCTTTCTAAGTTAGTCGTCGTCTTGTTCGTCGCTGGCCTGTCGCCTCGGTCGTCGTTTTGTCCGTCGCCAAGCATCAGGTTGATTCTGAAAAGGCGCGTATCTATTAGCTTTCCAATCGTTCCCTTGTTCGTCGCCCGGAACGTCGCGAACCCCCCATCTTCGAGTGTCTTCTTGGCCGTCCGATATTCGCGCTCCGTCATGCCGTAATTCTCGTAGTCTCCGAGGAAGGCTTCGCGGAAATCCAACTGATGCGGGTTGAACGTGTCCGACTTGTAACGAGCGCGCATTGCCGTGACTGTGGCGAGCAGGTAGGCGTTCTTGTTATGCTTGATCAAAGCCAGCGCATCTTCGCTACAGGATGCCTCAATGTAGCGGGCGGGGCGTTGAATCAGCTTCGCTGACTCAGCCACAATCCACCGCCTGCCGCAGCTTGCGGCGTTTGGCCCTGAGCGGTTGACGATGCTCGGGAGACCATCCGGCACGAATCAATCGCTCAACGAGCCGCTGAGTTGATCCGGACGCACGCGAGGCGCGAAGCGGGGATTTCATCGCGTGCCCTCCCTTGGTGCATCGGTGATTGCTGGGGGATTCCAGGCGAGACAATGCGTGTCACCGCACCGCGCGCATTTCTGCCAGGGCTCACCGATTGTTTGCTCCGTCGGCTCAGACGGCGCGCGGCACGTACTGCACCACCAGAAACCATTCTTCGCGGCTTGCGTGAGGGAAACGCCGGCAGTGCATTTCTGCGCGGGTGGCGTGCTCGCCAGTACGCGAATGCGGGGGCGGGTGCAGGATTTCACGCGGCCTCCTGTTCGGTGCGGAGTTTGTCGAAGTAGGCTTTGGCGCTTTCCCAGATGATGAAGCGCACGCCGCGATTGCGGCCCTTTTGCTTCACGACAACCGATTTGACCTCGGGCGTGAAGTTGTTACGAGGAGTGGCAAGGACGCGCTCATTCCAGAACGAGCGATTGCATCCCCACCAGGGATCGACTTCGCCGGGTTGGCCTTTACGCGCGCCGCGCGGAAGTCGGAACTGAAACGGATTGTTTGTCGTCGTCGAACTCATACAACGACGTTTAACACCCTTGGATTTCAACAATCCAAGAGTATATCAATTCAAGATTAACAAACTCGGAAGCGGAAAGGTTCGTTGCTGTAGTGGGGGTCTGAATTTCTTTCCAAAAACTCGTGATTTCGCTTAATTTCTTCTAGCGCTGGTAGCAGCAAAGGAAGGAGAGATTCAGCCTCTTTCAGGGCTTTGCTTCGAGCGCTTCGATCTGAATCATCCAAGTTGCTACCCTTGTCGATGAGTTCGAGCTTACGCCAACTCGCGCCCTTATTGTTGTTCTTCGTGTTCTTGCGGGGCTTTTTAATGCCGCGGGCGGCGCGAATCATTTCGATTCGCTGAAGGAATTCCTTTTGCAACGCGGCGTCGCTCGCCAGAAGATTCCACTCAACAGAATCGAAGATGATGCCGGATTTACGTGGAAACGGTTTCCCATTGTGATTTACCGCAGTCCACTGCTTCCCGGTGTGTCTGAAATGATGATTCACCGTGAGTATATCAAGCTCCGAAAGCATGACAAACGGCGGGACGCCTTCATGTGCAACGCGCCGTGCCAACTCATAACGGAATGCTGCAATCTCGAAATCCGAAAACAAATCTCCGAGCATTGCCTGTATTTCCTGCTTTGGCGTCATTTCGTGATGTCCGGTAGTTTGTCCAGCGCCTTGCGGATCGTGTCGGCTTCCACGTCGCCGTAAATCTGATGAACCTCCTCGTTTTCATGCCCGAGGATCGCCATCGAAGTCGTGTTGCTCGCCCCGGTGTTTTTCAGCAGGTTCGCGGTTGTGTGGCGCAGGCTGTGAAAGGTGTAAGGATTCTGCTGGCGGATGGAACTGCGGCCCTTCTGCTTGCTCTGGTGGTCGCGTGGTGTCGCCAGACCAACAGACGCCAGTAGGTCGTAAAACTGCGCGGAAACCCATCCAGCGGGCTTTCCGTGCAACGTCGGGCACAGTGGCGCAACGGGATTGTCCCCGGCCGGGATCTTCGTCAGATACGCCAGGAGCGGCTTCGCAATCTGCATCGTGCGGGTCTGGCGGGTTTTCTTCTCGGTTGTCGTCAGTTCACCCTTCTGTAAATCAACGTTCGCCCAGGTGAGCGCGGCCACGTCGGACAATCGCAAGCCGGTGTAGAGTCCGCACATCGTAGCCGTTTTCAAATCATCCGTGGCGGCTCCCATGATCATCTTCAATTGCGCCAGCGTGAACGGCTTCCGCTTGTGCTTCGCGCCGGCCACGGATTCCACGCCAAGCGCCGGGCTGCGGGTGAGCAGATTCTTTTTAACCGCGTGATTGAGCGCGCCGCGAATCACCTTCAGGTAAAGATTGATCGTGCCCGTGGAAACGCGGCCAATGAACTTGTCACGGAACGTCTGAATGTCGTGATCGGAGAGCGTCTGAATGCTGTGCTTCGCCTTGGGTCCGAGATGCTCGTAAAACAGCGTGAGGACGTTCTGGTAGCGCGTACGGGTGGATTCCGTGCAACCGCGGCCCGAAAGCCATCCGTCCATGAATTGCTGAACGGACTGCCGGGGCAACTGAATGCCGTGCCCCTCGGCAATCTCGCTGACGTGCGCCTCGATGATGGCGCGAGCCCGTTCCGGCGTCAGCTTGCCTTCCTGCGCGTCGCGCGCGGCCTTCTGCATCGCCGCGCAAATCTGCTGCGCCTGCTTGCGGTTGGTCGTGCCGGTGGTTTTGAAGCGGCGAACGGGATTCCCCTCAGCGTCCCAATCGTAGAACGCGCAGAACCAATTTGGGCGCCCGGGCTGGCGATGGATGCTTGACACGCATAACGCTATCGCATAACGTGTCACCAGTGTCAACGATGTTTAGAACGTTGAGAATGTTAGAAAACCGCAACATTTTTGAAAATCGCGCTTGCGAAAACGTCGCCCGGGTTCGAGTCCCGGTAGGGTCGCCAACTATTGATTTTAGCCAATAAAACAATAGTTTCCGGCACTTTTCCAAATTCAACAGAATTCAAATTCAGAATAATTTT
>CALAYC010000286.1 GCA_937894935.1 uncultured Verrucomicrobiota bacterium
CTTGAGGCGATGCTACAGGAGCGACGTCTGCCGGTCAAATTTCTGGCACGAGAGATAATCTCGTCGTCTGTCGGCAATCGCTGTCGGCAGCGTTAATGGGCGTGCGTTCGGTAAACGCCCCCTGTAGCATGGCCGGGCTGATTGATTCAGATGATTTCGCCCATGGACCAGTCTCAACCGCCAATTACTGCGCCCGCTGCCAAACGCAGCGACCTGGAAATTAAAGACGCGCAACTCATTTTCGATTCCGTCTGGCGCGACCTCGAAGCGGAATTCGGTCGCGAGAACCTGCGGTTTCCCAAGGAAATCATCCTGCTCGGCGGCGCTCCCGGCGCAGGCAAAGGCACCAACACCGCCTTCATCGCCAAGGTGCGCGGCCTGACCTGCAAACCGGTGGTCATCAGTTCCCTGCTCACCTCACCGGAAGCGCAGGCGTTGAAAAATTCCGGCAACATGGTCGGCGATCGGCATGTGGTGGGACTCGTGATGCGCGAATTATTGCGCCCGGAATACCAGGACGGTGTCATTCTCGATGGTTTTCCGCGCACCAACGTGCAGGTCGAGTGTCTGAAATTGCTCGTGGACCGCATGCATGCGTTGCGGCGCGAATTCTACAACACCCCGCTCAGCATCCATTTCAGACAACCGACGATTCACATCATGGTGCTCTTCGTGGACGAAAAGGAATCCGTCGCGCGCCAATTGAAACGCGGACGCGAAACGCGGGCGCGCATGGAACTGGCCACGCGTGCCGGCAGCGGCGAGGAAATTGAAGATCGCCCGACCGACCACGACGAATCATTGGCCCGCCGCCGTTATCGCGTCTTCAAGGAGCAGACCTGGGAAGCGCTGCAATCGCTGAAAGAAATTTTCCATTATCACTTCATCAACGCGCAGGGGCCGATTGCGGAAGTGGAACAGAACATCCTGCGCGAGTTGGAATATCAGAGCACGCTGGAACTCGATTCGCGAACGGTAGATCGCTTACGCGGCATTCCGGTGGCGAGTCAGATTATCGTTCATGCGCGCCAGGAACTGGTGAAGCGGCTCGACGGTTATGAATTGGAACACGCGCCGCTCTTTGCTCGGGTCGTGGCATTCATCGAAGAGAAAATTCTTCCCATCGTGTTGCGGCACGCCATTTCCGGTAATGCCCATATCAACACCGAAGACAAGCTGCTCGAAGAGCCTCTCGCGCTGGCGATGTTGATTGATGTTTTTTCCGAACGCGGTTACCACGCGGCGGTAGATTTGCATCGGATTGAAATCCCCGATCACGTGGATCTGACCACCGGCAAAATCACCTGCCGCACCAAGAAAGTGTTTCGCATCGAAATCCGCTTCCAGGGCTCGGAAATCCGGCGCGGCTGATTTCGGCGAAAAAATACGATAAGCATCAGCCGCAACCACCGCCGCGCTTTCAGACGCGCAGGAAAATCTTTCGCTGATACAGGAAGCGTACGAGCCAGAACGCCAGCAGCAGTCCAACCACCGAAATCATCAACTCGCCGAAGCCGGCTGCAACGCGTTGATCGAACCAATTTTTCACGTCGCCACCGACGAGTCGGGCGGAGAGGCGACTGAACGTGCCACCGAGGAAATTTTTCACGAGATAAATCGTGATAGCGTTCATGCCCATCCATACAAACGGCTGACACCATTTCTGATATTTCCAGACATCCACGACGAGATAGAACGCACCGAGCAAAATGGCGCTGTAACCGCCTGCCACGAGCACGTAGGAAGAGGTCCAGATTTTTTTGATGACCGGGAATTGAAAACCCCATAGCCAGCCAAACGCCACGGCAACCGCGCCGCCTCCTATCAGATAAATCAACTTACGATCATTGCCGAATGACGTGCTGCGTAAAATCAACCCGGCAAACACGCCGAGCAAACACGTCGCAATCGCCGGTATCGTGCTCAAGATGCCTTCCGGATCCCAAAACAAATCCCATTTCTTGCCGGGCAGATGCTCGAAGTCGAAGTGGTTCGCCAGATTGTAACCCGGCTCGAATTTGCCGGTGACGCGATTCGTGGTCGCGGCGTACATGTCTTTTGCGGCGATCCAAACCGGACTGTCTTTAACCGCCGAAGGATTGGTGGTTGATCCGGGAGCGGCAGCGAGGAATTGCTCCGCAAGCTTCTTCTCCCCGTTCTGTTCCGCCAATGTCGCGAGATAGTTTTTCTCCAGGGCGATATCGCGAATCGGCACAAAGCTCAGCAGCGCCCAATAACTCAACAGCAGTCCGACACAGATTCCGACGAGCACGCGTGGTTTGAACAGACAGAACAATAGCCCCGCCCCGGTGTAAGCGAGCGCGATGCGATTCAACACGCCCATCAACCGGATGTCCGGCCACGGATTCGTCAAGCCACCGGAGTAAATGATGCCGATGAGGAACAGCAGAATACCGCGTTTGAGCACGCGATGAATCGCACCAACGCGACCGGATTCATTGATGATTTTGGTGAGCGAAAACACAATAGCCGCGCCCACCATGAAAATGAACAGCGGAAAAATCAGATCGTAAAAACGAAACCCGGCCCATTCGGCATGCCTCAGTTGATAGCCGAGAAATTTCGTCGTCGGATTTTCGTTCATGCGCTCCAGCGCATACACGAGTGAATCCGCGCCAATGATCCAGAACATGTCGAAACCGCGCAACGCGTCGAGGGACATCAACCGTCCGCCGGTAGCAGATTTTTCAACAGGTTTCTCTACGGGTTCGCTCATATAACAAAGGCAAAGATAACGGCGAGCAACAAAACGAAACCGGTCAGCCACCAAACCCAATGCAGTCCGTGCGGTTTAGGGGACGGCTTGCCGAACTCGCGTTTAACGAATTCGTCGTAATCAAAGTCATCCTCCGGCAATCCGAGATCGGTGGTAGTTGCCTGATCCGCGTCTTCCTCCCAGCCGGTATTTTCATCCGCGCCGCAGTTCGGACACGCCTTCGCTTTGCGCGGCACGTCCGCACCGCAATTGGGGCAAATCTCCGGAGGAATCATGCGAATGAAGAAGCGGAATCAGCGAAGCCGCTGACCGGCTCATGAGCGGCGCAACCGAACATTCTCATCCGCCCTGCTTCACTCTTCGTTTGAAAACTCATCCGCCGACGCCAGCGTATTCTTCGTCCGTCGTCAATTCGAGCCCCATCAAAACATAATCATGCGAGATGGCCTGCATGTCTTTGACGTAATCTTCGCGCCGCCAGAGTTCGCTGAATCCCAGCATCGCGAACATGTGAATCGCGGTGGTCTGTTCCGCGATGAATTCCGCTTCCACCTTTTCCAGACCGGTCGCGCGCGCAATATCAACAATCTCCTGCACCAACGCCCGCGCGATACCTCGGCCACGCACGGCAGGTTGCACAAGAACGCTCACGCGACCGATGTGACGTTTCCAACCACCGAGCTGTTGATGCAGCGTGGCGACACCAACAATTTTCCCATTATCCACGGCGAGCAACGGCAGGTTGCGCCCCAGGTCAATGTTCTCGCACCAGTCGCGAATGACTTCGATGTCCGTGACACGATGTTTGATGAACATGCGTTCCTGTTCCGGAATCGTCTGGAACAACGCGTGAAATTCTTTTTCGTCAGAACGCTTCAACGGACGCAGTTTGATTCTGGAACCGTCCTTGAGTTTGATGTCCTTCGGGAATTTCTGGAGTTCGAGTTCGAGTGACATAACGTGATGGGTTCGGGTTAACCACTAGCGACACTTGCAGACTGCCGCAATGATTTCGTCGCGGCAAGAGCCAATCCAAGCCTCGACAGAACCGAGTGACAGCCAGCCGAAATGGCGGTAACAAGAGAAGCGCCCCCCGAGCCGCACCGGATTTCTATTTATCCGTGGCCGATAAAATTTTCTCCGCCTTTTCGAACGAACCGATGTTGAACACGTTCGTGTAACCCATCGCCCGCAATTGTGCTTCGGCCATTCCACTCCGTCGCCCGGACCGGCAATGCAGCAGCACTACTTCGTTTTTATTGGTAACGAGCTGCGGGAACTTTTCTTTTACCTCGGCCAATGGAATGTTCACCACGTTGGTAAGATGTTTCGCCTGATATTCCTCAACCGTCCGGACGTCCACTACCCGCGCACCGCTTTTCAGATGAGCGCGCGCTTCGGCTTCGGAAATTTCCGCCACAACCTGAACGATGGCGAACAAACTCAAAGCAATAACGAAAACGAGCGCTTTCGGCTTCATGTTTTTCATAATCAAGACAGAGGTTACTTCGCGATCGTGGACGTGTTCGACGGCTGAGGCAGCGGCAATGTGAATGTGAAAACCGCTCCGCCATCGGGATCGTTTCGCGCGGAAATGCTGCCGCCGTGGTCTTCGACAATTTTTTTGCAAATCGCCAGACCGAGTCCTGAGCCATGCGCTTTTCCGTGCGTGGCGAACGCTTCGAACAATCGTCCCGCAATTTCCGGCGCGATGCCCGGACCATTGTCAGCGATATCCGTGAACACTTCGCGATCGGTCACTGTGAAACGCAACGTGACGGTGCCTTCTCCCGGCATTGCTTCAGCCGCATTGAGCGCCAGGTTGATGAACACGCGACGCAAGCGCGTCGGATCAATGTTCAAAATCACCGACGGCGGCGGATTAGCGCATTGCAACGTAACGGAGCGATATTCGAAATCCGGTTGCAGGTCGGCAATCAGCTGATTCACAAACTTCGCGTAATCCGTCGGCCCCGGCGAAATGACTTTTCCGCCCTGTGTGAATTGCAGCATGTCCGTGATGAGATCGTTGATGCGGTCGAGCTGCTTTTGAATACGCGCTTGAGCGGTCGCACGTGCCGTCTCTGATGAATCCGGCCGACAGAGCATCTCAGTCGTGAGGCCGATAATGTTCAACGGATTTTTGAGGTCGTGAACGATTGAACGCGCAAAGCGTCCGACAGCCGCGAGCCGTTCGGATTGCAAAATTTCCCGGAGATAATGTTGATTGAAATCGCGCAAGCGATTGCTGACTAATCGCAACAATCCCGAAGCCATTCCCGGAAAACTGTCGATCAACGCCGTCATCTCGGGCCGACTGAAAAACAGCACGGTCGTCGGTTGAACCGCTGTCGCGCAGGCAGAACGCGGCAATTGTTCGATGATGGCCATTTCGCCGAAAATCTGGCCTGGCCCGACCTGGGACAAAACCTGGCGGCGATCTTTATTGAGGAAGCCGGAAATCTCCACCAGCCCGGCTTTGACGACATACAGACCGTCACCCGGATCGCCTTCGCGAAAAATTTCCTGTCCCGCGACGAAGGTGCGTTCCTGGGCAATGCCGCGCGCGGCCGCCAGTTCGGCGGGCTTCAGCGAGCGAAATAATTCTGCAGCTTCCAACTCAACCATGAACGAAATCTAGGAGAAAACCCTCCGGCGTAAAGCTCAGAGCCGCCGAAGTTCCACGAAAGGCGACACCTATGTCGGTTTAATTGGATCGCCAAATGCCGTTTGAAAAGAGCGCAACACATCATGCCGCCCAATATTTTAAATCACTCGCGAAGCGTTGCCCCACGCTCCGCAGACACAACCGACTTATGCCGCAGTCACGCGTCGAAAAACCGAACGGCGCGCGACCAATTTCCGATCACACTCGGAATCAGCGAATGCGATAAAAGCGCTTCGAATGTTCTCCCGCTGCCTCGTCCACAAACGTCGCGCGACCGCCAGACGCCGATGTGGTCGTTCCGATTGCAACCCAGTTCACGAGGTCCTCGGTGGCTTCGACCGTAAAATTACTACTTCCGGCGCCCGTCACCGTGAGTTCCACCTGTTCACCAGTGTGACTGGTAATTTCCAGGTGCGGAATCGGCACGGTGTAGCTCACTTCGTTGGAAAATTCGCTTTCCATACCGTTGGAATCGTAAGCTGTCGTCGCGAAATAATACGTCACGCCGAAAACGAGCCCTGTCACGGTGCAGGACGTGTTGTTCCCCACCACCACAATGCTGTTGGTGTATTGCTCGGGCTCAACGCCATAATACAAACGATATCCGGTAACGGTTTGGTCCGGGCTGGGATTCCACGCCAGCGTCACGCTTGCAGTCGGTGTTGTTGGCGACGCCGCCATAGCGATATTGAGGCTGCCAATGAAAGCGAGAAACAACGCGGCGAGACAAGACCACGTGAAGTGATTGCGTCGGACGTTCGAGACGAAACTTTCCTCGCGGTTGTTTTTACGAGCAACTGTAACTGAACCCAATTTCATGTTGCCCGTTTTCAAAGCAGACCAGTCACCATTGATGCCAAATCCGCGCGAGGAAGTTCCTGGCTCCGTTGTCAGGAGAGTCCGGCATCCATACAAACTGCTGAAAACGAGCGAGGTGATTCTGGGTCAGGAATAACCTTGGCAACGGCAGGCGTGTTCCGAACAAAATTCGTGCAAAGACTGGTTAATCTCAGTCAGAGATGTTACTTATGGCCTGTGGCCAGAGTTTTGGGCCGGATGATAGCCTGCCCGCCATCGACCTGAGGGATTCCTCAACAGTAAAAGGCAAATCGAAGTTGGTCGTTATGCAAGAAACCGCAGCGGAAGCACCTGAGCGCGAAGATTTACCGCAAACGCCCGGCGGCCCCTCTCCCGACGTCGCCCAACGCTCCCTGAACATTCTACATCTGGAAGATGATGCCAGTGACGCGGATCTGATTCATCATGCGCTGACTGAAGGTGGCATTCCGTGTGAAATGATCCGTGTCCAAAGTGAAGCAGAGTTTGTCAACGCAGTGAGACAGAACCAGCTCGATCTGGTACTGGCAGATTTTTCCCTGCCGGGATTCGATGGCATGGCTGCACTGAAACTCACCCGGCAAAATTCTCCGGATCTGCCGTTCATTCTCGTTTCCGGGACGATCGGCGAAGAACGCGCCGTCGAATCACTTAAAAACGGCGCTACCGATTACGTATTGAAGGAGCGTTTATCCCGCTTGGTCCCGGCGGTGAAGCGCGCAATCCGCGAAGTCGAAGATCGCGCGGAACGGCGCCGCGCCGAGGCCGCGCGCGAAGAATACAGTCGCAAACTGCTCGCACTTTCGCGTCGTCTCGTCACCGCACAGGAAACCGAACGCCGCCACATCGCGCGCGAATTGCACGACGAAATCGGCCAGACGCTGACGCTCGCACAATTGAATCTTCAGGCGGTCCTCGCCTCGCCCACCATTGATCCCGCCCAGAAAAATCAATTGCAGGAATGTTTGACTGCGGTGGATCGGGTGCTCGAACAGGTGCACGACATTTCGCTGAACCTGCGCCCGAGCATGTTGGATGATCTGGGGTTGGAAGCTGCGCTCCGCTGGTACACGAATCGGCAAGCCGCTCTCGTGGGCATCGAAGCTGATTTCATCGCGCAACCGCTCCCGCGCCGTCTGGATGCGCGAATTGAAACCGAATGTTTCCGCATCGCGCAGGAGGCATTGACCAATGTCGTGCGCCACGCTCAGGCGACCAAAGTGAAAGTGGAACTGCAACACAGCGCCGGGCGATTGCAATTGCGCGTTTCCGACAACGGCGTGGGGTTCGACGTCTCCGGCAATCGCGCCCGCGCCGTGCGCGGAACGAGTCTGGGTCTGTTAAGCATGGAAGAACGCGCCGCCCTCGCCGGCGGCAATCTGGAAATCATTTCCGCTCCCGGCCAGGGCACGGCAATTCAAGCCTGGCTGCCGTTGGAATGGCAAAGCGACAAAACCCCTCCTGATACTCATGGCTGAACCAACTCCCACTCGATTGATATTGGCGGATGATCACACGCTCGTCCGGGCAGGCATCCGGAGCCTGTTGGAAAAACTGCCCAACGTCACCGTCGTCGCCGAAGCGAACAATGGCCGCGAAGTCATTGACCTCACGCATCAATTCAAACCGGACGTCGTCGTGATGGACATCGCGATGCCCGGCCTGAACGGACTCGACGCCGCCGAACGACTCACCGCTGAATTGCCCGAAGTGCGCGTGATTCTGCTCTCCATGCATCACAATGAAGAGTACGTCTGGCGCGCGCTCAAAGCCGGCGTGGCCGGTTATCTCTTGAAGAAAGCGGCGACCGCCGAACTCGAATCCGCACTGAAAGCGGTTCTCAAACGCGAAGTTTATTTAAGTCGCGAAATCGCCGAACGCCTGCCGAAGACTTTTGCGCGCGACGGCATCGCCGGTCAGAAAAGTCCACTGGAACAACTCAGCAGTCGCCAACGCGAAGTACTGCAATTGATTGCCGAAGGCCAGAACACTAAACAGATTGCCGACATGCTGAAAATCAGTCCGAAAACCGTCGAGTATCATCGCATCAAACTGATGGACGCGTTGAATGTCCACGACGTCCCGGGTCTGGTGCGCTTCGCATTGCGTGTCGGCCTCGTGCACCCTGAACCATAAGGTTCTTCCAGCACCGTTTCTGACTCGCCCTCAGGCAAATTCTTAACGCGCGCAAGCGATTGCAGGCAAGAAAGCTGTGGCCGAATCCTTGTCCTCGCCGTATTTTGCCCGCGTGATTTTGCGTTTCGTTTCCGTCGCAATCTTTTGCCTCGCCGGCTTCAGCGTTTTCAACGCTTCTGCTCAAATTGACCCGTTTCAAAGACATCTCCTCCAGCTTGGCTACGATCAACCTTTGCAAGGACGCGGACCGCAAGCAGCCTACGTTTATTACTACTACAACAATCCCGAGTTTCTCCGCACCAACATCGCGTTACGCCTCGCGGTCGCGCCGGTCTATCTCGACAGCGAACTCGGTTTCAAACAATTGCTCGGTCCGCATACCGACGCCGGAATCGCCCTCAGCGGCGGCGGGTTCAGCGACAATTATTACGAAGTGCGTCGTGGCGGTTACCGACGGGACGAAAGCTTTGAAGGTTACGGCGGCGGTGGTGCGTTGAAACTTTATCATCGCATTAATCCCAACCAGATGATCCCGCTCAACGCCGTCTTCTCCGGCGGCTTTCATTATTCCACGTATTCGGACACCGATGAAACATCGCCGTTGTTTCGCGTGCCCGATGATCGCGTGAATACCTTTGTGCGCGCCGGGTTGCGATTGGCCGGAAAAGAGCCGTTGCTTTATCCCGACCTCGCACTGGAATTCTCCGTCTGGTACGAACGCCAATGGCGCCTTGAGGATTCCAGTCTGTACGGATTCGGCGACCGCCGCGTGGAATCCGCCGTCAACCTCTACTGGCTCTACGCCTGTTTGAATTACGCGTGGACGAACACCGGCCATCAATTCACGTTCGCGCTGACGGCCGGAGATTCCGAACATGCGGATCGGTTCAGCGCATGGCGACTCGGTGGGGTGTTGCCGCTCGCCGCAGAATTTCCGCTCACACTACCGGGGTATTATTATCAGGAAATCTCCGCCCAACGCTTCGCTCACGCCTCCGCCAGTTACGCTTTTCCGCTGTCCAAAGATCTCTGCTGGCAAATGCGATTAACCGTCGCGAGTGCTTACGTGGATTACGTCCCGG
>CALAYC010000287.1 GCA_937894935.1 uncultured Verrucomicrobiota bacterium
TGCCGGACTTTGGAAATTTCTGGATCGATCGCGCGAAAGGAGAGCAATACGACCGATATCAAGGCACGGCGGAATTGATGCCGTTTGCCAAAGGCGTGAGTGCGAAGTCGCATGACTTCGACATCACTGGAAACGAGAAGAACACCGATTATCGGCGGATGCTGAAGATTGTGATAGATGCCGGTTATCGCGGTTATATCGGCATTGAATATGAAGGCGGCGGATTAGGTGAATATGAAGGGATTCGCGCGACCAAATGGTTGCTCGAAAGAGTGCGCGCGGAGATGAGTTGATCGCGATTACTTCGCCTGACCTTCGGACAACAGAGCTTTCGCGGCGTCTTTGCCATAAAGGCCGCGATTGCTCTGATTGAATTCGAATTTCAAATCCACGGCGAGATCTTGAAGCGTGAGCAGCTTCCATCGCACGGGATAAAATGACGTGCGACCATTCTGCTGGGAGGTTTCCAGTTCATAAGCGAGCAGCAGATGAAGTGCGTCGCGCGTGATTTTGGAATTCTCCGAGGGCGAGAAGTAAAAGGAGCGTTGCGTCGTGTTAACGGTGTTGGCGCTGTAGGTTTTTAACTCCAGATAAGCCGGCACCGGACCGACTATTTCCACATCCGGGTAGCCGGTGCTCTGCGCCCGACCGGTGGCGGTGACCGGTGTGCGCGCGGTAAGACCGGCGTCTTTCAGTGCAGCTTTGATAAACAGTTCCATGCGATTTCCGGCTTCGTTGGCACGCGAAGAAAACAAACCGGCGGCGCGAGCGTTCGTCAGTGCGGCATTGGCGGCAGCTGATAAACGCGCAAACAAATCCTGATGCGCGGCATTGTTTGTATCGAAATCGAGGACGCGATGACCGGTTGTGGCAAAGACGACTTCTTTGAAGGGAATTCGTTTGGCGGGTTTGGCGAGTTCAGCGAGTGCGTTGGCTGGCGAATTGGTGTCGGCGACGGCTGTGAGTGCCGCCAATATCAACAAAGCAGGATAACTGATTACGCGGATGAAAAAGACAAAAGGACGAATGGCTGAGGAATGATTGTTATGCGAATGGGATGTCTTCTCATGATTGTTCATTGTCGGCCTTCCGATTGATTTGCTCGCCGTCACGTTTTGCGAAAGAGCACGATGCGATTGGTATTTGTGCCTTTGTTCATGTTGTTCACACCCCAGCAATTCGCAGTCTTGGTAAATTTCTGATCGTTGATGAGCACGAGGACGGGGCTGAGTCCGGCAGCGAGACCGCAAGGTAAAACGTGTTCTTCCAGTTTGGTTTTGCCGCCGTGCACTTCGCCGACTTCAAAAGCGACGTAACCGCCAGGCTTCAATAGTCGATACAGTTCGCGAAAAACGTCCGTCATCGCATCGCGCCACGCGTCGATTTTTTTCGGCACGGTGAGAGCGACAGATTTGGGATCGATGCCGAGAAACCAGCAACGCAGCCAGTTGTCGTCGGCATATTGCACGACATCGAGAAACGGCGGTGACGTGACAACAAGAGCGACAGATTCCTCTGGCAACTCCGTGGTGGCTGCCGCCGGTGAATTGGTAAATCGCGCCTCGTCTGCTACGCTCGCTAAAGTGCGGCGCACTTCTGGAGTAACGTCACTGAGCAGTTGTTTGGATTTCTTAAGGATCAGTTGCGGAACGTTGCGGCGCGGCGGCGTTTGATTGCGTTTGGCGTTGATCTTTTGTTGCGATTTGATGCTGACAGCCTGATTGGGTGGAAGCGTGTAAACGGAGAAAAATCCGGCTGAGTGACCGGTGAGTCGGTTTAACGCCACCGTACGAATCCACGCATCAGTTGCGTCGAGTGGTTTCGAATTGAAATATTTTCGTAGAGCACAAATTTCCCGGAGTGTTTCGGGATGATAGAAAACGAGCAGATCTTCCGGCGATTCGACGGGTTCGGAAAAGGGGATTTCCTTCAGCCGCGTTTCGATGTCGAGCAGTGATGGTGGTCGTAATCGCGGCAGCGTCAATGTGAGGCTCAGCGGGTTGATGTCATTGCCCCAAGGAACGCGACCGAGCAGCGCAGCTTCAACGGGAGTCGTGCCGCGGCCCATGAACGGATCATAAACGACGTCGCCAGGCAGGGTGAGACGATCGATAAAAAAGCGAGGGAGCTGTGGTTTGAAACAGGCGCGATAAGAGACTTCGTGGAGCGAATTGGCCTGACGTTGGCGCGCGGTCCAGAATTCGTTGACAAAAGTAGGCACGCGACGAGTTTCGCCGCTCGCGGTTTCGAAACACGTTTCGATTTGTCGCGTGGTCGTGCCGAATTCATGAAATTGCGCGAGCCATTCCGCGAGATCGATGGATTGATGCGGCGCGGCTTTGGCACTGGATGCGACCGATTCGAAAAATAACTGATTCATTGATGTAGCTGCCGCCACGAAGGAAAGCGGATGCGTCGTCCCCGGGCAAGCTCCGGGATTGGGGTAAGGAATGTTTTGGGTTGAAGAACGAGCAATCTACGGCATCTTCGGGCCGTCGGTTGCGCCTCTAAAACTATGAAAATAGCTATCGTTGGATTGGGTTACGTCGGCTTGCCTCTCTGTTTACAGTTTGCGCGAAATGGAGTTCAGGTAATCGGTTTGGATATTGATCCGGCAAAAGTGACTTCGATTAATGCCGGTCGGAGTTACATCGAACATATTGACAGCAATGCGATCCGGGAATCGGTGCAGAACGGGTCATTAACCGCGTCGGCGGATTTCGGTCGCGTCCGCGAAGTCGAAGCGGTGATTATTTGCGTGCCGACGCCGCTGAATAAAAATCGCGAGCC
>CALAYC010000288.1 GCA_937894935.1 uncultured Verrucomicrobiota bacterium
CGGTCGCCGCCAGCGCAAAGCAGTGGGAAGGTTTCTGGCGCAACAGCGCGGCGATGGATTTTTCCGGGAGCGCCGACCCGCGCGCGAACCGAATTGAGGAGCGCATCATCCTCTCGCGTTATCTCATGGCCGTGCAAATGGTCGGTGAAGTGCCGCCGCAGGAATCCGGGCTGACGTGCAATACTTGGTACGGCAAGCATCACACCGAAATGATCTGGTGGCACACGGCGCACTTTGCGTTGTGGGGTAATGACGAACTGCTCGCGAAAAATCTGGAGTGGTATCAGAAACAACTACCGTTAGCGCGGGAATTGGCAAAAGAACGTGGCTTGCGCGGTGCGCGTTGGGCAAAGATGACCGGGCCGGTGATGCGCGAGAGCCCGGGTGGTAATCCGCTCATCGTGTGGAATCAACCGCACATGATTTATCTCGCGGAATTGTTGTATCGCAACAGTCCCACGCAACAAACACTGGAACGGTATCGCGAACTCGTGTTGGAAACGGCGGAATGTCTGGCGTCGATGGTTCATTTCGATGAAGCGCGAAAGGCTTATGTGCTCGGGCCGCCATTGTGGATTGCGCAGGAAATTTACGATCAGGCCACGAGTCAAAATCCATCATTTGAACTGGAGTACTGGCGGTGGGCGTTAGAGACGGCGCAGCACTGGCGGGAGCGTTTGGGAAAGAGACATGAGGAAAAGTGGGATCACATCATTCAAAACCTCGCACCGGTGCCGCAGAAGGACGGGAAATATGTGGCGCTCGGTTCGAATCCTGACACGTGGGACAACATTGACAGTCGCCACGATCATCCGACGATGCTTGCGCCGCTCGGAATTTTGCCGGGCACAGGCGTCGAACGCACCACGATGGAGCGCACTTTGGACGCCGTGCTGAAAACGTGGGATTGGGAGACGAAAATCTGGGGCTGGGATTATCCGATGATTGCGATGACCGCGGCGCGATTGGGTCGTCCGGAAACCGCCGTGGAAATTCTCCTGCGCGAAGGGCCGAACAACAAGTATCTGCCCAACGGCCATTGCCCGCAACGCAGTGATGAAGCGATGGCGCGCAATCCCAAACCCGGGGCGCGCAAACGCGAAATCGCGGTGTATCTGCCGGCGAACGGGGCATTTCTCTCAGCGGTTGCGATGATGGCGGCCGGGTGGGATGGGAATACGAACAACGCACCCGGTTTTCCGAAGGACGGTAAATGGCAGGTGCGCGTGGAAGGCGTGCGACCGTTGCCGTGAATTTACAAACGACCCGTGTGCGAGTAGTCAGTGATTAGCGGTCGTGCGGAGTATTGGGGCGACGTTGCGAGACGTGCCACAGCACGCCTGATGGATCGATGAGATAGGAGACGCGAATTCCCCACGGCTGGACGGCAGGCGGCTTGGGAGATGGCACGCTGAACTTTTGGGGCAGGTTCAACGTGACAATATAGCTCCACCATTTGTCGAGATCGTCCACCAGGAGCTGCATCATGAAGTTCTCCGCCCAGTTTTTCTGAGAATAATTCTGGAGAATGAAGCTGCTTTGCCCGATTTGAAAAACGGCTACCTCACCATCAAACAATTTGGTGAAGCCCAGCGTTTCATAGAAGCGTTTAGAGACGGCGAAATCTTTGGCCGGAAGAAACGGACGGGCGAGTTCCGTGCCGGTAGCGGGAGAGGTTTCCATGGTGGCTTCCGGAACGATTCGAGTCACAAAGCCGGAAATTTTTGCTACTCGCTTTTCCGCGGTACTGATTTGACGAAAGCAACCAGATCAGCCGCCGCCTGATTCAAGGCTTCTGCAGCGGCGTTTTGTTCGGCCCGACGCATCGTTTCAGATAAATCAAAGTCGGTGGATAATTGTCTCAGCTGTCAATCAGACCTGTATCACCAGTGCAAACACGCCTGGCTGCAAAACTTACT
>CALAYC010000289.1 GCA_937894935.1 uncultured Verrucomicrobiota bacterium
TACGGCGCGGCGTTGCAAGCGCTCTGGTGTTGGCGTTTACAACAAGGCGAGAAAATTAAAATCGAAGACATCACCGACGAGTTTGTGTCGCTCAACAAACTCGAAACTGCGACGCCGGAAAAATCCGCCGTGGCGACGTATCGCGAGTTGCAGGCGTTGCAGGATGATTTATCGGAAGCGCTGCGCGGTGTGTTTACGAAGCATCGGCAGTTTGTCGTCAATCACTGAACCTTTTCTGAATGCTGATGAACGACAAATCCGAAGCGCGATTTGAAAAACTGGAAACTCACGTCACGCACCTGGAGCGACAGGTCGAGGAGTTGAATCAGGTCATCATCGAACAGGGAAAGCTGTTAGATCGCTTGAAGAAAGAGGTTCAACGTCAATCCACGGCGATGCAGACCATGGAATTGGAACGCATTAAAGCGAACAACCCCAGACCGCCGCATCATTTGGGTTGAGTTGGAACTCATTGCAACGAACGAGTTCCCTGCTTCTCGACTTCACCGCAAGTTCTGTTAAAGTTTCAGCGTGAGTTTTGTCGCTGAATTTAACGCTCTACCAACCGCCGCGTTGGTGAAGCGTTCGCTGAACACCTCGCTGCAAGCCGCGCGCGAAAGCCTCGCGAAAGAGCAGCTTTCGTTGACCGATTTCGCGCACCTGATATCTCCGGCCGCCGGTGAGTTGCTTGAACCTCTCAGTCGTCGCTCGCAACAACTCACGCGCCAACGTTTCGGCAAAGTCATCCGCCTCTTCGCTCCGCTCTATCTTTCCAACGAATGCATCAACAACTGCAAATACTGCGGTTTTTCGCGCGACAATCCGATCCTGCGTGTAACGCTTTCGGTGGATGAAGTGCGACGTGAAGCGCGCGCGCTGGCGGAACAGGGATTTCGCAACATTCTCCTCGTCGCCGGTGAGCATCCCAAATTTGTTTCCAACGGTTACATGGCCGAGTGCGTCGCGGCATTGCACAAAGAAATCCCCAGCGTGTCGCTCGAAGTCGGCCCGATGGAAACCGATGAGTATCGGCCGATGGTCGCCGCTGGCGCGGATGGATTGGTCGTTTATCAGGAAACCTACGATCGCGCGGTGTACGACGAAATGCATACCGCCGGGCCGAAGAAAAATTTCGATTGGCGACTGGAAACTCCTGAACGCGCGTACGCTGCCGGTTTTCGACGTTTGGGCATTGGCGCGCTGTACGGTCTCGCGGACTGGCGTTATGAAGCGATTTGTCTCGCCGCACACACGGATTATCTGCTCCGCAATTGTTGGAAAGCGTACGTGACGATTTCCCTGCCTCGCTTGCGTCCGTGTGCCGGAGAATTCGAACCGCTCACCCACCTTAGCGACCGCGAACTGGTGCAACTGGTTGGCGCATTTCGTTTGCTGTTCCCGGATGTCGGCATTGTGTTGTCCACGCGCGAATCGCCAAAGCTGCGCGATGGCCTGGCGCAGCTCGGAGTCACGATGATGAGTGCCGGCGCTCGCACTGAACCCGGCGGTTACACCGGCGCGGGAAAAGAGAAAATTCATCAGACGGTGCGGGGACGCATCGTTGACACCGTTGCCAGCGAATGGGCGAATCCTACAAACGGACATCCCACTGCCGCCACCGGTCAATTCAATATTGCGGACGAACGTTCCGCGGCCGAAGTCGCCGCGCAATTGCAACGCCTCGGCTACGAACCGGTGTGGAAAGATTGGGATGCCGCTTTGACTACCTGATTTGAACTCACACTTGCTGTAGCCTGCTGACAGAACTAGGATTTTTGCGTGACTGCCGCCGCAAAAGAATTGATCGAAATTCTTGGCGCCTTGCCGGAAGATAAAGCTCGCGAGGTCGTGGATTTCGCGCGTTTTCTCCAACCGCAAGCGGGCGATAAGGAATGGGAGCGCATTATCGCGGCGAATAAGCCCTACCCCAAATTCGACAAATTTGTGGCTGAAGTCTTGCGTGAAGAACCAGCCGAGTGCCCGCGCTTTTGAAATCACAGTTACGATCTGGCGAAAGTGTGAATATTCGCCCCGCTACATTCGCCGATCTGCCAGCCATCAATGACATTTACAACCACTACGTGCTGCATTCGACCTGCACGTATCAGGAAGAACCGGAATCACTCGCCGAGCGACAACGCTGGTTTAATCACCACGGCGAAAAACATCCCGTGATCGTTGCGCTGGTGGAAAACAAACTCGTCGGCTGGGGCTCGCTTTCACCTTATCACCCGCGCTCAGCTTATCGCCGCACGGTGGAAAATTCAGTTTACGTGCATCCCGAGCAGCAACGACGCGGCATCGGTTCGGCGCTGTTGCAGGAATTGATTCGCGCGGCGCGGCACGCAGGTCATCACGCCATCGTCGCGCTCATTGATTCCGGACAATCCGGCAGCATCGCCTTACACACCAAATTCGGTTTCACCCCTGCCGGGCACCTGCGTCAGGTCGGATACAAATTCAATCGCTGGTTGGATGTGATTTATCTGGAATTGATTTTGGATTGAACCACTGGCTCGAAGTCGCGTCGAACAGAGGAGGAGCCGTGCCGCGTGCCTTAAAAGTTGCTCCGGCACGCGGCGTGCGGCAACCTACGCTGACATGGAGCAATCCGGCAAAGTAACCTTGCGCGTCGGGCGACGGGATTTTTCCCGCGTCGGAATCGCGCTTGCCGTGTCGCTCGTCGCGCATCTGATTTTTTGGGGCGGTTACGCTACCGCCAGCCATTTCAAACTCACCAGCCGATGGAAGTTACCCAAATGGGTGCAACGGCTCATCGTCCCGCCGCCGCAACAACAGGCCAAAGTGCAACCGCCCACCAACGAGCCTTACATCTTCATCGATGTGCGCGCGGCACAAGCCGTGGCTGAACCGCCGAAGAATGCCATTCGTTACTCCGACCGTAACGCCATCGCAGCGAATCCGGATAACAACAAAGATTCGAACGAGCCAAAGGTCGAAGGCGAACAGAATGAATTACAAAAACTCGACGATTCCGGAAGACGCAAGCCGTTTGATCAACTGATGCCCGATCCGCCGAAGCCCGCACCCGATGTTACCCCCAGTCCCGCACCCGCTCCGGGCACAATGACGGTCGCCAAAGCAGACCTCAAATCCACGGAGGAACGCCAACGACAACGGCCAAGGACGATTCGCGAGGCGATGTTGCAAAAGAGCCAGACACCCGGCAAACGTTCACAGATTGACGGCGGCGCATCGCGGCCTGGAAATGTTTCCTTCGATGTGCGTGCCACCGGATTTGGCGCTTACGATCGACTGTTGATTGATGCCGTTTCCGATCGTTGGTACAACCTGCTCGACAACCTGAGTTATGAAGGTTATCGGCAAGGCAAAGTGGTGGTGCAATTCAATCTGAACTACCGCGGAGAAATCAGCGATGTCAAAATCATCCAGAACACGGTGACAGAGATGCTCGCGTTGATGTGTGAAAAGGCAATTCGCGACCCGGCACCGTTCGGCGAGTGGTCGCGCGAAATGCGTCTCGCCGTCGGAGATGATTATCGCCGCATCACTTTTACATTTCATTACCACTGAAAAGAAGGTTATCCCAAGAAACTGAACAAACATGGAACTGTTTATCTACTTCCTGCTGATTCTTACCTCCATCGTAGGACTGACGTTCATCGTCGAACGTGGCCTTGCATTGCAATGGAAAAAAGTCGTCCCACCCGAAGTCGAAGCCGCGGTGGACGCGTGCCAAACCCGCGACGACACCGACCGACTGAGACGCGTGTGCGAAAAACATCCTTCGCCGCTGAGCCGCTTGCTGATGCTCGCCGTGGATCGCCTGCACTGGCCCAAAGACGAAAACGTGGATGCATTGCAAACGCGGGCGCGACATGAAATCGTCAAACTCGAACGCGGCCTCGTCGTGCTGGAAATCATTGTCGGCATCGCGCCGTTGCTGGGTTTGGTCGGCACAATTCTCGGCATGATGGCGACATTTGAAAACGTCGGTCAGATGGGATTGAATGACGCCGCCCGGCTTGCCAGCGGTATCGCATTGATTTTGAAAGCGACGCTCATCGGTTTGCTCATCGCGATTCCCGCGTTGATTTTCTGGAGTTATTACACCAAGAAAGTCGAAACCATCGCGGTGGAAATGGAAACGCTCTGCGACGAACTGTTGCGGCGTTTGTATCGTCACGAGTCGAAATAACGGCCATGCAATTCTTTGCCCGCAAACGCCGTTCGCCGCCCGCGATCATCATCGTCGCGCTGATTGACGTGTTGATCGTGATGCTGATTTTCCTGATGGTCACCACCACGTTCAAACAGCAAAGCGCGATGAAACTCGCGTTGCCGGAGTCCAGTCAGGGCGAGAAAACCGGCGCCAGTGAAGAAGTCCCGGTCGTGGTGAGCATTGACCCGCAAGGCGGACTGCGCCTCGGCGGCGGTTCGGACGCGTTGCCACTGACGCTGGAAAATTTACGCTCCGAACTCAAAGGGCGAATCGACAAGAATCCCGAATTACGCCTCGCCATCAACGCCGACAAAGCCGCGCCCTGGGGACAACTCGTCAAGGTGATGGACATCGCGAAGGAACTTCAGATTAAGTTCGTCAGCGCCTACACGAAGGACGTGGCAAAGCAGTAGGCGACGCCAATCATCGCTGGAATTCGACGCGCAGCACGGCGGCGACTATTTCGGCATCGTAAAATGTTTGCTTCCGGGAACGCGGTGCGGCTAACTGCGGCGCGTGAAGTTTCTACCCATCGTTGAGCGTGAACTGCGCGTGACGGCGCGGCGAACGGCAACGTACTGGATGCGCTTCTCTACTGCCGGCGGACTACTGATTCTGGCGACATGGTTTTTTCTCACTTCACAACGCGCTGGCTATCGTGAATCCGGTCAGGCCATTTTCTATCTGCTAACCGGTGGGCTCACGTTTTTCGCACTGACTGCCGGAATCCGCACGACGTCGGATTGTCTGAGCGAAGAAAAGCGTGAAGGCACGCTCGGTCTGTTATTTCTCACCGACCTGCGCGGCTACGATATTATCGCGGGAAAACTCATCGCCAACTCGCTGCATATCTTTTACGGCATGCTGGCGGTCTTGCCGATTCTGGCTGTGCCGTTGTTGATGGGCGGAATTACCGGCGCGGAATTCGCCCGGCTTGCGTTGGTGTTACTCAACACGTTGTTTTTTTCGCTCAGCGCCGGAATGCTGGCGTCAGCCTGGTGTCGAAACGCGCGATTCTCCGCTGCTCTTACGTGGTTGATCGTCACCGGAATCGCCGCCGGTGTTCCGATACTCGGCTGGTGCGAATGGATGCTGCGCAACGGCCGCGGCGCGTTTTTCATTCCTTTCCTCGTGCCCAGTCCCGGCTTCTCCTACGCGACGGGCCTGGACCGATTGTTTGTTACGCCCATCGGCAAATGGTTTTTCTGGTCCGTCGGAACGGTACACGCAATGGGCTGGATGTTTTTGCTGCTGGCGAGCCGCGCGGTACGACACTCTTGGCAGGAGAAGGCAGCCAGCAGCAATTACTCACCGTCGCAAACCACTTCACCCGTTGACGCGAATGACGAAACCATTTCGCGCGATACCTTTCGCACTCGGTGTCTGAATCAAAACGCCTTTTTCTGGCTGGCGACGCGTCCGAAATATCGCGTCATCTGGAGCTGGCTGCCGTCGATTTTTGGTGCGGCAGTGTGGCTGTGGGGCATTACCAAATTTCAGCGCGACTGGTTGGATACGAGTACTTATATAGCAACAGCGTTTTTGCTCGGCATCGTAATGAAAGCATTGATCGGTAGCGAAGCCGGACGACGAATCCTCGAAGATCGCCGCGCGGGTGCGTTGGAATTGCTGCTTTCCACCGCACTCACCGAACGCGACATTGTGCAGGGACAATATCTCGCCTTGCGCCGCCAGTTCCTCTGGCCTCTGGCAGTAATGGGAGTCGCCCTGATTTTGATGTGGATCGCAGGACTTTCAAAACTTCACGGCAACGACGCACGTATGTGGTTTTGCGTGGGGCTCGCCATGGCCATCATTTTTGTCGCGGACATTGTAGCGTTGTTCTGGTTGGGACTATGGAAAGCTCTCGCGTCGCCCAATCCCCGGCGTGCTTTTGGTGCTGCGGTCGCGCCCATTCTCGCGCTGCCATGGGTCGGCGTCGCGTTGATCATGACCTTGATTGCATTTTTACCGCGCGATTTCCAACGCTGGCTCCGACCTGATTTGGTGGTGTGGGGGCTATGGTTCGTTCTTAGCCTGGCAATTGATATCGGCTACAGTATCTACGCGCGAAACCAACTGTTAACAGCGTTCCGCGCAGCCGCTGCGCAACCGCTTTCGACGCGACCATCGTTGTGGCAACGCATCACCGGAGCGCGCTGAATGTCGTCGCTCGTTCAGCGGGTTTGCGACGTCACCAGCTTTTGTCGAAGCAACAATTCGATGTAAGGCAAATCGGCCGGGCGCGTGACCTTCGGATTCGGCTCGGCACTCGCGACCAGACGCACCGGTTGGCCAATCAATTCACACGCCGCCGTATCATCGGTGACATGCATCCCACGCGCGCGAACTTCAGTCAGAGCGCGCCGGATGATTTCAACGCGAAAACTTTGCGGCGTCTGCACGGCCCACAGTTTGGAGCGATCCACATTGCGCGCGATGGTTTGGCCATCTGCCGTTTCCTTGATGGTATCGGTAACCGGTTGCGCTGCCACCGCGGCGCCAAACTCGCGCGCGACATTTAACGTCGCGGCGATTAATGAGTCAGAAGTGCAAGGCCGCGCGCCGTCTTGAATCGCCACCGCTTCGGTTTCCGCAGAAAGTGCATTCAATCCATTCCAGACTGAATCCTGCCGTTCCGCGCCGCCGATTACGAAACGATGCGGTTTCGTAAAATTGAATTGCTGCGCCAGTTCCGCGAAGGCGCTTTGCATTCCGTCACGCACCACGAGAACGATGTCGTTAATCGATGCCGCATCGTTGAAACATTGCCACGTGTGCGCCACGACGGGTCGTCCTGCCACTTCGAGAAACAGTTTGTCCACGCCCGGCCCCATGCGTGTGCCTTTGCCGGCGGCGACGATGATTGCGCTGTTCATTCGCGGGCGAGTTTAGGGATTCCCTATCGAACGCTAAAGCGCAAAGCCGTCGGTCACCCACACCCAGGAATTCCCCGGGAATGCCCCGGGGACGGAAACGCAAAATTGGAACGAGAACCGCTTGTTTAGCCACGCCAAATGAGGAGGAGAAGATCTGCAAGCAGTTGCAGACGCTTCCTGTCATGATTTCAGACAAACGCGTCCTTCCCTGCCCTGTTTGGCAACGTCGCGCCGTTTATGTTGTGCTTTAAAACTCGTAAATTTTTGTTGTCCCGAATCGTTCTTTTTTGCCTTTGCGTCGTCACCGCAACGGCCCCTGCTTTTGCCCAGTCGCAGGAGCAGGCCGCAGCGCGCGGTCGCCAATTCCCGCGCGGCACGTTGAAGCGACTGGAAGACCTGCCAAAAGGCCGGTTCAGCGAACGCGCTTCACACCTGTCTCCAACCGCCCGACAACGTGCGTTGGAATGGTTGCAACGGATGGATGTAACTGAAACCGATCTGGAGATGCTCCATGCCGACGATGAAGGCGCAATTTTCTTCGCGGATGAATTTGAATTAGCGCCGGTGCCGGAAGAAATCGAACCTCCGTCCGTGGCTGAAGCCGCGGTGCCGGTCAGTCCGTTCCCCAGCAGCCTCATCTTTCACAGTCGTCCGGGTGCACCCAATGTTTTGTATCTGAACTTCACCGGCGAAACCGTTACAGGAACCGCATGGAATACTTCACTCGGCCGAGCCAGCATTCCTGCCGTTGCGTTCAGCACGGATTCGGATTTTTCGACGTTCAGCGATTCGGAACAACAAGCCATCAAACGCATCTGGCAACGCGTCGCAGAGGATTACGCACCATTCAACATTGATGTCACCACGGAACGTCCGGCCACGTTTACCACGCGGACGGCGCATGCGTTGATTACGCGTAACACCGACGCCAATGGCGCTGTCAATCCTTCCTCAACCGCCGGCGGCGTGGCGTATGTGAATGTTTTCGCCGCCGGCAATTACGCCACCTATCGTCCCGCGTGGGTTTACTACAACAACTTGAGCGGCGCTGAGTCTTACATCGCCGAAGCCGTTTCACATGAAATCGGGCATAACATGGGGTTGAGTCACGACGCTAAAACTGATGGCACGTCGTATTACAACGGTCACGGCAGCGGCGATATCTCGTGGGGACCGCTGATGGGCACCGGTTACAATCGCAACGTAAGCCAATGGTCCAAGGGCGAATATTATCTGGCCAATAACACTCAGGACGACCTCGCGATCATTGCCGCGAAAGTGTCGTATCGCCCCGACGATCACGGCAACACTCGCGCAACAGCTACCGCGTTGGTGAAAACCAGCGGGACAAACGTTGTTTCCACTACTCCGGAAACAGATCCCACCAACAGCAATCCGGCGAACAAAGGTGTGATTGAAACTCGCACCGATGTGGATGTTTTTTCGTTCGTTTCCGGAAACGGCACAATCAGCCTGACGGTGAAACCGTGGGTCAGCCCGGGCAGCACTCGCGGCGGCAACCTTGATGTTCTGCTGGAACTCTACGATTCCGCCGGCGTTCTGATCGCCACCAACAACGTGCCCAACAAAACCGACGCCACCATCAACGCGACTGTTTCCGAAGGGAACTATTACCTTTACGTGCGCGGCACTGGCACGGGCGATCCGTTGAATAATCCTCCGAGCGGTTACACGGATTACGCCAGCATCGGTCAGTATTTCATCAGCGGCTATATTCCGGCAACGGGTGGTTTTGTGCCGCCACCGCAAGCCGAACTCACGATCACAGACCTCACCCAAACCGGTGTGAGCACAAAACAATTTACTGTTACCTACACGGACAATGCCGCTATCAACGTGGCAACGCTCGATAACAACGACATTCGCGTCACGGGTCCGTTTGGTTACAATCAAACGGCAACCTTCGTGTCTGTGGACAACGTCGGCAACGGCACACCTCGCACTGCGACTTATTCAATCACTCCGCCCAATGGCAGTGTCTGGACTGATGCCCACAACGGTACTTACAACGTTTACCTGCAAGGGAACCAAGTCGGCGACACTGAAGGTCAATGGGCTGCAGTGCAAAGCCTCGGTGAATTCGTCGTCGAAATTCCGACCGTCCTCTATACCGATAATCTCGATACCGACAACGGCTGGAGTTTTGAATCACAATGGGCTCATGGCACTCCGGCGTATTCCGGCGCAGGACCGAAGTCCGCTTTTACCGGTACAAAAATTATCGGCTTCAACCTGAGCGGAAATTATCCCAACAACCTCTCGCCAGCGTATGCGACCACTCCGGTCATCAATTGCGAAAATGCGCATTCGCTGAGGCTGCGATTTGCGCGTTGGCTGCGCTTGAGCAACGGCGATACGGCGCAACTGCAAATCAGCACCAACGGCGTTAACTGGACAACCATCTGGTCCACCAGCGCTGCCGTCATGGACAATGCCTGGCAACAGATGGAATACTCCTTGCCCGAATCAGCCAATCATTGTCCCGCAGTGCAATTGCGCTGGGGACTCAGTTCCAATTCGTCGAATAACGACATCGGCTGGAACATTGATGACATTGAAATTCTCGGCATCGCCACCGGCCCGGTAGGACCGCAATACGTTTTGAATGTCGGCGTCAGCGACCCGGCTGGAGGTTCAGTGAATCCATCGGAGGGAACTTATTTTGCGGGCACCACCGTTGCCGTCACTGCAACTCCGGCGAAGCATTTCCGCTTTGTAAGTTGGTCCGGCAGCGTCAGCGGCACGAATAATCCGGTCAATGTGTTGATGAACAGCAATCGCACTTTGCAGGCGAACTTCACCGCAGTAACTACCACCAATCATCCGACGCCGTACTGGTGGCTCGCCGCGCATGGTTACACGCAGAATCAGGAAAATGCAGTGCTTGAGCTTGGAAGTAACGGCATGCCGCTGTGGCAATCTTACATCGCCGGATTGGATCCTGACGATCCGGAAAGTCAGTTACGACTGGAAGTCACGCCTACTCTCACGCCAAACAC
>CALAYC010000290.1 GCA_937894935.1 uncultured Verrucomicrobiota bacterium
CAACGAAAACTCCCCTTCAAAACGAGTCGTCCGGAAAAAGCGCGGTTTTTCAACAACCTGTTAGCGCCTCGCTGAAGACGAGGAGACGTTGGCACGATACCAACCTCGGGGACCATTTCTGTCCGTGAATGCAAAGGAGCTCAAGCAGCCGGTCTTTCAAGTCGGGCCTAATCGGTGCAAGTCCGATCACAAATGCCATTTTGTCCACGTAGCTCAGTTAGATCAGAGCGCCACCGTGCGAAGGTGGAGGTCGCAGGTGCGAGTCCTGCCGTGGACGCCATTTTGCCCCTGTGCCTCAGCAGGCACAGGACGAGTTTTGAAACTCGTAATCGTCGGTGCGAGTCCGACCAGAGGCTCCGACTTATGGTGATCATGATGTAACAGCAGCATCACGCCCCGTGAAGGCGTTTGTGCCGGTGCGAATCCGGTTGGTCACCCCAATTTAGATGGGCCGAAGTTGATCGGTTATCCTCCACCAAATAGGAGGGCGTAGCGTCTCGGGTGAAAGCCTTAGCGCTCTGGGTTCGATTCCCAGCATGGAGTGCCTCCGTTCGATCACATCACTTGCCCATCTGACTTTGCCTATACGGCAACAGAACCGCATCCGCGATCTGCACTCGCAGTTCGTGGACAGTCCCG
Source organism: uncultured Verrucomicrobiota bacterium (assembly GCA_937894935.1). Taxonomy (GTDB): domain Bacteria; phylum Verrucomicrobiota; class Verrucomicrobiia; order Limisphaerales; family JADLHS01; genus JADLHS01. Next base: position 640 of record CALAYC010000290.1, read on the forward strand.
TAGTTCAACTGCGATAGAACGCCCGGGTTCAGTCTGGGTACTGTGGGTTCATTACGGTTCGCGACAGCGATCAATTCATTTGGGGCACCCATCTCGTAAGGCTTGGGAAGCCCATTTCCATCGGGCGCGCCAATTTCGACGGGCCGTTGAGCTTGGGTTATCGGTATAAATCTCGCCTTGTGCGAGACGAGCGGGTTCGAACCCCGTACCATCAGGCGACTGATGGATTCCCGACTCGCCTTTTGTCCGTCGTTCTTTTTCTTAGGATGGGCCGCTGTGCTTCGGTTATCGAACTGGGTAGCTCAACTGCGTCAGAGCATCTCGTGAAAACGAGAAGATGCGGGTTCGATTCCCGTCCAGAAACATCGAGGTCGTCTCTTGTCCATCCTTCACCATTTCGACGGGTCGCAGGATTGGGTTATCGCTCATAACGACGTGGTCGCCGGTTCGAGTCCGGCCTCCGGCTCCAGATGCCGGGGTAGCTCAGTGGTAGAGCACGTAAATTCCCAGTTCACTCTTTATCCGTCGTTCCTTTCAGCGGGCCGTAGATCATGGGTTACCATAACCAGGCAGCAGCGGTTCAACTCCGCTTCATCTGCTTCCGGACGACGTGAGCATTATCATGGCGACCGCCAAGTGGTGATGATGTAACAGCAGCACTCCTGGAAACGCCACGGTCGATTTTTTGTCCGCTTTGCTTGTCAATTTGATGGGCCGAAGTTGCGGGTTATCGCGTGTTATTGGTTCGACTCCAATGGCGGGCTCCGTGTGCCGGCCTAGCTCAATAGTTAGAGCAGCCCCGCATTTGTTTGCGGGTTAACTCCACGGCATCCCTTGCCCATCTGCAATTCCATCGCGGCACGTGCCGTGATGATTCAACGCAACATCAATTTAGGAGGCCGTATGGCAAACCACATCTATGACTCGGAAGATTCAAACTTTGAAATCACCAGCAAACGGCGCAAGGGCTTCCCGTCCGAGACGCAGGTGAAACGCGGCGTGCGCATCGTTCACGGAAACAAGGAGCTGTTCGAAAAGCTCGGACGCAACGACCTTTGCCCATGCGGTTCAGGACGCAGCTTTTAAGAACTGCTGCCTCCGCTCAGGGCGATACGACGGCGCCAGGCGGAATCACTTTTTTCCGCGAGTGAACGGACCGCGGCTCTGTGAGCCGCTGCATCCCATCCGGATCACAATCTCTGCGGGTCACAGATCCGCGCTCCAATCTGCGGGCCGAAGGACATGGGTTATCTCTTGAAAAGACCAACCCCAGGTTCACCAACTTGTCCGCAGTTCAAACAACGCAATCGTGCCGAGAGTTGGCGGCGCATTCAGATGAAAAAAGGAGGCCATCATGGCTATCAACTACGCAAAAATCTTCAATCGTCGCGCCACGCCGCAGTCGCAGCCGATTCCGGGCTCGACCCAGGTTCGCAACTCCGACCGTGGCTACTCGTGGGCGGTGGATGACTGGACGCGCTTTGACCGCTTCCTGATCCTCGGCGCCGAGGGCGGCACGTATTACATCGGCGAACGCGAACTCGTGAAGCAGAACCACGACGCGCTCGTCCGCTGCATCAAGGCTGACGGCATTCGTGCCGTGAACCGCATCGTTGAGATCAGCGATGCGGGCCGCGCGCCGAAGAACGACCCGGCTATCTTCGCCCTCGCGCTCGTCGCGACGCACGGTGACGCCGCCGCCAAGGGGCAAGCGTTCGCGAACCTGAACAAGGTCTGCCGCATCGGCACGCACCTGTTCCACTTCGCTGAATACGTGAACGCCATGCGTGGCTGGGGCCGTGGCCTTCGCAACGCCGTGGGCCGCTGGTATCTCGACCGCGGTGCCGATGACCTCGCGCACCAAGCCGTGAAGTATCAGCAGCGTGATGGCTGGTCGCATGCCGACCTGCTCCGCCTCGCTCACCCGAAGGCTCCGTCCGTGCAGCACGACGCAGTGTTCCGCTGGATGCTCGCGGGCCGAAGTTCGGCTTCCGTTCCTGATTCGCTCGGTGAACGCGAAGTGAAGCGCAAGGTTCGCGGCGAAGACCGCGTTGCGAAGTATGGCGCGCTCGGCGAACTGCCGCAGCTCATCGAGGCGTTCGAAAAGGTGAAGCGCGTCACGCACGCACGCGACGTGGTCAAGCTCATCAACGAGTTCGACCTCCCGCGTGAAGCGATCCCGACGCAGTGGCTCAACGAAATCGCGGTGTGGGACGCGCTGCTCCAGCGCATGCCGGTGACGGCGATGGTCCGCAACCTCGGCAAGATGACGAGCCTCGGCCTCATTGCGCCGTTCAGCGACGCGAAGAAGCTCGTTCTCCGCAAGCTGAAGGACGAGACGGCGCTGAAGCGCTCGCGCATCCACCCGCTCGCGATCCTTGTGGCGCAGAAAATCTACGCCCAGGGTCATGGCGAGAAGGGGTCGCTCAAGTGGTCGCCAGTCGCGGCAGTCGTGGACGCTCTGGACGCAGCGTTCTACGCGACGTTCCAGAACGTGGAACCGTGCGGCCAGCCGGTGCTGCTCGCACTCGACGTGAGCGGCTCGATGGCCTGCTCGATGATCGCGGGTTCGTGTATCAGCGCCCGCGAAGCGAGCGCGGCCATGGCGCTCATCACGGCGGCGACGGAACCGGAATGCGAGATTATCGCGTTCTCGGCTGCGGCAGGTGGTCACGGTGGCAAATGGGGCGGCGGTGAACCGGGCATCACCCGCGTGAACCTCTCGCCGCGCATGCGGCTGGCTGAAGTCATCCAGCGCATCGAAGCCATCCCGATGGGTGGCACGGACTGCGCGCTGCCGATGCTGTGGGCCGCCCGCCAGAAGCTCAACGTGGCGGCGTTCATCACCTACACGGACAGCGAAACGTGGGCGGGCAACATCCACCCGGCGCAGGCGCTGCGTCAGTATCGCAGCCAGTTCGTCGGTGACGCGAAGGCGGTTGTTGTGGGCATGACCTCCAACGGCTTCACGATCGCAGATCCAAACGACAACGGCATGCTCGACGTAGTCGGCTTCGACACGACCGTGCCCGCCGTGATCGCGGACTTTGTCCGCGAATAGCGGACGGTTCAAAGACGCCAAGAGGCAAGAAACAACGCGGGCGGAGGCGAAATCTTCCGCTCGCGCATTCAAAGATATTGTGAAGAACAAATTGAAAGAATAAGGATGAGTCTATGCCAAATTCTAATGCCAAACGGATTCCAACGGACGAGGAGAAATTCCGGGCGGTGAGTTTGCTTTACAATCGCCTGACTCGCGGCTTCAGCCTTTATTTTTGGCTCACGCGAATTCACCCAATGCTCGTCGAGCATCCGCGGTTTAACGATGAGAAATTCGCGGCCATAACAATCCGTAATTCGTGTGTGGAATCTGCACTTTTGAGTGTTCGTGATCTCGACGATTTCTTCCGTCCGAGAGACAAAAGAGATCGCGACAGCGATGTGCGCGCCACTGATTTTGAAAAATACAGCTCGCCAGGGCCGTTTCTTTCCGATGCGGAGCGAAATTCTATCAACCAGTGGGTTGCGCATTTGACTTACCAGCCTGTTTGGACTGGCACGACCGGAATTTCGCCGGATGCAGAGCAAAACTGGAACACTGCCGAACTCGTTGGAAAAGCCACGCGCGCCGTTATTGGCTTCTTAAGCCATCTCGAACTTGAATTGGGCAAAACGCGAACAAGCGAAGCGGAAGGTCTTCGAAAGGTGCGGACGATGTTTGAGCGCGCTTTGAAGAATATGGACGCGATTGCTGCGCTCGAAGTCGAGGCATTGCTCAAGGTGCGAAAGTAAGTGATTCAGGATTTCGTTTGAAGATCCCGTCGGCCGAGCAGTTCAGGCGGCGGCCTGCAAAGCCGTCCCGCAAAGCGGGACTGGTGCGATTCCAGCACGGGATTCCATTCTTCCGGGCATAGGTGTTGAGAGACACACGCCGGTCTTCCAAACCGGAGTAGATGGCGCGCTACCCCATGCCCGTCCATTTCTGAAGTGAAGCTGGCCCGACGGCAGAGACCCCGCACGGTCGAAGGTGCTTGCGCACGGCCACCAGGCCGGGCGCCGGCTTCAGTGCGCTTGGGACTCCATTTTTCGCGACGTGAAACCGGTGCCGGTCATGTTCACAGACTGCGCTGCGGCGTCCCGCAGTTGCGGGATCCGCCTTCGTGTCGCGGTCTTTGCAGACGGCCACCAGGGTTGCAAACTTTGACAGTGAAGTCCCGGCTCTTAACCGGCGAGAAGTGCTGGCGCACCGCAAGGTGTGCGAATCCGGCGACCCACCATTTCCGCATCCGTGGTGAAATTATTATCATCCTCCGCTTCGAACGGAGAGTTTCCAGGTGGGATTGCAGTTCGCGATAGCGGACCGTCCCGTTTGGGGAATCCATCTTGCAAGACTTGGGAAGTCAATCCTGCCGGGTGCACCAATTTATGGGCATGTGGTTAAACCCGAACAGCAGAGGGTCCAGACTCAGAATCTGGCAGCCTTAGGGGTGCAAGTCCCTTAATGCCCACCATTTCACGGCGACTGGCTTCAGCGGGAACAGCAGACCCCGGCGACTTAAAATCGCCGAGTCCCGCGCCTGCGGGAGTGCAAGTCCCGGGTTGCCGACCGGCGTGTGGTTCACAGGGAATAGCAGACCGGTTCGCCTCAAAACCGAACAGCCTTGGGAGTGCAAGTCTCCCCACGACGACCAATTTGGCCTGAACCGGAATCGAGCGCTCGTGGTTCTGGTCGGGCGATAAGCTGGCTGGCGGTTCGACCGCGAGTTCGTCGCTCCGAACGTCAGCACCAATCTGGAATGTCAACCGGAGAAGCGGGCCGGGCCTCGGTGCTAACGAGTGCCTGCCTTGTGGCAAGTGGTGCAAGTCCACGGCATTCCGCCATTGCTGACGGTCACCGTCCGGCGTGTAGTTCAAAGAGAACCGTCCGTCTTATAAACGAAGTCGCACCAGATCCGTGCCGGGTCCGGGAGCGTTACCCCGGGACGCTGACCATTATTCAATTGCCCTCAAAGCATCGTCGGCGATGCATTCGCCCGGTATGCGAATCAGCCCGGTGCACTACGGTTTGCGACGCGAACATTTCCGTTTGGGGCATCCGACTTGTAGGACTTGGGAAGTCCACTCCGGGTGAGGGATCCATTCTTGGCCCTCCGCAAGGATCGCAGTCGAGCCAGCGCTCAGGTGGGTTTCATAAGCCCGCCGTGTCCGGGGCGGCACCGGAGACTGCGACCACCCTTCAGTTGGACTGGCGAAGTGTGGTGATCACAGCCCAAGCTTGCGTCGGAGAAGTTCTTCGGCCGCCATGCGTTTTGCGGATGTCATTTTGCGCAGGTTGTAAAGTTTCCATTGCACTCCGGGCAATCGTTCGACCCCGGGAATTCCGAGCAAATCCCATTTCGGTTCCAGTCGCTTCACGGACAGGAGAAACTCCCGTTCCGTAGAGGTCAGACTGCTGTTGATGTATTCGATCAATTGCTCGCGCGTCGTCTCCAGCACCGTCAGCGGCACGGGGTCGAGGGTCATGCCCTCGAACTGATCCGCAAAGACCGGCTTCAGGTTCTGCCGGTTTGGAGTGAGAAGTTCGCTCATGGGGCGGTCGTGACTTGCCAGATAAATGACGAACGCGCGGCGAATCTCATCGGTGATTCCTTCCGCTTGAAGCAACCCGTGCACGTCAAACAGGTCGCGAGGGTGCTGGCGATCGAGCGCAGCGCAAAGTTTCCCGCCATAAAGTTCCGGCAGCGACAGAGTCGGCATGGTGGCAGATCGTCCGAACACCTCGACGGCCCGCGCGACCAGCGTGCGCTCCGTCGTTGGATGCACCACCCCGCGCAAGACGGTGTTGGGTTCGATTTTCACTTCGCCGAGATTCGGCACGCGCACCGTCAGCTTCACCACACTGTTCTCGGCGGCGAGCTTTCGTTCCGTGACATGGGCCGCTGGCATTGAGCGGCGGATCTTTGCTGCGATGCGTTTGAGTGCGCCGTCGATTCCCCGAAGTGAAGTCGCACGGTCTTCGACCGGCACATATACCAGGTCAATGTCCACGGAGAGGCGGGGAAAGTTGCGAACGAAGAAGTTGATCGCCGTTCCACCCTTGAGCGCAAAGCAGGTCTCCGCGTTCACGAAGGGAAGCATCTGAACCAGCAGGTCAGCCTGCTTGAAGAATGGGCTGTCTTTCATGGTGCATCACTTGGGGATTCAGGCAGGACGGGAACGGTAATGAGGTATTTGGGATCCAGCCGACCACCGGCCACCAGCATGCGTTTGCCGCTGCCGAGTAACACTTTGGTCAGGTCCAGAGATTTGAACCATGCGTGATTGTGCTTTTCCGCCAGATGGAGAAACAGGCGTTTCACCTTCACTGAGGAGCAATGCTCCAGAAGCGATTGCAGCACGTCGGGACGTAGTGTTCCAAGTCCTTCGAAGATCAGATTCGCGTGTTCATACTCGTTTGCGGAGGGTTCAAGCGCTTGAAGAAACTCGAGGGCGGCACGCTCCGGAGCCGATATCTTGACGACAATTCCCCCCTCACGGTGCTGGTTGAAGCCGAGCTCGTCGGGCAGGAAGTTCGTGCGCACATGTCGGATGCGGTGTGACCACGGTAATCCCTGAAACCAGGCCGGCAATCGTTCTCCGGATCGGCTGAAGAGGAATAGCGGATGCGCTTCACCCAGAGGCAGGAAATGGGCGAGACCTGAAAGCTCCAGTCCCGTGCGTCCACCCGGATGAAGGGATTGGGACTTTTGCTGGAGGCCGAAGATCGCTCCTAACCAGGTGGGCTCCGCTGGTTGGACCGTGAAGGCCCCATCGCCGATGCGATGCAGCCATCCAGAACTGGCGTAGTAGCCGGCCAGCTTGCTGGATATACCGTGGGCTTTCAGCCAAGCGGAGGTAAGCACCGCATTGGCCGGAGCAGCAACCAGACATTGGTTTATTCTTTTGCTTTTTGAACTAGCATGACTAGCCATACACGCACATTATTAAACGTTAGGTTTGAATTCTGTCAAATATAACCATCACAGCTGGGTTTATTAGCATATAAGTAAACCTAGACACGCCGGAATATCCCGTTTTCGCCTCCCCGCAGCAGCCTGCGGATTGCTTTTGTAAAGCAATCCTGCCGGAGCACCGGCTGGACGATCCAATTTCAATCTTCGGGCGAGTGGTTAAGAGGGAATAGCAGACCCCGCAGATCGAGAGTCAGCGAGCCTTGGAGGTGCACTGCAGTTCGCGACAGCGAACAATTCTTCTTGGGGAATCCGATTTGCAGGACTTGGGAAGTCCACTCCTCTCTCGCCCACCATTCATGGAGTCGAAGCCACAGCAGACCGGCACCCGGCTTTTACCCGGATATGGTGAGGTTGCAACTACCTCCGGCTCCACCAATCTCGCAGGTCGAGCTTCGATTGCCCGGTGGTGATTGCGGTTCGCGACAGCGAACATTCCTACTTAAGGCATCCATCTCGCAAGACTTGGGAAGCCCAATAGCATCACGTCTGGCCTACACCCAGAAGTCGAGGGGGGGGGGCAGAACCTTCCCGAGCGACCACTTTCATTGCCTCGTGGCGACTGCAATTCGCGAAGCGAACGTCTCAATTTTGTCGGGCCACTAACGGCAGGGACGGGAGTCAAATTAGGAGCGCGCCGGTCTCTGAAACCGGAGGACTTGGAGCAAAACCAGGCGAGGCAGCCAATTTCATTTCAATAAAGAACAAACACCTCAACGCGCGCAGCAGTCGCGGTGTGCGTGGTGGCCGTCCGCAGGACATTTTATGAGCGACATACTGAACAAGACGATCGTGCTGGTGCTCAACCGCAACTGGCAGGCAATCAACATTCGCACGCCGCAGGACGCGTTTTGCCAAATGGCGACCAACGTGGCCACGGCACTCGACATCGAACTGGGCGATGATGCCAGCGCGCAGGAAGCCGGGTGATAGGGCCGAGGATACGGAGATTCGCTTCGTGTACGGTCCTGCAAACGACCTGCAAATATTGAGTGCAGTCGAAGCCGTTGCCAGAACTCGCAATCACCGTTCTCCAGTTGAAGAAAAAGGCGAAGGCTCGAAATGAAAGCGAACCGTACCATCAGGGCGCATTCGCTTCGTACTTCAACCCGCCCGAGATTTGTCCCGCCACTCTGCGGAGTTCGGACACGTACTTCTCATAATCACGACACCAATGAATGAATTCATTTCGCGGAATGGAGCGGCGATAACTTTCTCCGCTCAAGATCAATTCACTACACCCCAATGCGCGGAGGCTGTTCCAAAAGTTGCCGGTCTTGTCTTCCTGAAATGTTTTCAGAAGATTATCCGCGACGCTCGCGTCTATCTCGCCGAGATGAAGCACCAGCTTGTCCTCGTGTTCACCTTCCAGCCTGACTTCCAGACTTTTGTAGATGCTTTTCATTCCACCGTCGAGTGCCGACGCGAGATTCTGGCGCATCGTTTTTTGCATCATCGGAGTGAGTTCATTTCCCCCAGCGTCAAAAAGTTGATTCTGGTACATCGCAAGCGTGTTGGAAACGTACGTTTCGTAGCCGCGACTCCACTCCTTAAATTTTGACTTGGGAATTGTCTCCGAATGATTCGGGCCTATGATTACAAGTTCGCTGAAATCAAACAACCGCATTCGATTCCAAAAATCTCCATCCGCCTGTTCAAGTGCCTCACGCACATTCTTGGTAATTGGATTCATGTTGTTGCAGGCCACAATCAGTCTCTCGTGATCATCACCCTTGAGATCCACACTCAAATTGGTGAAGGCCGCGAAACTTCCCCTCAACTGTAATGCGATCATTTCCCGCATTCTCTTCTTTGCGGCCGGCGTTAAGCCGGTCGCGGGATCGCCCAGCTTCTGATCTCTTTTTAGCACCTCCCAGCCTTTGAGCGCGTCTGGATTGACTCCGCTCGCCATCAATTTCCTTCGCTGGGTGGCGGCTCGAGTATCCAAAGCTGGACGTATGCTTGCGTAAGCAAGCACTCCGACAACCACCACCATCGCGACAATCAGCCACGCTTGTTGAGTGCTTTTGCCAGCGGTTTGAGCGGATAAACTCTTGCGTCGCAAACTCCAAAACCAGATGGTCAGGATCGGAAGCGCAAGCAGCGAGCCGGGTGTAGTGCAATAACTTAAAGTGCCCAGAGCAATTCCGAGAAAGCCGGACGCTCCGTTTTTGATCGCCAGAGGCATAACGTAGCAGAAAATCCACAGAGCAATCAGAAACAGGGGAATCAGTGGCTTGTTGTCAGGTTGAATCGCGCTCTGCGCGGTGGGTGTGGTTTTGCCTTCCTCTGCCAACGATTCTGTAACTGGTGCTTCAGTCGTAATTGTCGGCTTGATACCGTCAACTGGCTGAATGATCGTTTCGCGATTCGCATCCGATTCACTTGGTTGCGATGCGGGCGTCTGCTCAGAAATCAAACCTGCTTTCGGTTGATGACGCTCCTCCAACCACTCGCCGCAGAACCGGCATTTAACGGCTTCCTTGCGAATCTGCTCTTTGCAGAATGGGCATTCTTTGGAGGCGGCGTTTTCCATACGCTTGCATTCACGTACCAGAAATCCTCAAATCTGTCCCGAACATTTTAGCCAAATCCAGCGTCAGACATTCCGCTCATCGAAAATGTCCTCCGACGAAATGAGACTTCTCCCGAATCGTCCTCGGCTATTATCTTTCGCTCCGATGGAGCTTTGATTTGTTGAACGCATGAACACCAAAGATTTTTTGCGGATGGGAATTCCCTTGGGGCAGGAGACTCGCCTGGCCATGTTCATCCTCGGCGGCGGGGACAAGTCGCGGTTGCACGAGGAGGTTGCGGCCATTGTGGCTAATCCCATGGTTTTCTTAATGACGCGTTGCGCGGGGAGTTTGCCAAGACAGCAGCGACTCACTTCTCTGTCGGCCATCATTCGCGGCAAGCCTGTCAGCGTTCGAGGGCACAGCCGTCCGATTGAGATTCTGCCAGTTTTCTGAATGAAATCCGGTCAAATGGAAAGTTTTCAGCCGTGCAGGGCCATCCCGCGATCGCGACGGCGATTGCCCGAAAACAAATGTTTCCGTCGCGCTACACGACGCGAAACCCTTTCTCTCCCAAGCTGCCAAAGAATTTCGGTTTGCAACCTCTGCCGGAAACACCTGACGGAGTTTTTGTCTCCGTACCGGAGCGGGCGTTGCTGGAAATGTTGAGCGAAGTGGGTGTGCATCAAGGAATCAAGGAGGCTCGCAATATCATGGAGGGTGCAAGATCACTCCGGTCAGAGGTGTTGACCACACCGCTGAAAAACTGCCACCGCGTCAAAGTCGCGCGGCTTTGCGTAAGTTGGGCCGAAGAACTTAACTTGCCGTGGGCCGCCGCTGCGAAAAAGGCGGCGGAAAAGCGACTGGGCCGCGGTCGCTGGATGCATCGTCTCAAGGACGGAACATATCTCGTGCTGAAATCATGATGGACAAAGGCTACCTCGAAGTTGTCCGGTTATTGCTCGAAAGCGCGCCTGCGATTTTCGTGACGCCGCATTTTGCGATGAAAGGCGGCACGGCAATCAACCTGTTCATCGAGGACATGCCGCGTTTGTCAGTGGACATTGACGCGGTTTACATGAACCACCAGGAGACTCGCGATGAAACTCTGAAATCCATTTCGAGTGGGCTGGATGCGACGCGGAGGCGACTTGCAACATCTGGACTCGAATCTGAAGTGTGAGCCACCAAGGACGGCGACGAGATCCGCTCGTCGCCGCGATGGATCGCCAGCATCCGCTGAGGAATTGCGCGCAGGACTCGCAGGTTAACCAGCGCGGGGGTATCATTTTGCCACTCGCAATCTTCTTCAGAGAAACCTTCAGTGACAGGGTAAAAAATTGGCTACGTTCGGATAGTTACCTTTTGTTGAAATCCCGATGAAATCCTCCATAAAGACCGGTCAAACGACACGACGATTCAGGTCAGTGACCTTTTCACGCGGAAATGGCCGATCATTCAGCTTTTTTTGAAGTAGCGGTGGAAGAAGAGGCAATGGTAGGGCAAGGAATTCTGCCAGTATTTCAGATTATGTTCACCTTCCCGCTCGATGTAGTCGTGCGGGATGTTTCGATACAATAATTTTTCATGCAGCGCCTTGTTTACGTCGTAGAAAAAGTCCGACGTGCCGCAATCGATCATCAACGAAAGGGAATGCGGTTTCAGCAGATGGACCAAATTGATGACGCTGTTGGTTTCCCAGGCTTGCGGATGCGTGGCGTAGTCGCCAATGCGTTCGGAAATGTCCCAGTTCATCGGAAATGGCCGGAGATCGACGCCGCCGCTCATGCTTCCGGCAGCACCGAACACGTCCTGATGTTTGAACGCGAGAAACAAGGCGCCGTGTCCACCCATGCTCAATCCGCTGATCGCGCGGCCTTTGCGGTCCCGAACGGTGCGATATTTTGCGTCGATTGATTCGACGAGTTCCCTGGCGACAAATGTTTCGTAACGAAATTTTGGATCGATTGAGCTGTCAAAATACCAGCTGCTGAAGCCGCCGTCGGGACTGACCACGATGAATTCATACCGATCCACCAGGTTTGTCAGCGCGGGAAAATCCTTCACCCACGACTGATAGTTTCCGCTGTAACCGTGCAGCAGATAAACAACCGGCAGCGGTTGGCCATCCTTGTATTTTTCCGGCAGCACGACGGCCGTCTTAATCGGCCGGTTCATCGAGGGACTGAAGATTTCCACCGATTCAACCTGAGCCGCAGACAGCGGTGTTGCGAGTGAACCCAGCAACAGGCATGACAACAGAAGATGTTTCATGGCGAAATCTTACTGATGGTTACCTGACGGAACCAGCCGCCGATGGCCGTGGGATTGCAGTTCCAGATGGCAAATCTCTCGCGTGATTGAGTTTTTTTGCAGCTGCTACTTCGGCTTTCACCTTTTCGAAATCATGTTGGAACGCGGCGTTTGTTTTCAATCGACGCACGATGCCCTGAGCCAATGTTCGTCCGGCATGAATGTCTGCGGGATAATGCATCGCAAGCTGAACACGATGCCAACCGGTTTGCCGGCCGATATCCAGAATCTCAGTCTTCTGGTCGGGAAACAGTTCCGCGAGCAACATTGCAAAAACCGTTGCGCCGGCCGAATGCCCGCTCGGATAACTGTAGCTCTTGTCTTTCACACCCCAATTGATCGCGGGATCCTGGTTGAGCGGGCGCAGCTGTTCAATGACAATTATTCTTCACTCTCAGTGACAATTAAAAATCACTGTGCC
>CALAYC010000291.1 GCA_937894935.1 uncultured Verrucomicrobiota bacterium
CAACCGCCGGTGTCGTTGGGTGAATACCTCAGCGGAAGCCGATTCTGGTTTGAATCGTTGCAGAATTGGCAAAGCGAATTCCTCGCTGTCGCCGCCATCGTCATCCTCTCAATCTGGCTACGCGAAAAAGGCTCTCCGGAATCCAAACACCTGGTCGCTCCACACAACGAAACCGGACGTTAATACGTTTCCCCTTCCTTCGCCCCGCCAATGCGGGGAGAAGGTGTCTGTCAGGTGTCAGGTGTCAGGTGTCAGTCCGATGGCCAATATCCGGAGTTCCAAATTCAAAACCTCATCTCCCATTTACGATCTCCCAACTCCCAACTTCGAACTTTGATCTGCTGGATTTGAAAACGCCTCCTCACCCCAACCCTCTCCCCGTTTCGCGGAGCGAGGGAGTTTGTCGGGTGACAGGTTGATAATGTTTGAGACTCGTCACCGCGTCTTCTGCGGCTTCGCGGGGACGCTCGCCCCACCGATGTTTCAGCATGTTTGTGCGGTTGGCGGAGGGAGGGGTGGTGTTATGCTCGAGGGCGTAACACCGGACGTGCTGATGCGTTTTTTCCATTTCTTCGGCGGGAGATTTTTTCTGCGTCGTTTTATCGGGGCCGGAGTGTTGGCGCTGTGCTTATTAAGCGGAAGTTTCGTGCGGGCGGAGGCGATGTTGCAGTTGTTCAATGTGAATTGGGATGAGTTGGTGCAGAAGATTCCGGAGATTGCGGAGGCGGGTTACACGAGTTTATGGCTGCCGCCGCCGGCAAAGGCGGGCAGTGTGTTTTCCGTGGGTTACGATTTGTTCGATCCGTTCGATCTCGGGGATTTGAATCAACGGGGCACGGTGCGCACGCGCTACGGGACGAAGGCGGAGTTGTTGCACGCAGTGGAGATGGCGCATCGCTTCGGGTTGCGGGTGTACTTCGACAATATCATGAATCATCGGGGCTTCGATGTGCCGAAGTATTTTCAAAATACGCCGACGAATGTTTATCCGGGGTTGACGGTGGAGGATTTTCATTTGCGGCGGCAGGGGGACGGCACGTTTCGGAATTGGGACACGATTAATGATTTCGGGAATGTGTGGGAGGTGCAGAATCGGCCGCTCTCCGGGTTGATTGATCTGGCGAATGAGCCGGGTGGGTTGAATCTCAATTTCGGTCCAACGCTCGGTAGCACGACGGCGAAAGTTTCATTTGTGCGACAGCCGGGAATGAATTCGTACTACATGGATACGAATCTGCCGCCGATTGCCGGTCCGTGGCATCCGTTCAATGGGGCGAATGGTGATCCGGTGGTGGAGGATGTGAATGCGTATCTGATTCGCGCGGCAATGTGGATGGTGAATGAGACCAAGTGCGATGGGTTTCGATTGGATGCGGTGAAGCATACGCCGGCGGGGTTCTTCGGGGCGACGAGTGCGACGCCGGATGGTTATCTCGGCGGGATTCAGACGATGTTCGATTACGTGCATGGTTACGGGAACAACGTGCTCGGGAATGGTTACGTGGAAGCGGATGATAATCGTAACAGTTGTTTCGACACGGAAGCGCCGCGGAATGATGCGTTGTTGTTTGGCGAACATCTGGGGGAGCCGCCGAGTTTTTCGGATTATCTGAGTCGCGGGATGCGTTTGCTGAACGCACCGTATCATTTTCAGTTGAACAATATCTTCGGGAATCCGAGTGCGTCGTTGTCGGGATTGGATCAACGGGATTATCGGCCGTACGGCAGTGCGTTTACCGGTCCGCAGAGTGTGTTGTTTGCGCAGAGTCATGATGATGGTTTTGCGAATCGGCGCGAGCTGCATAACGCGTACAACTTTTTCCGCGAGGGGCTGCCATCCATTTATTCGGATGGTTACAATCAGTCGAGCGGGCCGGATTACTTTCCGCGCGTGGCGAATGCGCCGTATCTCGGGCAGTTCGGTGATAACAAGATGCCGGACGTGGCGTATCTGCATCATCAACTCGCGCGCGGCGGCACGCGTCCGCGTTGGAGCGACAACGACATTGTGGCGTTCGAGCGTTATGATTATCGCGACCCGGGCAGCGCCGCAGATCAGACGGTGGTGTTGTTTGCGATGAATGATAATTACGCGGGCACGCCGGGCGGCGAGATCAGTTTCGATGACGGGGTGGCGCAGGCGACGGCGGGGACGTTTTACGAATGTTTTCCGGTGCAGAATTCGCGCGGGGTCGGATTGGTCGTTGGTTTTCCACCGGGTACCGTGTTGGTGCAGATGGCTGATGCGCCGAATCGCGAGCGGGCATGTGCAAAACTGTTGGTGCGCCAGGCAACGGCGAATCTCGCAGAAGCGCAGAGTTCGGCGAATGATGCCAATCCGGTGAACCGCAAAGTTTACGTCGGCGGCCAGTCACTCGCGCCGGGCGGCGGGGCGATTGAGTTCAAGATTCCCAGCGGCAGTTATGTGGCGTATGCGATTCAATGGCCTGAGCCGAGTCGCGCGCATCGCGAAGATGTGATTACGCTCCGACAGAACGGAGCGGAGGCGCCACGCATCACGGTGTATCGGCGCGACGGTGTGGATGGGGATGCGGGATTTAATCCGCGGTATCCGTTCAAAATGCGCGGGCGCGTGGATGAGTCCGGTAATGTGATTGGCGGAATGAATGTATCCAATCGCACTTACGCGATTGATGTGCCGGTGGTGACGAATGCGAATTTTGATTTCGTGATTCGCGCCGATGCGTCCGCCAACAACATTCTCGCGAAGCTCGATGGCGGCGTGGATATCAACAGTCAGATTGGTTTCGGGCCGACGACGGGATTGGATCGGCGCGATAACAAGCCGGGTTCAGCTACGGATATTATTCTCGGCTACGAACAGACGGAGTTTCAATCGCGCTTCGGCCCGGAGAAATTTGCCGCCCAGGCAACGAATCGGAATAACACCGTTTCAGCAGGCGCGGAGACGTATCACTACACGGTCGGAACTCCGGCGAGCGATTTGATTGTGACGGGCGCAGGGCATGATTGGACGGTGACAGCAGGAACAGCGGCGTGGGCGATTCATAGTCCGAGTAATGTAACGACGATTGCGGGTGGCGGACCGGTGACGCAGCGTGTGCCGTTGCATCCCGCAGCCGGTGCGGCGGTGGAGATTTATGTGCGCGTGGGTTACGAGTTTCAGGTGAGTCGTTGTTATCTCTACTACACAACGGACGGGACGAATCCCGAAGGGGCTTTTGGGGTCGGACATGGCACGACGAAAGCAGTGCAGGGGAGTTGGGTAAATGATGATGCGGACAACGGCACGGTGGATTGGTGGAAAGCGACGATTCCGGGCGCGGACAATGTCGCGGGCGCAAACATTCGTTACAAGATTGCGCTGCATAGTGATTTTGTTCCGCCGCTTTCTGATGCCGACGCGGCGAAGTTTTACGGGCTGACGACGTTTGCCGTGACGAATTTCAATCCTACGACAGCAACGGTGTGGTTGCATAACAATCGCAATCCGAAGCACACAACGACCGGACTGGCGGAAGGCTTTCACATCGTGCGAGCAAGGACGTTTTTGTCGCGTGATGGGAAGGCGTCGGTGTTCAACACGTTTGCGCAGACGTTTTATTACGATGCTGCGCCGCCGGAGGGCGTAGTGGCGTTTCCGGCGGCGGACGGCGCGACGTTGAATGGCATCAGTTATGAACTGGTGATTCGCACAGATGCGTCGGCGATCGGCGTGGAAATCAACATCAGCGACAGCAACGCGGGCAACGACGATGCGGTGACAGGACAGGCGAATGGCAATGGATTGACGAATGGCGTGCCGGTGTTCGTGGCGGCGCAAGCGGTGACGCCGAACGGTTCGTTGAATGCGTTGTTTCCCGAGTTGCCGAAGGAGTGGCGGTTCAATTACGTCGGGATTCCAAGCAGCGGCACGGCGACGATTACGGTGCGAATCAGTGAGGCAACAACGGCGGTGTTGTCGGACCGCGTGCGCGTGTTGACGCGAACAGTGAATACGTTAGCGCCGGCGCGAACGTTGTTCATTTCCTCGCCGGAGACGAATGGCACGCTGCAATTGGCCGGACCGAATGCGAGCATGAACATTCGTGTGTGCAACACGACGTTGAATCCGGAAACGGGCGAGCTTGCGAATTACACGTTGAAGATTAACGGCGTGGCGGTGGATGCGGAGGACATCGTTTTCGGAACGAGTCCGGCGTGCGGCGCGGGATATCAGTCGTTGGCGTATCGCTGGACAGATATTCCGGCGGGCACAAATGTGATTGAGGCGACTTTCATTGGCTCGGTGGTGCTGACGGAGACGCGGACGGTAAACATCGTTTATCCGCCGCCGCCGGATCTGGATTCCGATGGCGACGGAATGACGGATGCAAAGGAACTCATTGCGGGAACTGATCCGAACGATGCGAACTCGGTCTTGCGCATCACGGAGTTGGCGAATGGAAATCAACTGGTGATCTGGAGCAGTGTCGTTGGCAAAAATTATCAGGTGCTCGCGACGACGAATCTGACGGAGCCGTTCACGCCTATCAGTCCGGTGATTCAGGCGAGTGACGTGTCTTCGTTTTATTTCGATGCGACGCCGGATGCAGGGAAGAAGTTTTATCGTGTGCAGGTATTGCCGTGATAAAGACAGACGAGGAGGTTGCGCAGAATGGAAGTTGCATCGTCGGCGGGCTTGTCTTAATTGAGAGGCCGGTGGCGAATGAGGTCGGAAGCGAGTCGGTTCGCCGCTGATTTTCATCATGAGCATCATTACGAAGACCGGCGACAAAGGCACAACGGCACTGATGTATGGCCGGCGCGTCAGCAAATGTCATCCGCGGGTCGAAGCCTACGGTTGCGTGGATGAGTTGAACACGGCACTGGGTTTGGCGCGTGCGTCGGCGACAGATGCGTTTGTGCGCGAACATCTGCTGACGATTCAAAAGGACCTCGTGATTTTGATGGGGGAACTCGCGACGGCGGTGGAGGATTTGCCGCGTTACGTGAAGGACGGTTATACGCTCGTCACGTCGCAACTCACACACAAGCTCGACGCGGTGGCGAAGGAACTCGAAGCGCAAAATATTTCTTTCAAAGGTTGGGCGACGCCGGGCGCGTGTCTGAATTCGGCGGCGCTCGACATGGCGCGAACGGTCTGTCGGCGCGCGGAACGACGCGTGTGCGCGTTGCAGGAGGCGGATCAATTGCAGAACTCGGAGATCATCATTTACCTGAATCGGCTGGCGGATTTGTTGTGGTTGCTGGCGCGTTGGGTGGAAACCAAGGGGACATCGAGTTGCAAACTTTGACTTAATCCAAACAAACCGGAGTTAAGACCAGCGGGAACTGTATAAATCTCGCCCGTTCCCTTGTAAGCTGTTCCTGCGCTGGTCAGACATCAACGACAACGGCCCGGATGACGGGCTGGCCATTGATGATTTATCCGTGACCTGGTCACCTGTAACAACTCAACGCTAAA
>CALAYC010000292.1 GCA_937894935.1 uncultured Verrucomicrobiota bacterium
GCCCGCCACACCGCGCACCTGCGCCTGACCACCGAGATTGCCTTCCGTCCCGACTTCACGCGCGACACGAGTGACTTCCGACGCAAACGCATTCAACTGATCCACCATCGTGTTGATGGTGTCTTTCAGTTCGCGGATTTCGCCTTTCACATCCACCGTGATTTTCCGCGACAAGTCGCCACGCGCGACCGCAGTTGTTACCTCCGCAATGTTGCGCACCTGCGCCGTGAGATTCGTCGCCATGGCGTTGACCGAATCCGTGAGATCTTTCCACGTACCCGCCACGCCCGGCACTTCGGCCTGACCACCGAGAATTCCTTCCGTACCGACTTCGCGCGCCACGCGCGTCACTTCCGCAGCAAATCCGTTCAATTGATCCACCATCGTGTTAATGGTGTTTTTCAATTCGAGAATTTCCCCCCGCACATCCACGGTGATCTTGCGCGACAAATCGCCTTTTGCGACCGCAGTCGTCACGTCGGCAATGTTGCGCACCTGCGACGTCAGATTATTCGCCATCAGATTCACGTTATCCGTGAGATCCTTCCATGTTCCCGCCACACCGGGCACCATGGCCTGACCGCCGAGTTTGCCTTCCGTTCCGACTTCGCGCGCGACCCGCGTTACTTCGGAGGCAAACGCGTTCAATTGGTCCACCATGACATTGATCGTGTCCTTGAGTTCGAGAATTTCGCCCTTCACATCCACGGTGATCTTGCGCGACAAATCACCACGCGCTACAGCGGTAGTCACTTGCGCGATGTTGCGCACTTGCGCCGTGAGATTCGACGCCATGGAATTGACGTTGTCCGTGAGATCTTTCCACGTTCCCGCCACGCCCGGCACGGCGGCCTGACCGCCAAGTTTGCCTTCCGTTCCAACTTCCCGCGCGACCCGCGTCACTTCAGAAGCGAACGAACGCAACTGATCCACCATGACGTTAATCGCCTCCTTGAGCTGCAGAATTTCCCCGCGCACATCCACGGTGATTTTTTTGGATAAGTCGCCGTTCGCCACCGCAATAGTCACTTCCGCGATATTGCGCACCTGCGCCGTGAGATTGCCCGCCATCTGATTGACGGATTCGGTGAGTTCGCGCCACACGCCAGACACGCGTTTCACCTGCGCCTGACCGCCGAGTTTGCCTTCCGTGCCGACTTCGCGCGCGACGCGAATCACTTCCACGGAAAAATCCGCCAACTGCTCGACCATGCCGTTAACGAGTTTCGCCGTGCGCAAATACTCGCCTTGCAACGGTCGTCCCTCGACTTCGAGCGGAACAGATTGAGTTAAATCTCCTTTCGCGACCGCACCGATAACGCGCCCCATTTCAACCGTCGGACGTGAAAGTTCATCCACGATCGCATTAACCGCTTCGATACGATCCGCCCACGCGCCCGTGGCATCGCCGAGCACGAGGCGTTCGCCGATTTTACCTTTGCGCGCCACCTCACTGCGCAATCCCGAAAGACTCTGGTCAAAGCGCTCCATCCGACCGGCGACCTCGTTGAACGTATCTGCCAGTTTGCCATCGAGGCCGAGGGCGTCGGAGGGAAGTCGCGCGCTGAAATTGCCTTCCTTCAGTTTGATGAGTGCGGCGAGTAACTGGCGTTTGAAAGGTTCATCCATGTGGGTGTGCCCATTGCGAATGGTGCGCACGATAGCCGCTTTTTTCATAATGTTTGATCAGCTTGGCCGACTGAGGAACTGATTTCTGGTCACGCAGTTCAGCGCGAAACTCACCGGCCCATCGCCGCCCTCGGACGCAAAAATCGGGAGAGTTTAATTATCTAATGATGAATTTAACTATCGTGGATTCCCCGAGATCGAACTCAGGTTTTTTATGAGGCCCTCTCAGCAAGATGCCGAATGCCGCCCGGGCTGCGGGTCGCGGTCAAACGTTCCGTAAAACTTTGATTTGGCTAATGGCGACGGGTTGATGTTATGTTTTGGCAACAACGCCGGGCAGCAGTGAGCCGTTCACATTTGGGGAAATGAAAAAACCCAACAACAAACCAGTTTCGGACTTCGTAGTTTTAATTCGGGTATTGGTCTTAACCGGCTGGCTGGCCACCGGTCCCGCCATCAATGCCGCAACCTGCAGCGTCCATGCGGAACCGATCGCCGAGGCAACCTCTTCGCTCTTCTACTTTCAAACAGAAGCACGATCCGTTTTGCACGACAGCAATCTCCTCTTCGCCGGCGGCATTGGACTGTTAGCCGTCGTGGGATTGCTCGCCGCCGTCTCCATCCGAACGGATACGCGTCCGGCGGCCGAAGTAGAACGCGACCTGCAAAAAAGCCGCGTTCTGCTCGATTCGATTCTGGACCATGCGCCGGCATTGATGTGGTTGAGTGACGCGGAAGGACGATTTTTGTTTGTGAACCGGCGATTTGAACAGGTGACCGGTCGCACCCGTTCTGAGGTGGAAGGGAAAACCTACGCCGAAGTTTGGCCCGGGGAATTCGCCACCTTGATGCATTCTCATCAACGTCAGGCGTTGGAGTCGCCCTCCTCTTCCGAAGTGGAAATACAGATACCGGTCGCCTCAGGAAATCAGACGCACTGGTGCGTGAGTTTTCCGGTGCGCGATGAACAGGGTAAAATTTACGCGACTGCGACCATTGCCACGGACATTTCCGAAAGAAAAAAAGCCGAAGAGGAACGCGACCGTTTTTTTACCTTGTCGCTCGACCTGCTATGCGTCGCGCATGCGGACGGCACGATGAAATGGATGAACAGCGCCATAACCAAAATGCTCGGTTGGCAACCGGAAGAAGTAGTGGCGAAACCGTTCCTTCAACTGGTGCATCCGGATGATCATGCCGCCGTAATGGAAGGCGTCGAACAGCAAGTCCGACACGGTCAACCGGTGGTGCATTTCGAAGTGCGTTTCCGACATAAAGATGGTTCGTGGCGGGTGCTGTCGTGGAACTCGATGCCGTATGGCGATTTAATGTACGCCGTCGGTCGCGACGTCACTGAACAAAAGCAGGACAACGAACGCATCGCGCAACTTCATGTCGCCTTGCAACGACGCGCTGCATTGCTCGAAGCGTCCAACAAAGAGCTGGAAGCGTTCTCCTATTCTGTGTCGCACGATTTGCGCGCCCCGCTGCGACACATTGATGGATTCGTGGATTTATTGCGCAAGACCAACGAAGCGCGCCTCGACGATCAAGGGCGTCGGTATTTGAAGATCATCGCGGATTCAGCCAAACGCATGGGCGTTTTGATTGATGACCTGTTGGTGTTCTCGCGGATGGGCCGGGCAGATTTGCGATACCAGCCCGTGGACACCGCGGCGTTAGTTCAGGAAACCATCCGTTTGCAACAACAGGAAGCAGCCAACCGCCAGATTTCATGGCAAATCGGGACGCTGCCGCAAGTCGTCGCCGATCTCGGCATGCTGAAGCAGGTGTGGGCAAACCTGATTGGCAACGCCGTAAAATTTACGCGCCCGCGTACCCCGGCTCTCATTGAAATCGGCTGCGATTCGTCGCGGGCCGATGAGCATAAATTTTTCGTGCGCGATAATGGCGTCGGGTTTGACATGACGTATGTGGAAAAATTATTCGGCGTATTTCAGCGCCTGCATCGCGTCGAGGAATTCGAAGGCACCGGCATCGGTCTGGCCAATGTGCGGCGGATTATTCTCCGGCACGGCGGACGAACCTGGGCTGAGGGCAAAGTTGACGGTGGCGCCACATTCTATTTTACTCTGCCCAAGGCGCACGCCGTTTAAAGTATGGCATCCCACAAACGCATCCTGCTCGCGGAAGACAACGACCATGACGTGGAATTAACCCTGGCCGCCCTGGCTGAACACAATCTCGCCGACGACGTAGTCGTCGCGCGCGATGGGGCCGAGGCATTGGATTATTTATATCAACGCGGTCGCTTCGCCGGGCACACCAACGGCCTCCCGGCAGTCGTGATGCTGGACTTGAAAATGCCCAAGGTAGATGGCCTCGAAGTTTTGCGATGCATCCGCAATGATCCCGCGTTGCGTTCGCTTCCGGCCGTAATGGTCACATCCTCGCGCGAGGAACAGGACTTGATCCGGAGTTATGAACTGGGCGTCAACGCGTACGTCGTGAAGCCGGTCGATTTCGAAAAGTTTGTAACCTCGATCAAAAACATTGGTCTCTTCTGGGCAACGATCAATGAGCCGCCGCCAGGTATTATGAAACGATGAGTTATCAGTCTGTACAGCCCAAGCGAATGATCCGGGTACTGCACCTGGAAGACACCGAAGCGGATCATTTTCTGATGCGGGAGATGTTAACGGCGGAAGGGTTTGAAGGAGAGTTCCGTCTGGCGCGCAATCAACGCGAATTTGAAAGCGCCATGAAGCAAGAGCGCTTTGACCTGATCATCTCGGATTTTTCACTTCCCTCCTACGACGGTCTTCGCGCGCTGTCTCTGGCCGAACAACTTCAGAAAGGCGTTCCGTTTATTTTTTTCTCCGCCACCATCGGCGAGGAAACCGCCGTTGAAAGTCTTAAAACGGGCGCAACCGATTACGTTCTCAAACAACGTCCCCGCCGCCTCGTGGCCGCCGTGCGCCGGGCTTTGCGGGAAGCGCACGAACGCCAACGCCGCGAACAGGCGGAACAGAAAATCCGCGAACAGGCCGCGCTGTTGGATCAAGCACACGACGCCATCATCGTTTGCGATCTTGAAGATCGCGTGACGTTCTGGAATCGCAGCGCGACGCGCATTTACGGATGGAATGCCGAGGAAGCATTGGGGCGGCGCGTCAGTGAATTATTGTCCGAACAATTAACTCTCACCTTCGAAGAAGCGCGGCACGCCGTGATGACGGTTGGTGAGTGGAGCGGTGAATTGGCGCAACAAACCCGCGAGGGTCGCCCCCTGACGGTGCGCAGCAGTTGGACGCTCTTGCGCAACGCCGCCGGCCAACCCACCGCCAGGCTCATTATCAGCACCGACATCACCGAGCAGAAAACGCTGGAAGAAAAATTTCTCCGCGCGCAACGCCTCGAAAGCCTTGGCATTCTCGTCGGCGGAATTGCGCACGATTTGAACAACGCCTTGGCGCCGATTCTGATGGGGGCCGGCCTGTTGGAAACATCGCCCTTACCGCCGCGATACGCCAGTGTCGTGGAAACCATCCGGAACAGCGCATTGCGCGGTTCGGAAATGGTGCAACAGATTCTGACGTTTGCCCGCGGCAGCGGCGGTCAACGCACCACCATTCAGGTGCAACAGCTTGTGCGGGAAATGGGCAAAATTATCGCCGACACTTTTCCTAAATCCATCGTGTGTCGCGTGCAAACGGACTTCGACTGCAAACCGGTAGCCGGTTATCCGATTCAACTGCATCAGGTCATCATGAACCTGTGCATCAATGCGCGCGACGCCATGCCCAAAGGCGGCATGCTGGTTCTTGGCACCAAGAATGTAACCGTGGATGCCGCCACCGCGGCGGCGCATCCGGGTGTAACGCCGGGAAATTTTGTCTGCCTCAGCGTACGCGACACCGGCACAGGCATTCCGCCGGAACAGCTGTCCCAGATTTTCCAACCGTTCTTCACCACCAAAGCGCCGGGACACGGCACGGGACTCGGTTTATCCACGTCTCAAACGATCGTTCGGAACCACGGCGGATTCATCAAGGTCGAGAGTACCGTGGGCCGCGGCACGGAATTCAAAGTGTTTCTTCCCGCCGTCGCCACCGCTGAACCCGAAGCCAAACCCGCCGCACCCGCGCCGTGGCCCAGCGGCCATGGCGAACACATTCTGGTGGTGGACGACGAAGCCGCAATTCTCGCACTCGCGCAATCAACTTTGGAAACCTACGGCTACAAAGTTTTCACGGCGGCGAGTGGACCTTCTGCAATTCTGACGTTCTCGCGCGAACAGGAGCGGATTCAACTCGTGATCATGGACAAATCCATGCCGTTCATGGACGGCGCGGCGACCATCAACGCCCTGCGCAAAATTAAACCCGACATCAAAGTCGTCACCAGCAGCGGTCACGATCTGCACAAACGCACGGAGACGGACGTTTACATCAAAGCAGTGGGACTTCTGGAGAAGCCGTTCACCGTGGAAAAACTCCTGACCACGGTTCACGAAGCACTGACCCAACAAGCCTGACGGCGAAATCCTCGGCAGCGGAAGGATTCAATCCGCAAGCGCTGTCACTCCGCGCGGAACAAGTTTCGTTCCCAGCCAGCGCTCTACCGGTTTGATCAGCTCATGCATCCACACTGATATCGCGAGATGATTTGCCGGCGAAACTTGTAGAAATTCAGTCTCACCGCCAGCGACGGATCGCAACGCCGCAATGTCCTCCGGCGGGCAAATCTCATCCTTCTCTCCGCTGATCAACAAGACCGGCACGCGCACCTTTCGCATCGCGGCCTCGCCCGACCACCCGGTCCAATCCAGTTCCAATCGTTCCGCAGCCAGCGCGACTGCTTTCCTTGCGGCGGACGCAGAAATCGGAAGTTTCAGTAATCGCACCAGTCGTTCAAACGTTTCGTCCGGTCGATTGTACGGAGCGATCGCGACGACCGTACGCACGCGTGAATCATCCGCCGCCCAGTGCAACGCCAGGGTTGCGCCATAGGAAAATCCCATCACGCCAATCGCTTCATCGCATTCGCCGTAGGCTTGCAAATAATCGAGCACCTGTTTCAAATCCGCGACTTCCTGTTTGCCAAATGTAATTTGAGCTCCGCCGGATTTACCGTGACCACGCAAGTCCACCAGCACGACCCGATAACCCGACTGCGCGAGTTGCAGCGCCCACGGCAACATAAATTCTTTGGTCAACATGTAACCGTGCAACAATACAATCGTCGCGCGATGAATCTGCGGCAGCGGTTGCACCACATAATTTGTCTTCGGCTGAACCGTCAGAGTTAAATGCCCTTTGCCGTGCTCGTTGGTTTCCAGGACCGAAGCCACCTCGCAACCGTAATCCTGCGGCGGAAACGAAAGTATCTCCAATTCCACAGCGGGATCGCCTACCGACACATGCGCTTTGACCAAAGGCGACTCAATTCGCGGCGGCGTGAGGATGGCTTCATATTGTCCCCACACATTCTGGAGATCGTTTAACATTACCGCCGTCGCTTGCCGGTTGGGCGCCGTGATAATGCGATGCGCTACAAATCGACTGGGCACGCACCCCATAAGCAACACCGCGAACAACAAAACGATTAAACCGCGATTCGCCGAACAGCTTAAACGCCGGAGATTTTGAACTGTGCGGCAAGTGGTCATTGATTGCGCCGCATTGCAACACAGCAAATCGCCAACAGCAAGCGCACAACGAATGACAACTGCGCGTCGCAGTCGGAATGGGGATACAACTGATGGAGTAATTTGACGCAGCGATTAATACGCGCGCCAAAAGGTCAGGGCGTAATCGTCCCGAGAATGTTCTGACGTCGAACAGCGCCGTAGCAGCGGCTGTCAGCGCTGTTGTAGCGATTGTCTCCCAGAACGAAGTATTGATCGACGCCGCAAATCCAGAATTGCGCTTTATAGCGGCCTTCGGGATAGGTACGAGTTTCCAGCGCAAGATAGGGCTCGTTCAGCAACGTGCCGTTGACGAAAACTTTTCCGTCTTGAACCAGGACGCTATCGCCCGGTTTAGCCACAACACGCTTTACGGCGTAACCGTTCGTTTCAGGATCACGCAACACGACAATCTCCTCGGGCTTGGGTTTGCGAAACAACAACGCCGCGCGATTCAGCAAATACAGCTTCTTGTCCGGCAACGTAGGCAACATGCTCCGGCCTTCGATCTGGACCGTTTGCATCAGATTATTTCGCACAAATTCCGAAAATCCGTAAATCAACGCGCCGAGCACCGCGAAGACCACGATCTGCTTCAACAACAAAGCCCCGAACGACACCAAAAAATTTTGCGCGCGACTTTCCGTGGCGAAGCTGACGGTAGGACATTCGACTTGTTGCATTTTCATAACGCCGGTTTCAAACGCTGCGATCCGTCATAAATTCTCCATTTTCAGGCACGGGCCGACAATCGTGGTGAACTCCGGAACGTCGCCCCGGGAGAACTACGCAGGCAGCGGGAGGGGCGTCATTGATTCCGGCAATGGATGAGAACATTTATCAATTAACACCATTAGAATGGCACTGCTACCGTCGCCCCCATGAACGCGATGGTGCTGCAGTTAAACCTGATCCTGGCGTGGCTGTGGATCGTGCTCGGATTTCTCTCCGGCATGGTGATGGGCATGTTTTTTCACGATGAAAAATGGCTCGGCGGTTATGCCAGTCATTGCCGCCGCATGTATCGCCTGGGACACATTTCCTTCTTCGGTCTCGGCGTCACCAACCTGCTCTTTTATTTCACAGTTCGCGCCACGGCTTTGGCGAATCCGTTGTTGCCCGTGGCGGCCTGGGCTTTCATCATCGGGGCAATCACGATGCCGATCTGTTGCGCGGTGATGGCGCACGCTCGCAAGGCGTACTTCATTTTTTCCGTGCCGGTCGTCAGCTTGATTCTTGGCGGTGGGCTGACGTTTTGGAGTTTGCTGTTCATCAACCCTCAACCGCTATCGCTCTAATGAAACGTATTGGATTCATCGCCATGAGCGGCGTGCGAGCGCACAACGCCGAACTCACGGAACTCGGACTGACGCTCCCTGGCTTCGTCGAGCGCAACAAACAAATCGCCTCGCTCCCCAGTCTCGGCCTGCTCACGCTCGCCGGACTCACACCTTCCGATCGATTCGAAGTGGAGTATCACGAAATCGCTGACCTGCGCGCGTTGCCGGAAATGCCCACCGATTTCGACCTCGTCGCCATCAGCACGTTCACCGCGCAATTTTACGAAGCGTGTGATGTCGCGGATTATTACCGCAACCGCGGCGTGCCGGTCGTGATGGGTGGCATCACCGTTTCAGCTCTCGTGGAGCAATCGCTTGAACATTGCACCAGCGTGGTCATCGGCGAAGGCGAACCGCTCTGGCCACAAGTTCTCGCTGATTTGGAACGCGGCCATCTGCAACGCGTTTATCGCAACACACGCATCGGGAAATTTGATTTAGCCGCCGCACCGATGCCGCGATTCGATTTGCTCGATCCTGAGAAATACAATCGCATCACAGTGCAGACCAGTCGCGGTTGTCCGCATCGCTGCGAATTTTGCGCGAGTTCCATTTTGCTCACGCCGCATTACAAGGTGAAACCGGTGGCAAAAGTTCTCGCTGAAATTCGCGCCATCAAAGCGATCTGGCCCAAGCCGTTCATCGAATTCGCCGACGACAACAGCTTTGTTCATCGCGATCACTATAAACATCTATTACGCAAACTCGCTGCCGAAGATGTGCGCTGGTTTACCGAAACCGATATTCGCGTGGCGGACGATGATGAGTTACTCGGTTTGATGCGCGATGCCAGGTGTCAGCAAATTCTGATTGGTCTGGAAAGTCCCCAGCGCCACAGTCTCGAGGGCATCGAATTGAAAAATAATTGGAAGGCACGGCAGCAGGATCGTTACAAAGCGGCCATCGAAAAAATTCAATCCTACGGCATCACGGTGAATGGCTGCTTCATTCTCGGGCTGGACCAACACACGCCGGAGATCTTCGATGACGTGCTGCAATTTATGCGCGAGTCTGGTCTTTACGAGGTACAGGTTACTTTTCCCACTGCATTTCCTGGCACGCCATTCTATGAACGATTGAAAGCTGAAGGTCGCATTCTCCGCGACAAGGCCTGGGAGCTTTGCACGCTTTTTGACATTAATATCAAACCGACGAATATGAGCGTTGCGGAGTTGCAATCCGGTTTTCTCCACCTCGTCAAACAGCTCTACTCCGAGTCCGATACACAAACGCGGCGACGACGCTTCCGACGTATGTTGCGGACCTCGCCAAACTTCACTCGGAAATCGCAATCCAACGAAGCCTTACTCGCAGCATGAACGCTTCCTTGCAAAACTGTTATCACGGTGGCGCATTTTTCGATGCCATCGGCACGGAGTTCAACCAACTCGAACGCCGAAACGAAATCATCAACGCCGACGTCCTCGACGCATGGTTTCCGCCGTCGCCGAAAGTCATTGCCGCGCTCACCGACGAACTTCCGTGGTTATTGCGCACGTCGCCACCGACGCAATGCGAAGGTTTGATTCGAGTGATTGCGCGTCAACGCGGCATTTCGGAAGACAATATTCTGCCCGGCGCAGGTTCGTCGGACCTCATTTTTCTCGCGTTGCGGGAATGGCTCGACTGCGATTCACGTGTCCTGATTCTCGATCCGATGTACGGCGAATACGCTCACGTCCTCGAGTCGGTGATCGAATGTCACGTGGATCGGTTTCAGTTACAACGCGTGGACAATTTCCGTATCAACCTTGAGCAACTGGCTAAAGTCGCGAGAAAGCATTTCGACCTGATTATCCTCGTCAATCCGAACAGTCCGACCGGTCAGCACATTTCACGAGAAAATCTCGAAGCGTTATTGCAGCAGATTCCTGCGACGACTCGTGTCTGGGTGGACGAAACGTACGTGGAATACGCGGGACTGGATCAATCGCTCGAAACCTTCGCGGCGCAGAGCCGAAATGTGGTGGTGTGCAAATCCATGTCGAAGCTCTACGCGTTGAGCGGAGCGCGCGCAGCGTATTTGTGCGGGCCGGTTGAAATCATTTCTGCATTACGACCACTGACGCCGCCATGGGCGGTGAGTCTGGTGGCACAAGTGGCAGCCGTCGCAGCGCTACAAGATCAGGAATATTACGTCACCCGCTGGCGCGAGACGCATCAACTTCGCGCGCAGCTTTCCGATGCGTTGCGTCAGCTTGACGGTTGGGACGTGCTGCCCGGCGTCGCCAATTTCCTGCTCTGCTTTTTACCTGAACACGGACCGACCGCCGCCGACTTTGTGCAAGATTGCCGCGCGCATGGGCTTTTTCTGCGTGACGTCGGAAGTATGGGCCGCAATCTCGGTCGCCGCGCCTTGCGCATCGCCGTAAAAGACGCTCCCACCACTGAGCGCATGCTCAACATTATCCAGCAGGTCAATCGCGCTGCGAAATCATCACGAACATCTACGGCGACGACGCTTTCGGCTTCTGACTCACAAAAGAACGCAGCAATTCGATCTGGCAATCTTGCCAAAGTCGAACGGACGACAATTGGATGAACGCCTTACACGTTCGCATTTCACGCAAACGCACAAACTGATCCTCAGGTCCGGGACCTCCTCAGTGCGCAAAAGCAAAACTCCGTTCTTGTATTTTCACCCACTGCACCTGAGGTTGGACGCAACCACTGATTCACTATGAAAGCCACTCGAATGCCGCTTCTTGGCCTGACTCTCGCATTGCTCACCGGTTGCGTGGTGACGTCCATTAATCCGTTCTACACGACGAAAGATGTCAGCTTTGATGCCACGTTGCTCGGAAAGTGGGGTGACGTGGATCAGCCTGAAAAAACGGACATTCTGTGGACCTTCGAACGCGCTGGCGGTCAGACATATCAACTGACCATTCCCGATGGCAGTACCACGAATTCGTTCGATGCTCATCTGTTTACACTCGATGGACAGAAGTTTCTCGATTGTTTCACGCGTGACCGCATTCCCTACTCCGCGCCGACGCACCTGTTGTTTCGCATCAATCGGATGACGCCGCAACTCGAGCTGCAACTTCTCAGTTACAAGTGGCTCGGCGAACTGCTGGAAAAAGACCCGAAAGCTATCCGTCACATAATTGCTCCCGCAGCGGGCGATTCGGAAGAAAAAGGATTGCTGGTGCTGACCGCGGACACAGCCGAGCTACAGACGTTCATCCGAAAACATCTCAAAAATACGAACGCGTGGGACGATCCCATGGTGCTGCAAAAGCGGTGAAATTTTCGCCACAGCCATATCGAATTTGTTCCGCCCGTTCTCAGGAATCCATTGACCCGATTTCGGCGGCTACCTAGATTCTGCGCGCCGGAGTCGGGTCATCCACATGTCATCTTTAGCTGCCGTCAAAGTCTGGATCTGGTTGTCTGTGTTCGCCACGGGCGCGGGCTGGCTCCTCTCGTTCTTCGGAATCCTCAATTGGATTGGTTACATCGTTCTCGGCGTCGTCACGTTGATTACCTGCTCGGAACTTCGCAATCGCGGCCTCATCGAGCGCGGCAATCTGCGCTTCGGCTGGAACTGGCAAAAACTGCGCCGCCGTTTTTGCCGGCCTTTTCCACTGATGTTTCTGGCGCTGGCGTTGCTCGCGCTGTTTGGCGGATTGCTTTATCCACCGTCCAATCACACCGGCCTGAGCTATCGCATTCCGCGCGTGTTGAACTGGCTCGCCGCGGATCAATGGCACTGGATTTACGCGCCGAACATTCGCGTCAACACCCGCACGCCCGGCATGGAATGGCTTACCGCACCGCTGTTTCTCGTGCTGCGCTCCGACCGGTTTTTGTTCTTGCTGAATATCATTCCGTTTCTGCTCACGCCGGGATTGCTGTTCAGCATGTTGACGCGTCTCGGCGTGCGAGCGCGCGTGGCGTGGCAATGGATGTGGATTCTGCCGACCGCTTACGTGTTTTTGCTGCAAGCCGGCAGTGCGGGGAATGACGCATTTCCCGTCGTGTATGCGTTGGCCGCGATTGATTTTGGCTGTCGTGCGTGGACTTCGCGAAAGCCAAGTGATCTCTGGCATTCCGGTCTGGCTATCGCTCTTTTAACCGGCGCGAAAGCCAGCAATCTGCCGCTCTGCCTCATGTGGCTGGTGCTGGTTGCGCCGCTGTGGCGATTGCTGCGCGAGAAACCCATCGGCGCAACGGTCGTCGGACTCATCATGATTCTTGTGTCCGCCGTACCGACGATGTTGCTGAACTGGGGTTACGTCGGCAATTGGTCCGGGCTGAACATCGAGAAACCCGGCATGGCGCTCAGCAACCCGTTCGTCGGACTTTGGGGCAATCCGCTGTTATTGGCGCTCAATAATCTTTGTCCGCCGTTTTTCCCGATCGCGAACTGGTGGAATCAGAATGCTGTGGAATTGTTACCTGAATTTCTGCGCCAACCGTTGATTAACAACTTCGAGTGGCCATTTCATCAACTCTGGGAAATTCCCTTCGAAGATTGGGCCGGACTGGGCCCGAGCGTTTCGCTGTTGATGATGATCGCTGGCGGTTGGGCGATAATTGAATTGTTACGTCGCAAAACACTTCAGCCGCGTGGCCTCGCGATGTCGCCACGCATCTGGAAACTGACGCTGCTGTCGGGTTGGATCGGTCTCGCCGCCTACTGCATGAAATCCGGCATGGTAACGCCAGGCCGATTGATCGCACCGTATTATCCGCTGTTGCTGCCCGGACTGCTCTTGGGCGGCGGCCAATTGGCGCTGATTAAAACCCGTTGGTGGCGCGTTTTAGTGTGGTTGAATTTCCTCGTCGCAGTTGTGGTTTTGGTCATTACCCCGCCGCGACCGCTCTGGCCTGCGAGAACCATTCTGACGAAACTGCAATCGCAATATCCGGACAATCGCATCATTGAGCGTGCCCTTGCGACTTACACCGCGTATTCGATTCGTCACGATCCGCTCGCGCCACTGCGCGACGCCTTACCACCGAAACTGGAATTACTCGGCCTCGTTTCCGGTCCGGACGAATTGGACATTTCATTTTATCGGCCGTTCTTCGCGCGTCGCATCGCGTACATCGGGGTTCATAACGAAGACCTCGAAAAAATTCGCGCCCGCAAAATTGAATACGCGATCGCGAGCGAACTCCTGTTCGAACTGGAAAAGGTTTCTCTCGAAGACTGGTTGAAAGAACGACAAGCGGAAGTTCTGACGAACTACTCCGCCACCATCACAGTATCCACCGGACCGCAGAAATATCATCTCATCCGGTTTCCCACCAACCAGCCGCCGAAGCGATTTACTCCGCAGTAAACACTGTCACGTCGTGCTCGATGGAAATCCGTTTCCCCGAAACGTCTCGGATTTCCAAATTTCTTTGTCGGTCATTGCATCAAGACAACCAATAACTCATTACCTTCCCAGGGCGGCATTCAGTAAAACGCCAAGCCATTTTGTCTTTCGACGCAGTTCGGTTATTCCAATGCCTCATCTTGATTTTCAATTTTCACTTTGGCCCGGCCCGGGTAGCTTGGCGGCGCAATGAATCAGAGTTCACCTGAGCCGGTCGTACCCGATTCTCCTCACCTTGATGCTCCGCGAGCGCGCACCGATTCCATCGGTGGTTTCTGGGCGCTGTTCATCACGCAATTTCAAGGCGCGTTCAGCGACAACGTTTTCAAGTTCCTCGTCATTTTCTTAATCACCAGCACGTTTCCGCCGGAGCAACGCGATCGTCTGGTCTCCCTGGCGTTGGCTTTGTTCGCTGTGCCGTTTGTTCTTTTTTCGATGGCAGGCGGCTTTCTCGCCGACCGCTTCAGCAAACGCAAAGTCATCGTCGGTGTGAAAATCGCCGAAGTCGGCATCATGGGGCTGGGACTGATCGGGCTATGGCTGCAAAACGTGAATTTCCTGCTCGGCGTGATTTTTCTAATGAGCGTGCAAAGCGCCTTCTTTGGACCATCGAAATACGGCTCGGTGCCGGAGTTGTTGACCGAAAAGAAACTTTCCTGGGGCAACGGCTGGCTTGGTCTCGGAACGTTCTTCGCCATTATCGCCGGTGGCGTCGTCGCAGGCGTCATGCACAAAACATTTGGCGAACAAATTTACCTCGGCGGAATCGTTCTCATCGCGCTGGCAATTGTCGGTGTAATCAGCAGCTCGTTCATCACGAAATTACCCGCCGCGAATCCGTCAAAAAAATTTAAGCTCAATTTCCTCGGCGATATCTGGCAGAACCTCGCGCAAATTCGGCGCGACCGCGTGCTTTCGCTGGCCATCATCGGCAGCGCGTACTTCTGGTTCATCGGCGCGCTGTTCGGTGAACCGACCATTCTCGCCTACAGCCAGGACGTTCTCCATTTGGACGAAATGCAAATCAGTCTGCTGCGGGCGTGCCTGGCCATCGGCATCGGACTCGGCAGTGTCGTAGCGGGCATTTTGTCGGGACGAAAAATCGAGTACGGGTTGATTCCACTCGGCGCGGCAGGGCTTTCGATTTGCGCGGCGATTCTGGCGATTCCCGGTTGGTCGGCGGTGCAAGTCGGCATCATTCTCGGCATTCTCGGATTCTCCGGCGGATTCTACGTCGTCCCGATCAATGCGCTGATTCAACACCGCCCCGACGCGAAAGATAAAGGCTCCATCATCGCCACGAACGCCTGGTTGACCTCCGTAGGCGTATTCGTCGCGTCCGGAGCGTATGCACTCTTGAAATCCGTGCTGGGTCTGGATTCCACGACGATCTTTCTGATTGGCGCCATCTTTACATTCGCCGGAACGATTTACGCCGTAACGCTCGTGCCGGATTCGTTACTTCGCTTCTTCATGTGGCTCGCGACACATTCGCTGTATCGCCTCAACGTGCTGGGACGCGACAACATTCCGGCCAAAGGCGGTGCGCTCTTCGTTTGCAATCATCTCTCGCTCGCCGACGCCGTCCTGTTGCAAGCGGCCGTGGATCGCCCGATTCGCTTCATCATGTTGAAGGCGATTTACGATCAGAAATTCATCGGCACATGGGCGAAGATTACCGGCGCGATTCCGATTTCTTCCGAACTGCGTCCGCGCGAAATGATCAAGTCTCTGCAAACCGCCAGCGACGCCATCAAGAACGGCGAGGTCGTTTGCATTTTTGCCGAAGGCCAAATTACGCGCATCGGTCAGATGATGCCGTTCCGACGCGGCTTTGAACGCATCATGAAAGACGTCAATGCGCCCATTATTCCGGTCGGACTCGATGGTCTCTGGGGCAGCATTTTCAGTTTCGAAGGCCAACGCTTTTTGTGGAAGTGGCCGAAGCGCATTCTGGATCCCATCACCATCAATTTCGGCAAACCGCTGCCGCCTTCCGCGACACCATTCGAGGTGCGTCAACACGTGCAGGAACTTCTGGCCGAAGCCTGGGAACTTCGCAAAGCCCGCATGTTGCCGTTGCAACGACAGTTCATCCGGACCGCACGCAAACATCCACGCCGCTTCGCCATGGCCGATGCGAATACGTCTGGCATCAACCTCAGTGGAGCATTGACGCGAGCCGTCTTGTTGGCGCGTCGGCTCAAATCGGTTTGGACCGGACAACGCATGGTCGGCTTACTGTTGCCACCAAGTGTCGCAGGCGCATTGACGAACTGGGCGGCGCTGCTCTGCGGCAAAGTGCCGGTGAATCTGAATTATACGCTCTCTGAAGAAGCGTTGACTTCGTGCTTCCAACAATGCGAACTCAAAACCATTCTCACATCGCGCGTCTTCGTAGCGAAAGTGAAACTTAAACTTCCGGGCAATGTCATCTATCTCGAAGACGTCATGCAATCGCTGCCGTCCTTCGGCGAAAAACTCGCGGCGTTTTTCTGTGCGCGCTTCCTACCCGCCGCCTGGCTGGAAAAAAGTTTGCGCGACCGCTCATTGCTCAAAGAGAAAACGGCACAGAACCGTCTGGATGAACTGGCCACGGTAATTTTTTCCAGCGGCAGCACCGGCGAACCCAAAGGCGTGATGCTGTCGCATTACAACGTCGGCTCAAACATTGAGCAACTCGGTCAGACATTTTCGTTTGGTCGCAAAGACAAAGTGCTCGGTGTATTGCCGTTTTTTCATTCGTTCGGATTCACCGGCACGCTGATGTTGCCGGGCGTACTCGGTATCGGCGCGGTTTATCATGCGAATCCGCTCGACGCGAAAACCATCGGTCAGCTCGTAGCCGATCACGAAGTCACGTTTGTTCTCGCAACACCTACATTTCTGCAAATCTACATGCGCGGCTGCACGGCAGAACAATTCGGCAGCGTGCGCCTCGTCGCTGTCGGTGCGGAGAAATTGCCGGAACGCCTGGCGACCTTATTTGAAGATCAATTCGGTATCCGCCCGTTCGAAGCGTATGGCTGCACCGAATGTTCACCGGCCGTCACGGTGAACACACACGATTATCGCGCGCCGGGATTTCGTCAGGTCGGCGCGAAACGCGGCAAAATCGGTCATCCGTTGCCTGGCGTTTGCGTCCGCATCGTTGATCCTGCGACGCCCACGCCGGACGCCACGCCCTTGCCGCTGGAGCAAAGCGGCTTGCTTCTCGTGCGCGGTCCGAATGTGATGCTCGGTTACCTCGGCAAACCCGAGAAGACGGCGGAAGTTTTACGCAACGATTGGTACATCACCGGTGATATCGCGGCGCTCGACGAAGATGGTTTTGTGCAAATCACCGATCGTTTGAGTCGCTTCAGCAAAATCGGCGGCGAGATGGTGCCGCACGTCAAGGTGGAAGAACGTCTGCATGAACTTGCTGAAGCCACCGAACATTTGTTCGTCGTCACCAGTGTCGCGGATGAAAAGAAAGGCGAACGCCTTGTTGTGTTGCACCGATTGACCGACGAAAAACTTCAGGTCGTTCTGGAAAAACTTTCCGCCTGCGACCTGCCGAATTTGTGGAAACCGAAAGCCGATTCATTTCTGCGCATTGATACCTTTCCGATGTTGGGCACAGGCAAATTGGATTTGCGTCGTGTGAAAGAAATTGCGCAGCAACAATTCGGCTCGGTAGCGGCTTAACAGCTTTTACCACGGTTGCGAGGGCTTGCTTTTTTTCAGCGGCCCGGGTATCTCGCGATTGTTCCAATCGCATGTCTTCGGGGTTAAAGATTAAGGACCAGCCACTGAGCGAGCGTCCGCGGGAAAGACTGGCCGCGCACGGTTCGAACGCGCTGAGCAATGCCGAATTGATTGCCATTCTGCTGCGCACCGGACTCAAGGGCATGAATGCCGTGGATATCGGCAAACATCTCCTGCTCAAATTCGGCTCACTGCAATCGCTCGCCAATGCATCAGTTGACGACCTGCGTCAGGTCAAAGGCATTGGCCGCGACAAGGCCGTGACGCTCGTGGCGGCTTTCGCATTGGCGCACAAGATGGCGTGTGAACTGCAATTGGAATCGCCGGTACTCGACACGCCGGAAAACGTGGTGCGTTTGTTGCGCGCGCAAAATCTCGTCCGCGATGTCGAGACGTTGCAGGTGTTGTTGTTGAATACGCGACGCCGACTGATTCGCGTCGAAGAAGTATCCAACGGCACGTTGGATACGTTACTCGTTCATGCGCGCGAAGTATTCCGCGCTGCAATTTCAGCGAATGCTTCGGCGTTGGTGCTCGCGCACAATCATCCCAGCGGCGATCCCACTCCCAGCGATGCGGACATCAAAGTGACGCGCGACCTCATCCGCGCCGGACAACTCCTGAAAATCGAAGTCCTCGATCACATCATCCTCGGACGCGCTACCACCGAGCGGACGAAAGATTATTCGTCGTTACGCGAGTTGGGTTATTTTTACTCCTGATTTTCTCTGCAACGGCAATTACTTCACGTTGTCTGCTCGTAACGGGCGAGCCACAAATATGTGTCCCCATCCGGCCACAAGTTTGTTTGTTCCTCGGCGCGAGTTGCCGCATGCTGAAGACAACTCCCGCATGTCACGTCGCATCGTTGGAGTAAACCATTGAGCAGATTATGAAATTTCCGCTGTACCAGATCGAAGTTTCACCGCGCCTGAATCGACGGTCGTTCCTGATTACCACCAGTTCGCTTGCCGCTGCGGCGCTGTGGTCGAATCGTGCGCTCGGTGCGGTGACGAAACTGCCGAAGTTCAGTGATTACCCGTTTCAACTCGGCGTCGCTTCCGGCGATCCAACCAGCGACGGCGTTGTGTTGTGGACTCGACTCGCGCCGAAGCCGCTTGAAGGCGGTGGCATGCCCGCAGAACCCGTTGAAGTCTCATGGCAGATTTGCGCCGACGAAGCGATGACGCAGGTTGTGCAAAAAGGCACTGCGGTTGCGAATCCGCAATGGGCGCATTCAGTTCACGTGGAAGTCGCCGGACTCCAACCCGATCGCTGGTACTGGTATCAGTTCAAAGCCGGCGGCGAAGTGAGTCCGAAAGGTCGAACCCGCACGTTGCCCGCCGCAGATTCGCTGCCGGAAAAACTGCGCTTCGCCTTCGCCTCCTGTCAACATTACGAAGCGGGTCTTTACACTGCCTATGAACACATGCTGCGCGAAGATGTGGATCTGGTGTTTCATCTTGGCGATTACATTTACGAAGGCGCAGCCAAGGACGGTGGCGTGCGCCGGCACACCAGCGGCGAACTTTTCACGCTGGAAGAATATCGCAATCGTTACGCGCTCTACAAAACCGATCCTGCGCTTCAGGCGATGCACGCTGCTGTGCCGTGGTGGGTGACGTGGGATGATCATGAGGTGAATAACAACTACGCCAACCTCGTTCCGGCAAATCGCCGCCGCGCTCCGATTGAATTTCGCCAACGCCGCGCCAATGCTTACAAAGCGTATTACGAACACATGCCGCTGCGGCGCGCGTCACTGCCGCAAGGACCGGACATGCAGCTTTATCGCAAAACGCATTTTGGCCGACTCGCGGAATTTTTCGTACTCGATACGCGGCAGTACCGCACGCCGCAACCGACCGGCAACACCGCCGAAAAATTGGCTCAGGCGCGCTTGAATCCGGAAGCCACGTTGCTTGGAACCCAACAGCGCGAGTGGCTCTTTCGCGGTCTGGAAAATTCGCCCGGCACATGGAACGTTCTCGCACAACAGGTCATGATGGCTCGCGTGGATCGCGCTCCCGGCATTGAACAGAAATTCAGCACCGATCAATGGCCCGGTTACGAAATGGATCGGCGTCGGGTGTTGAAACATTTTGCCGAAAAACGCATCAACAATCCGGTCGTGCTGACCGGCGATATTCATTCCAACTGGGCCAATGAACTCATCGTGGATTTCGATCAACCCGATTCGCGCGTCGTTGGAACAGAGTTCGTCGGCACATCTATTTCTTCCGGCGGCGATGGCCGTGATGCCCAGCCGCGCGATGAATTTCTGAAAACAGAAAATCCGTTTGTGAAATTCTTCAACGCCCAACGCGGTTACGTCCGCTGCGAACTGACGCCAACCCAATGGCGCACGGATTATCGCGTTGTGCCCTACGTCACGCGTCCGGGCGCACCGATTCAGACGCGAAAATCGTTTGTTGTGACAGCCGGCAATCCGCGATTGGAAACAGCCTGAGTCGCTCAGCGAATCATTAAATTTCAGCGCTTGTCCTGCGACGGTATTGCTGTAAAACCGTCGGCATGAATCGCCGTCTGTTTCTCAAAACCAGCGCTCTCGCCGGATTCGCAATTGCCACCCGCCCCACCTTCGCGGAAGAACTGGCCGACACGCACAAACGCGTCGGGCTCATCGGCAGTGGATGGTATGGCAAATGTGATCTGCTGCGTCTGTTGCAGGTTGCACCGGTGGAAGTCGTTTCACTCTGCGACGTGGATCGACGAATGTTGAACGAAGCGGCGGATTTGGTGGCTACGCGGCAACGCAACAAAAAACGCCCGCGCACTTACAGCGATTATCGCGAGATGCTTCGCGAGCGCGACCTTGATCTGGTTTTAATTGCAACGCCTGATCATTGGCACGCGCTGGCGATGATTGCTGCCGTTCAGACTGGCGCGGATGTTTATGTGCAAAAACCGACAAGTGTGGACGTCGTGGAAAGTCTCGCCATGCAAGCGGCGGCCAAAAAGCACGGACGCGTGGTCCAAGTCGGTTTGCAACGTCGCAGCACACCGCATCTCATCGAAGCGAAACGCGAAATCATCGAAAGTGGGAAGTTGGGAAAAATCGCGCACGCCGAACTGTGCTGCTATTACCACATGCGCACCCGCGAAAATCCGCCCACCATCGATCCGCCCGAACATCTCGATTTCGAAATGTGGACCGGCCCCGCGCCGATGCGACCGTACAACAAATTGATTCATCCGCGTGGTTGGCGCGCGTTCACCGAATACGGAAATGGCATCGTCGGCGATATGTGCGTTCACATGCTCGACATGTTGCGCTGGTTTCTCGACCTCGGCTGGCCGCAACGCGTCTCATCGTCTGGCGGCATTTACGTGGATAAAAACAGTCGGGCGAACATTTCCGATACCCAGATCGCCACCTTTGAGTTCCCGGAATTAAACGCCGTCTGGACTCATCGCACCTGGGGCGACTCACCCGATCCGAAATATCCCTGGGCTGTGGTGTTGTATGGCGAACGCGGCACACTCAAAGCGAGCGTCAACGGTTACGACTTTT
>CALAYC010000293.1 GCA_937894935.1 uncultured Verrucomicrobiota bacterium
GAAAATTGTTTCGCGCCACGTATGCGTTGGTGGATCTGACATCGTCTGAAGAAGCGAAGCGTGCGCCGGCTCGTTGGTTGAAACGATTGGCGGAGAAAGCGGCGCGTGAGTGGGTCGAGTAAAATTTTTTGAAGTATTTTTCGAAGTGGGTTGGCAACCACTGGATGCCTCGCTAAGTTGGCGGCGTGAGCAATGAATTTTCAGTCGCCGCCCACTGGCAAGCTGATTTTGACGAAGCCGGGTTGCGGCAATGGGCGGAAGAGCTGCGCGCGCAATTGGCCGCGCCGCAGGTTTCGCTCGGGCTGGTGTTCATGACGCCGCGATTTTTTCCCTACGCGAAACAGGTCCTCGAAATTCTCCGCGTTCATGCTCGCATTCCGTTGTTGGCAGGGTGTTCCAGCACGTCGCTGATCGCCAACAACGAAGAACTCGAAGATAATCCCGGGCTCGTTCTGGGGCTGTATGCGCTGCCAGACGCCAAATTGACCGGCACTTATTTCACGCAGGCGGAGGTCGAGGAAGCTGAGACGCATGATTTCTGGCATGGCATTACTGGAATCAAGCCGAGTCAGACGAACGGCTGGTTGACGTTCATTGATCCGTTTCATCTCGATTCAGAAGCGTGGCTGCGGTCGTGGAATGAAAGTTATCCGGGTTCGCCGGTTTATGGCGGACTCGCGAGTGGCATCTTCGCCGATCAAACGACGCAGGTTTATCTAAACGGCGAAGTGTATGAAGAGGGCGGGGTGATTATTTCCATCGGCGGCGAGGTGAAGATTGCTGGAGTGATTTCGCAAGGTTGCACCCCGATCGGCGATACCTGGACGTTGACGCGCGTGGAGCAGAATCTGATTCACAAAATTGCGAATCGGCCTGCGTACGAAGTTCTCTCAGAAACCGTGAACGAAATGCCGCCTGATGAACAAAAGAAAGTGCGCGGCAATCTGTTCATCGGTCTCGTGGTGAATGAGTATCTCGAAGATTTTCATCGCGGCGATTTTCTTGTGCGCAATCTTCTTGGCGGCGATCCGCAAACCGGAGTGTTGGCCGTGGGTGCGTTGCCGCGCGCGGGGCAGACAATGCAATTTCAGCGGCGCGACGCGGAAGCGGCTTCGGAGGATATGAATGAATTGCTGTCGCGAACGCATGCTGAGCTGGCAAACACCACGGCTTACGGTGGCTGTTTGTGTTGTTGCAATGGCCGCGGGCGACATCTCTTCGGCAAATCGGGTCACGACGCGCAGATGGTGCAAAAAGAATTTGGCGGCATCGGTCTCGCGGGCTTTTTCTGCAACGGCGAGATTGGACCGGTGGGGCAAAAGAATTTTCTTCACGGCTACACGGCGTCGCTCGCGTTATTTGTGAAAAAGTGAGTTGGACGTGGGGAAGATCGGGGTCAGTGGATTTTTGAATTCACATCATCTGTTTCTCGAATGATTCAAGTGCCACTGTCTCACTAGGTTTTGCAGGGTTGAAGGGGAGCTTAGCCTTGATTTCAGAAAGTGAAGCCGCACACTTTCCGCCGCCAATGAAGTTTCTCCTGCAATTA
The DNA here is from genome assembly GCA_937894935.1 of uncultured Verrucomicrobiota bacterium. GTDB lineage: Bacteria > Verrucomicrobiota > Verrucomicrobiia > Limisphaerales > JADLHS01 > JADLHS01. Next base: position 1,550 of record CALAYC010000293.1, read on the forward strand.
TCAGCGGTGACCAAATCCTTTGGCGCCGTGCGGGCGCTGAAAGGCGTGTCGTTTGACTTGCAGGCCGGTGAAGTTCACGCGTTGCTGGGCGAAAACGGGGCGGGGAAATCCACCCTCATCAAAGTCATCACCGGCGCGCATCAACCTGATGGCGGCTCTATCGCAATCAATGGCGAACGCGTCACGCATCTGACCCCGGCTTCTGCACATAAACTCGGTATCGCCTGCATTTATCAACAACCGGCGCTGTTTCCAGATTTAACTGTCGCGGAGAATATCGGTTTACGATTGGAATCTGCGGGAGCGTTTCATCGTGTGAATTGGGCCGCGCGTACGAAGCGGGCGCTGGAGTTGTTGCAACGCATCGGTGCGGATATTTCGCCGGATGCGGAAGTGCGGTCGCTCTCAATGCCTGAGCAGCAATTGGTGGAGATTGCCTGCGCAATCGGTGCGGGGGCGCGCATTGTCATCATGGACGAACCCACCGCATCGCTGACGCAGAAAGAGCAGCATTTGCTTTTTGCGGTGGTGAAAGATTTGCGCGCGAACGGCGTTGGCGTCATCTACATCTCGCATCGCCTGGAAGAAATTTTCGCGCTGGCCGATCGCGTCACTGTGTTGCGTGATGGCGAAAGTATCGGGACGCATCGCGTGGAGGAAATGAACGAAGCGTTGCTCATCAAACTGATGGTGGGCCGCGAGGTGGCAGCGATTTATCCGCCTTCCGAAAGCACGCCGGGCAACGTCGTGTTGTCGTTGAAAAATCTTTCTTGTGCAGCGGGTGGCGTGAATCAGGTGAATCTGGAAGTGCGCGCGGGAGAAATTGTCGGACTCGCCGGACTTGTGGGTGCGGGACGAACCGAACTGGCACGAACGCTTTTTGGCATCACGCCTGCCGATTTCGGCGAAATTTATTTGAGCGGTCAATGTGTCAGAATTTCTTCGCCTGCCGAAGCCGTGGCTCACGGCATTGCTTACGTGCCGGAAGATCGTCGGCGTCATGGCGTTATTCTCGAAATGCCGATCGCGCACAACATGACGATGGCGATTCATCAGCGGATTTTCCCTGGCGCATGGTTGCGGTTCGGTGCCGAGAAGACGCTCGCTTTGGATTATATCCGCGATCTCGCGATTAAAGCCTACGGCCCGGGTGCGCCCGGAGGTTCGCTCAGCGGCGGTAATCAACAGAAAGTTTCCCTCGCGCGCTGGCTCGCGACCAAGCCGAAGTTGCTCATTCTCGATGAACCGACGCAAGGCGTGGATGTCGGCGCCAAAAGTGAAATTCATAAAATCATTCGCCGATTGGCGAAGGAAGGCTTGGCGGTGTTGATGATTTCAAGTGATTTGCCGGAAGTGCTCGGTATGAGCGACCGCATTGCAGTGATGCGCGAAGGTACAATTGTCAGTGAGCTGCCGGGAAAATCTGATGCGCATGAAGTGATGGCAGCGGCGCTGGGCCAGACGGAGGCAGCGAAATGAAGCGTTACTTCCGCGAAATTTCCGTAGCCGGGGCGCTGGTCGTTTTGTTGCTGGCGTTGGCAATTTTTGCGCCCGCGTTTTATCAACCGCAACCGTTGATTTCACTGCTGACCCGCGAAGCGCCGACCCTTGTCGTCGCATGCGGTATGGCGCTCGTGATTATCTCGCGACAGATTGATATCTCAGTCGGCTCACAGTTTGCCGTGTGCAGTGTGAGCGGAGGATTGTTGGCGGCGCAAGGTTGGCCGCTGCCGTTGGCGTGTCTCGCGTCTATTGTAGTGGGTGGACTCATGGGTGCGTTCAACGGCTGGCTCATTGCCGGACTGCGATTACCGTCCATCGTCGTGACGTTGGCAACGATGGTCACGTGGCGCGAAGCGTTGCGATGGCTGCGACAAGGGCAATTTGTGAATCTGCCGGATGGCACGCAGTGGTTTGGTTTGAGTCAGAGCGCGGGCCAATGGACGCTCATCGTGGCGGCGTTGATTATTTTGATCGCACTGGCGTTTTCGATGAAACATCTCGCTGCAGGTCGATTTGTTTATGCGGTAGGAACGGACGCCGAAGCCGCGCGGCTTGCCGGTATTCGTCCGCAACTGACCACGTTTGCCGTGTTCGTTTTTATGGGCGCGCTGGTTGGACTCGCCGCGATGATGAACGTTGTGCAGTCGCCGCAGGTTGATCCCAAATCCGGTTTTGGCCTGGAATTAAAAGTCATCGCTGCGGTCGTCGTTGGCGGCGTGGCGATTTCCGGTGGGCGCGGCAAACTATGGGGCGTGTTCGCGGGGCTGTTGTTGCTCGCCTGCATCAGTCCGGCGCTGACGCATCTGCACATCGAGGCGTATTGGGAAAAAGCCATTCAAGGCGCGATTATTCTGTTAGCGGTCGTTGCCGATGGCCTGAGAACCCGCAAGCAAACCAACTGAAGTATCACGATGGAAAAACCCGGAATCAAAGCAACGTTGCTGCGACACGAAACCGTTCTGCTGTTCGTGGTGCTGCTGGAGTGGTTTTACTTCAATTCCGTCGGACCGCGTTTCGGTTCGGTGGACAACACGTTCGACATCATGCGGCATTCGGTGGAAATTGGCCTGCTTGCATTGGCCATGACGCCGATCATTCTTACCGGAGGAATTGATCTTTCGGTGGGATCGCTATTGGGGTTGTGTGCGGTTTTGTTCGGCAAATTCTGGCGGGACGTCGGCATGTCCATTCCGCTCGCGGCAGTGGCTACGATTGGCATCGGCGCACTCGCCGGTGGACTGAATGCGACGTTGATTACCTGGCTGAGATTGCCGCCGCTGATTGTGACGCTGGGGACGTTTTCGTTGTTTCGAGGATTGGCGGAAGCGTTAACGCGTGGTGTAGATACGTTCACCAATTTCCCGGCGGGATTTTTATTTCTCGGCCAGGAACGTTGGCTCGGCATTCC
>CALAYC010000294.1 GCA_937894935.1 uncultured Verrucomicrobiota bacterium
GCGCGGTGCGCGTTGTTTCCGCTGCGGGATCGCGACAAGGTTGTCGGCGGAATTCGGACGCTTCCTCGGCATCGCTCGACGCTCAGCAGTCGAAGTGCAATCACTGCTCTACGTCGCACTTGATACCCACTACATCGATGAAAATGATTTCGCGCAGCATTATGAACAGGCCCGCATCACAAAAGCTTTAATCGGCGGATTCAAGAACAGCCTCGCGCGCCGCCGCACCTGACACCTGACACCTGACACCTGACACCTGACACCTGACACCTGACACCTGACACCTGACACCAACTTGGCTACAACGAAATCCAGCTTTCTCGACAAAGTTCTCGGGCGCATCAGCCGGCTCGATGCCGAAGGCTTGCAGACCGTTGTGCAACGGCTGGCGCGCGAGCGGGCTTTGCTCGAAACGCTGTTCAACACGATCGAAGACGGCGTGCTCGTAGTGGATGAACATGGCAGCATCGTTTACTTCAATCAGGCCGTCACCCGTCTGATTGGTTTGCAGCCCAGCGCGGAAGGCCGACACATTGATGAAGTTTTGCCGGAAGCGGATTGGCAGAAAATTTCGCAACTCGACAAAGATGGCGGTCAACACGTCGTGCGACACGAGTTTGAGGTCGAATATCCGCGCCCGCGTTTCTTGCGACTCTACGCCGCGCCATTGGATGGCGAACACGCCGGCAGTTCCGGCATGGCGCTGATTTTGCACGACGCCACCGAAGCGCGGCAACAGACGTTCGAAGCGATCGAAAGCGAACGCGTGCAAGCATTGACGCTGCTCGCCGCGAGCGTAGCCCATGAAATCGGTAATCCGCTCAACGCACTGCACATTCATCTGCAGTTGATGGAGCGCGAAGTCAAAAAGCTGAAATCCGCCACGGCGCGACCCGGTTTAAGTTTGCGCGGACGCGCACAAACCGTCGCCACTCAGGACACCGCTACCGCCGCTCACAAACTCGAGCAATACCTTTCCGTGGCGAAGGGCGAAATCAATCGGCTCGATTACATCGTCACACAATTTCTCCAGGCCATCCGCCCTTCCACGCCGCAACTCAAAGTCACGTCGCTGAACGAAGTGGTCGAACGCACGCTCGCGTTGTTGCGTCCTGAACTCGACAACCGCGGTCTTCACGTCAAAACGAAACTCGCGCGCCAATTGCCTCCGACCGCGATTGATCCCACGCAAACGCAACAGGCATTGGTGAATCTGGTGAAGAATGCGATGCAGGCGATGACCCGCGGCGGCACACTGACATTGCAAACCGGCGAGGGCGCAGACGCCATCTGGGTGAGTGTTTCCGACACCGGCGGCGGCATTCCGCAGGAACAGATCAATCGGATTTTTGAACCGTTTTACACAACGAAAAAGAAAGGCACAGGCCTCGGGCTGATGATTGTGCAACGCATCGTGCGCGCTCACAACGGTCGCATCGAACTCGACAGTCAGGTTGGCCACGGCACGACGTTCCGCATCTTGCTGCCGTTGCATGAGAAGAAACCGCGCTTGCTTGGAGCGCCCGAAATGAAACCGTCATGAAACCGACATTGCTCATTGTGGATGACGAAAAGCCCACGCGCGAAGGATTGCGCGCGGCGCTGGAGGAACGATTCGACGTCTATCTCGCCGAAGACGCCAAAAGCGCGATGGATTTGCTGGAGAGTGAACACTTCGACGTGATGCTCACCGATTTCAAAATGCCGAACGAAGACGGCATGAAATTGATTACGCGCGCGAAGTCTCTTTCCAAACCGCCGATCTGCATTCTGATGACGGCTTACGGCTCGGAAGAACTCGCCGTCGAAGCAATGAAACGCGGCGCGGATGATTACATCGCGAAGGGACGCCTGCAGATTGACGAGCTGGAAATGCGCATTGCCCGCGCGGTGCGCACGCAAAAACTGGAAAGCGAAAATATCTCACTCCGGCAACAACTCGATTCCAAGTTCGGCCTCGAAAACATCGTCGGCGAAGCGCCCGCGATGCAGGATATTTTCGACAAGATTAAACAGGTCGCCCCAACTCGCGCGACGGTGCTGTTGCTGGGCGAAAGTGGCACGGGCAAAGAGATGGTCGCGAAGGCGATTCATCAGCTCAGTCCCCGCGCGAAACAGCCGCTGGTATCCGTCCATTGCGCGGCGTTGTCCCCTACTCTGCTTGAAAGCGAATTATTCGGTCATGAACGCGGCGCTTTCACCGGCGCGCACGAACGGCGCATTGGTCGCTTTGAACAGGCGCAAGGCGGCACGTTGTTCCTCGATGAAATCGGAGAAATTGACGCCGCGCTGCAAATCAAACTGCTGCGCTTTCTCGGCGAACGCACGTTTGAACGGGTTGGCTCAAATAAAACCCTCACCGCGGACGTACGCGTCATTGCCGCAACAAACAAAGATCTCGAAGCGATGGTGAAGGCGGGAACGTTTCGCGAAGATTTGTATTTCCGTTTGTGCATTGTGGAATTGCATCTGCCGCCGTTGCGAGAACGCCTGGAAGACGTGCCGTTACTCGCCAAAACCTTTTTGCGTCAGTTCGCCAAAGAGAACGAAAAACCGGTCACAGATTTTACCGCCGATGCGCTGGAGATGCTCTTGAACCATCGTTGGCCCGGGAATGTGCGCGAGTTGCGCGCGGCCATCGAAAGCGCGGTCGTGATGTGTCGCGGCGACCGCATCTCGGCCCGGGATTTGCCACGGACGGTCCGGTCCGAAGCCGCACCGAGCAGCGACTCCGCACGATTACTGGCGAGGAATGACTTGACCGTGAAGGAAGCGGAGAAACAATTGATTATCCGCGCCTTGAAGGAAACCAAAGGAAATCGAACTCTGGCAGCCAAGAAAATCGGCATGCCGCGGCGGACGTTTCATCGGAAGTTGCACACGTATCATTTGGAAGGATTCTGAGTATGGCTGGGGTTCAAAACCTGATTCACAAGTTTGAAGAAAAAGGCGGACGCGGATTGACCTTCGCCTTTGTCGTGCTGATCACGCTGACGGTGATGATCTGCTACAACTGGCGGTCGTACCGAAATTTCGGCACGCAGGAAGCGATGGATACCGCGCAATTGGGACGCAACATCGCGGAAGGCCACGGTTTCTCCACGCAATTCATCCGGCCGCTGAGCATTCATCTCGTCAAATCCCACAACCAATCCCGCATCGCCACGGAGACCAACTGGCTTTCCGACATGGCGCGCTTGAAATCACCTCATCCGGATCTCGCCAACGCACCGCTGTATCCGCTGTTCCTTGCCGGCACGATGAAAGTATTGCCGTATGATTTCTGGCGGCAGGCCGATCCCAATGCGTTACCGACACCGCCCACCGACCCGACGGAGCGTTATCAGCCTGATTTCGTCATTTGTCTGGTGAATCAGTTTCTGCTCGTGCTGCTCGCGGTGCAGACATCGTTTCTCGCGCGTCGGCTTTTCGATCGCTACGTGGCGTGGCTGTCGTTCTTCCTGATTATCTTTTGCGAATATCTGTGGCGCTTCAGCACGACCGGACTTTCAACGATGTTCCTGATGAACATTTTCCTCGCACTGGTCTGGCTGTTGGTCTGGATTGAAAGCGAGGAACGCGAACCGGTCTGGAGTCATCGCGCTCAAATCTGGCTCGCGCTCGGCATCGGTGCAGTGCTCGCCGCCGGTACGCTCACGCGCTACTCGTTCGGTTGGCTGTTCATTCCAGTGGTCGTGTATCTCGGAATTTTCTGCGTGCTGCGACGCTGGACGATTATCACGCTCGTGACGTTGGTGTTTCTCGGCATCGTCACGCCGTGGCTCTGGCGGAATTACACCATCTGCGGCTATCCGTTCGGTATCGCCAGTTTCGCCGTCGTGGACGGAACGTTCATGCTCACGGACACGAAGCTGGTTCGCTCGCTCAATCCGGATTTTTCCGGCGTCACGCTGTTTGCGTTGCTGAACAAACTGACCGCCAACACCCGCGATATTCTTCAGGACCAACTGCCCAGACTCGGCGGTAGCTGGGTCACGGCGTTGTTTCTGACTGGATTGCTGCTTCCGTTTCGCAGTCTCGCGCTGCGGCGCTTGCGTTATTTCCTGCTCGGAACATTGGGGATTCTCGTCGTCGTCCAGGCCATGGGCCGCACGCATCTCTCCGACGACTCTCCCATCTTCAATTCTGAAAATCTCATCGTGCTCGCTGTCCCGCTGGTGTTCATCTACGGCGCGGGTTTGTTCTTCCTGTTGCTCGACCAGATGAATCTCAAGCTGCGCGAGTTTCGTTATCTCGTCATCGGCGTGTTTGGCGTCATCGCCTGCTTACCGATGTTGTTCATCTTCCTCACCCCGAAGTCGCGTCCGTGGCAATACCCGCCTTACTTCCTGCCGGCAATTCAGGAAGTCTCCCGCTACATGCGCACCAATGAATTGATTATGAGCGACATTCCGTGGGCCGTCGCGTGGTATGGCGATCGCCAATGCGTCTGGCTCACTTCCAATGCCGATGCGGATTACTACGCCATCAGTGATTACCTCAAGCCAATCCGAGCGTTGTATCTCACGCCATTGACCACTGACAGCCGGATTTTATCGCAATGGGTACGCGCCGGACAAAAGAGCTGGCCGACGTTCATTCTGGAGTTTCTGTTTAACCGCCGCGCGCCGGAAAAATTCCCCTTACGATATGCCCGCGAGGGATATTTCCCGGAACAACTCTTCCTTTGCGACTGGGAACGTTGGAAACACAATGCGCCCGCCGCGGTCACCGCGCCACCAACCGACAAACCCGCGCCTCGTTCCTCCGGTGAGGAAACCGCGCCGCCGGATTCCGGCAACTGACCGCGGGTCGGTGCAAGATTGCAATCATTGCACCGCGCGTTATTCTCGCGCCCGTGATAACAAAAGCTGAAAAAACTCCGGTAGATCCGGAATTGCACCGGCGCGTCCTTGACCTGATCAAATACAAAGGCGGCGGTTACAATGAAGAAGCAGTCGCGGACATCATCGAGAATGCCCTCAAACTCCTGCAGGACGTCAAAGACACCGGCGACGTGCGCGTCATTCAGACGGCTGTCCGGGAATTGCGCTATGCGTATCGGCTTTTTGCGCCGTATGCGGATCGTCGCAAAGTAACGATTTTCGGTTCGGCACGCACCGCGCCGACCAAACAGGAATATCAACAGGCGGTCGAAGTCGGACACAAAATCGTCAAAGCCGGTTTCATGGTCATCACGGGCGCAGGCCCGGGCATCATGCAAGCCGGTCACGAAGGCGCCGGTCCGGAAAACAGTTTCGGCGCGAACATTCGTCTGCCCTGGGAACAAGGCGCGAATCCCGTCATCGCGCAGGACAAAAAGCTTGTAACGTTCAAATACTTCTTCACCCGCAAGCTGACGTTCATTCGTCATTCCGACGCGATCATTCTCTTCCCCGGCGGCTTCGGCACGATGGACGAAGGTTACGAAGCCATCACGTTGATGCAGACCGGCAAGAGCCAACTCATGCCGCTCGTGCTCGTGGATAAACCCGGCGGCACGTATTGGAAGACGTGGGATAAAAATATCCGCGAACATCTCTTGCGCGATGGATTGATTTCCCCTGATGACCTGAACCTCTATCGCATCACCGATAGCGCGGATGAAGCGGTAAAAATTGTGTCACGTTTCTATCGCAACTTCCACTCGACCCGATTCGTCAAAGACCTGCTTGTCATTCGCCTGAAACACGCGCCGACCGATACCGCGTTGGAAGCAATCAACGAAGACTTTGCGGACATCATCGTCGGCTCACCGATCAAACGCATTGAAGCCACGGCAGAAGAACGCGAAGACAAAGATTGTCTCGCGCTCCAACGCATCGCGTTCAATTTCAATCGACGCGATTACGGACGATTGCGGCAATTGGTGGATGTATTGAACGGAATGTAATTATCCCCCGCTCCGCTCGCTCGCCTGACGGTGAGCGAGCGTATGCTATGGTGACTCGTGCATGAACAATTGACACAACTGCGCGAAGCGCTCCTGCGCCTGCATAAGACCCTGGTGGACTCGGAACGCATCAGTTACGAGCAGACCATCGGCACAATTTCCTCGCCCTATCATTTTCTGAACTTGCTGAACGACGATCCGTGGTTTGCGTGGTTGCATCCGCTATCGCTTTTGATTGTCGCCATGGATCAGGCGTTGGACGACAAACGCCATCGGGTCACTGATGCCGACAAACAAGCCCTCATCAACCGGGCGCGCGAATTACTCGTAGCTTCCGAAGTCGGCGACGGATTTTCCAAACATTACTACGACGCGTTGCAACGCGATCCGGATGTCGTCCTGGCACACGGTGCCGCAGCGAAGTGGTTTTCGCGCCAGACGAAATAGTAGCCAACGCGAAGGAAGTTTTTTGTCCGACCGAATACGTGCTTTCACCAGCGGCGTAGGAATAGCGGCAAAATCAACAGACTCCATACAAAGCCAGGCAGGCGTGTGTTGCCGCAGGCGCGAGTGGCCGACCTGCTATCGAACCGGCCTGAGGTGAGCTAGATCCTTTCACACTGTTTGGCGGGACACCGCAATGAACTATGGCAGTTGGTAGATGGCCAACACCCTAACGCGCTTCTTGGTCGCGTGTTCGGACCTACTCAGAAGAATTCCGTCCTCAACTTGCTCGACACGAAATTCGCTGTAGCTCAATGGCATTGCGAGAAAGCACACGTATCTGTCAAAGCTCTTCTTGAAGAACGTGATTTCCACTGTCGAGCCACCGAGAGAAACAGACCTTGTCACAACAAAAACCGGCTGACCTCCAACAACCATCTCCTGAACTGATCCACCGCCGGGTGATGACTTGGCCGCAAACGATTCCATCGCTTGGATCGAATCAAAACTAAAGCCTTCGCGAGGCAAGCTGACGAACTTCGTAGATGAGTCGGCAGAGGACACAGTGTTGTTCGAATGACTGGATTGTTGAGCGAATATGCAAATCGTGACGCCGACAACGAGCAGTAAGGTCAGGGTCTTCA
>CALAYC010000295.1 GCA_937894935.1 uncultured Verrucomicrobiota bacterium
AATTGCTGGACACGACGAGCGTTAACACCCATGTGCAACTGGGCGGCGATTTCTCCCTCCAGGAACTTGAACGCGAACATATCTGTCGCGTTGTTCGCCGCATTCGCCCGCGCAAAAAAGCTGCTGAGATTCTTGGCATCGACGCCGTGACGCTTTATCGCAAAGGCAAAAAATACGGTCTCTAAATCAACTCTTTGCGCTCTCAGCCTCGGCTTCGAGTGGACTTCGACTTTTTACGCGGCAAACCTTTGCGTTTCGTTTTCGCAATGTCCCGCAACTGCGACCGACTCATCGAGTCATACATCTGCCGCGAAGCACCACGGAGTGAACTCCGCTTGCGTTGACCGCGCTTAGCCGATAAGGCCGCTCCAGCAGCCATCTGTTGCTTTTTGGATTGAGCAGGCATTGTTGAACTTCTCCTGGTTCGCGTTGCAACCGCGACTCGCGCCGCAGGGCAGATTATTTTTCAATCTCCAGATCTTTTTCTTTCCATACTTCGAATCCCCCATCCATTTCCATCACCGGAAAACCTTCGCGCGCAAACTGCACCGCCGCTTTCGCCGCCAGATGACACGTGGGAGAATAGCAATAAAGAACGTTCATCGTATCGCGCCGCAATCCTTTCAGACTGCGCCATTCGTCCTGCGGCAGATTTCGCGCGCCCGGCACGTGTCCTTCGCGATAATCCTCCGCAGCGCGAACATCAATAATGTTCACATCTTCGTTCGCTTCGATCTGATGACTCACCTCTACCGGTCCGGTGCTGAAGGTCATTTTCTTCGCAAAATAATCCTGCGCTTCAGTCGGATCATACGTCGTAGTTGCCGTCATAAAATTCCTTTCTTCGTTGAACAGTTAAATCTGCACGCGCGCTCCTCATTCCACTCTTTAGCGCGCGCTGTGCCAGTAAGAATTCCAGAGCACTCAGGCAAGAACCGGCAGTTCCCAAAGGCAGGATGCAATGAATGGATTTCTCCGTTGCTGCATTTTGCAGCCGCGCCCATTCATGAAGAACGGATTCAAAGCCGCTTCGGCAAAGTGCCCGCTTCCAGTTGCGTGGCTTTCGTTCCGACCATCAAACCGCGGCGTAACCATTCAACCGGCGAGCGACCAAGCAAGATCTGCTGCGCCACCGCGGCCACCAACGCATCGCCCGCGCCCACGGTGTTTCGCGGTTTTGCTTTGGGCGGAGCGGCGAAGAGTTGAAAGTTCTCGGCTACATTCAGAAGCAAACCGCGTTGACCGCCACGCGACACGAAAACCCAACCGCGAGTTTCTTCCGATAATGCTCGTGCTGCTTTCTGAATCGCTGCTTCGGTGCGCAGTTCTTTCCCCCACCAGAGCGCCAGTTCGTGCTCATTCGGTTTCACCAGAAACGGTCGCGCTCGCACCGCCGCCTTGAACGGCGCTCCGTCGCAATCCAACACCGTTTTCACTCTGGCTTGATGCGCAACTTGCAGCAGTTCTGCATAAAATCCGTTCGGCAAACCGCGCGGTAGGCTTCCTGACAATATCAACAATCCCGCCCGCTGAACCTCCTGTTCGAACACGCGATGAAACGCACGCACTTCGCTACCGCTGATCTCCGGACCGAGCGGATTGAATCGCATTTGCCGGCCAACAGATGTGGAAACAATGACATTAACCCGCGTCGCTCCGCGAATTTTCAGAATCCGAGAAGTAATTCGTTCACGGCGCAGATAACCCGCGAGTTCCTCACCAGAAACTCCGCCGAGCGGCAACAGTAATCGCGGTTGCATCCTCAGGAATTTCAACCACCGCGCCACGTTGATGCCTTTGCCACCCGCCCAACGTCGCTCCGATTGCACGTTGTTCTTTTCTTCCCACAACACGTCCGCCACCCGCCATTCGGCATCAATGGACGGATTCAGCGCAACGACCAATGGTGATGATGTTTTCAAGAACCGATCAGGCACGCTGTTCAAGAAGCATCGCCTGTGAATCGAAACTATCCGGCCGTCGCCTTTGTTCCAATCCCGATTTTGCGCACGCGTAAAGAAGAAGAATTACGCCAGAAGAAAATGTAACACGGCGGCGTTGTCGTTCAGGAATTGATCGAGCCCAACTCGCGCACCATTTCGGCGAGCCGACTGAACTCGTCTTTCGAAACCCAGGCCCGCGCCCCTTGATCCAGTCCCTTCATCCGGTCCTTATGCGGCTCAGCGCCGGAGCAGAAAATAAACGGCACGCACGGACATAATTCCTGCGCCAGCTTCAGTGCAGTCATGCCGTCGAAACTGGGAACATTGGAATCAGAAATGATGACGTCCGGAGGTCGGTTCTCAAGTTCGTCCAAAAACGCTGCCCGCGTCTTCACCACCACCATGTCACACGCCACGGCAGTTTTCAGGTACGACTCCATCAACTCCGCATCGTACGGATTATCCTCCACAACGACGATGCGCAGGTTTCTCTGGGATTGAAGGCCACCTCCCATAAACGCTCCGGGCGCATCAGAACAGCGATTGCAACCACCGTCAAGCGCCTTTACCGACTCTCATCGGCGACATTAACCGCAATTGTTCAACGCTGCCGCAGTTTATTCGTTGGCGTTCAAGAACTCTGAAGCTTGCGCGCCCCGAGCTATAACCCGAGGCGCGCGCTGAGAAAATTTTTTCTGCCTTACGCTCCCATCCCGTCTTCAAACGACCCGGAAGCGATCGGGAAACAGAGATGGTCGCGCACGTATTGGATGCCGTTCGCACTCGTGGCATCCAGATCCCGGAATGCACTCTCGGCTTCCACGACCAGCGGCGCGGTCTTCGTGCCCATCACCTGACAATAGCGTTGCGGGTAACCGATGTTGATCATCAACTCCGCATAGCGCGTCATGTTCAGGTCGCCGGTCGGAATGTCCACGAATTGCATTCCGCGATCCGGCCAATCCGGTTTCATCATCCGCACGGGCATGCTGCGACGAATCACAAAATTTTTCACATGGCAGGCATAAACGCGCGAACCCACTTTGCGGAAGCGCGTTTCAAAATCTTCCCCTTCCCAGCAGTGCGATGGATCGGCATTTACAGCGAGCACTTTGTCGCCATCGCAAATTTCCACCAACATGTTGAAATCATCTGCCGTCATCGCCGCCGTGCCGCCGTGAATTTCATGCGCGAGATAAAGTCCGAGTTTACGGGCATGATCACGCAGCTTTTTCGTCTTTTTCACGAAGCGCTCCTTGCCTTCTTCAAGTAGATCGTAATCCGCGCCTTTCCAGAAGCCCCACGGATAACCCGTCGCCATTTCCCAACCGAATGCCACGCCCCAGAACATCGGGATGATTTTCACGCCCAGTTCCGCGCAGAGATCCATCACGCGCAAACAATAATCCTCCGCCCATTTCTCAATCTCCGCGGAAGATTTCTTCGCGACCTCCGCAGGAACAAACGGGCGAATCGTCGGACTGCCGGTCCACGCCGTCGTATGCACCCAGAACGGACAATGCGCTGAAACGCCATCGAGTTTCAACTTGGCCTTGGCGAAAGCGTTTTTGATTTCCTTCGCGCTCATCAATCCGCCCTTGCTGTTTTGCAGCATAAAATTGGACGGTTGCGCGCCGGCGGCGCCGGACTTTTTCGCGTAAGCGAGGAATTGAGCGAGAGTTTTCGCGCCATGTTGCGCGCCTTCGATGCTGGAATGAAAACAAGGATTTGCCATAAATTTAATGGTGCGTTGTGAGCGCAGCTTACGCACAGCCTCGCTCAGAAATCAATCTCGCCTCGCAATTCGCTGCGAATTCTCATCTGCTTCTCTTGCTCTGTAACGGTGCTAATGGATTGCTCTGATTGAACCCGCTCACTGTCGCGCCCAGGCCAAACCATCCGCACCTCGTCCCGCGTCAATCAACTTCGTCACACGCCATTCCCTCACATCAATGACCGCGACTTTGGCGCTCGCATCACACGACACGTACGCCTCCGCTCCGTCCGGTCGAACGAGCACCATTTGCGGCACGGCGGGAACATCAACGATTTTTTCCACCGTCATCGTTGCGAGATTCAAAAGCCCTACCTGATTTTTGCGAATCAACGTCACGATCAAATATTTTCCATCCGGCGTGGTTGCCGTGCCATATCCAATGCTCGGCAAATCCACCCAGCGCACCAGCTCATTGCGACGCGTATCAATCACCGCCAGGCGCGGCTTTCGCTGATCCGATGTGAACGCCCATTTGTCATCTCGCGAAATCGTGATGCGCTGTCCGACCGTCCCCAGTTCAATCACTTTCTCCAACTTGCGCTTCTCCAAATCCAATACCGACACCGTGCCCGGCCCTACGTTGGAAACGTAACCGCGCTTTCCGTCGCTCGTGATGGCGAACATGTGCGACTCCGGTTGACCGGTCGGAATGCGGTAAAGAATCTTACGCGAGTTGGGTTCAATCACTGTCACCGAGTTCTCAATCTCTGTGGTCACGTAAAGCAATCCGTCCTTCGGTCCAAACAGCGCACAGTGCGGGCGCACGCCTCGGCCGAAATCAATCGTGTCCACGATGCGTTGCTTCGCGATATCAATCACCCGAATCACACTGCCATCTGTGCCAGGTCGCCCGACCCCGGAGTTCCCATAAATTGGCACAAGCGCGAGTTTTCCATCCGGCGACGCAATGACTTCGTGTCCCGTCTCGCCCTCCTCGTCCACTACGGCCAGTTGTTTTCCGGCCACCGGATCAATAATTCCCAGCGTGTGATCGCCCTTGTTGCACACGAGCAAAAGGCCACCCGAGTCGCCAGCGGAAGTTTGGCCGGACATCGCGCACCCGGCAACCACCACGGCCAATCCAACCCATAGCGAAACGTGAAAGAAGAACTTTTTGGTCATGCGCGCGAACCATTTCGGTTACCGCGCGGAAAGTCAATTTCCCTTTCTCAATAAGCCTCGTTTAACCACGCCCATTTCACCGCTTGCACGGAATTTCCAACATCATTTCCGTTGGCGAAATTTTCCGACTCGGCTAATGTCATCATGGTTAGCAAACGAACGGACATGACCCAGTCGCACCCCCAGTCCGGCCTGAAACCCGACGAGCGAGCGTTTACTCTGATTGAGTTACTCGTCGTCATCGCCATCATCGCCATCCTGGCCGCATTACTTCTTCCGGCGTTAGGGCACGCCAAACAAAAAGCCCACAGCACGGCCTGCAATAATAACCTTCGCCAATTGCAGATCTGTTGGCAGATGTACGCCGGCGACAACGACGACGTGATGACGCCCAATAATTTCGTTTACTACTTCACGCCCGGCGACACCAACGGCGGCACGCTCGGCGAAGACAGCCAGACCTGGTGTCGCTCCGTTGCGCCGCTCGACGATTATCCTATCAACGACAGCACCTCGTTGCTTTATCGCTACAATCAGAATACCGGAATTTATCGCTGTCCTGCCGACCGCTCCACGGTGCGCGACCGCCCGGACAAATTGCGCAACCGCAGCTTCAACATGAGCAACAGCATCAACATGTCGAAGGCGGACAGTTATCGAAAAATCACTCATGTGCCGCGCCCGACGGAATTATTCGTGTTCATTGACACTCATGAAGACGCCATCTGGGATGCGACGTTCGGCATTTTTGCTTTGGGCAGTTGGTATCAGAACTACTGGCTCGACATCCCCGCCGACCGTCATCGCCGCGGTGGCAATATCACCTTCGTGGACGGCCACGTGGAATATTGGAAGTGGAAAGCGCCTAAGACCGGAATCCCGATTGGCGCATACACGCGCGGTCCGGACGACCTCGAAGACCTTCGCCGCCTGCAACAACACATCAAAGGCGCGAACGGAAATTAAGCGACCGGCATCGCTCTCCTGCGCTCGTCCGCACTCGCCTTTCGCCCCGTTGGACATCCCCGCGCCTGTCTGTTAGCCTGCGCTTCGATTTTTTATGAGTTTGGAAAATAAAAACCCGGCTGCCGCCGCGCCTGCTCCCAGCGATTTCATCCGCGACATCGTCGCGCAACACGTCGCCGAGAAAAAATATCCGCGCATTCATACCCGGTTTCCGCCCGAACCGAATGGCTACCTCCACATCGGCCACGCCAAAAGCATCTGTCTGAACTTCGGCATCGCACGTGAATTCGGTGGCATCTGCAACCTCCGCATGGACGACACCAATCCCGCGAAGGAAGACATCGAATACGTTGAGAGCATTCAGGCCGACGTCAATTGGCTCATCAGCGGCTGGGCCGAACATTGCCTCGGATTGAAACCCAAAGGCAAAACGCCCGCGGCCGTCACGAGCAATGGCAAATCCGACTATTACATCGCACCCGTCACAAGCGAAGCTGGCACTCAGCCTGCCGCAAACGCGTCTGACATCGAGCCGTTTTATGCTTCCGACTACTTCGACCAGATCTACGAATACGCCGTCAAACTCGTAAAAAAAGGTCTCGCTTACGTCTGCGACATGACGCCCGAGCAAACCGACGAGTATCGCCGTCTCGGCAAACCGTCGCCGTTCCGCGATCGCAGCATCGAAGAAAATCTCGCCCTCTTTACCCGCATGAAGAATGGCGAGTTTCCGGATGGCTCTCGTGTTTTGCGTGCAAAGATCATCGTGGACTCGCCCAACATCTGGCTGCGCGATCCCCTGCTCTATCGCATCAAGCACACTGAGCATCATCACACCGGCAACAAGTGGTGCATCTATCCGATGTACGACTTCGCGCATTGCCTGAGCGATTACCTCGAAGGCATCACGCACAGCATCTGCACGCTGGAATTCGAAGTGCATCGTGCGCTCTACGATTGGATTCTCGAGAACCTCGATCTCCCACGCGCGTTACCGCATCAATACGAATTCGCCCGCCTCAGCCTCGGTTACACCGTCATGAGCAAGCGCAAGCTAATGCAGCTCGTGGACGAAAAACTCGTCACCGGCTGGGATGATCCGCGCATGCCCACCATTTCCGGTCTGCGCCGCCGTGGCGTCACGCCCGAAGCGTTGCGCAATTTCGCCTACAACATCGGCATCACGAAATACAACGGCATCACCGATGTCGCTGTGTTGGAATTTGCCATTCGCGAAGATCTGAACAAACGCGCGCTGCGCCGCCTCGCCGTGTTGCGTCCCCTCAAAGTCGTGCTGACGAATTATCCTGAAGACAAAGTCGAGGAGTTGGACGCGACGAACAATCCGGAAGACGAAACCGCCGGCAAACGCAAAGTTCCGTTCAGTCGCGAACTTTACATCGAACGCGACGATTTCGCTGAAGTTCCGCCACCAAAATTCTTCCGGCTGAAACCCGGTGGCGAAGTGCGCTTGAAATACGCTTACATCATCAAGTGCGAAGAAGTCGTCAAAGATGCCAACGGCAACATCACTGAGTTGCGTTGCACCGCCGATCTCGACAGCAAAACCGGCGGCCCGACTGCCAATCGCAAAGTCAAAGGCACGATCCACTGGGTCAGCGCCGCGCACGCCGTGGACGCCGAAGTGCGTCTCTACGACCGCCTCTTCACCGAAGCTGAACCGGAAAAAGATGGCCGCGATTTCAAATCCGTTCTGAACCCGAAGAGCCTGGAAATCATTACCGCCAAGTGCGAGCCGAGTCTGAAAGCCGCGAAACCGAATGAACGTTATCAATTCGAACGCCTCGCCTACTTCGCGCTGGACTATGATTCCAAACCCGAGAAGTTGGTCTTCAATCGCACCATCACGTTGAAAGACACCTGGGCAAAGGAAGCGCAGAAGGGATGATTGCAGCGACCTCAAGCTGATCGAGAACAACGAGTCCTCGCACAAGTAAGTTTTGCAGCCAGGCGTGTTTGCACTGGTGATACAGGTCTGATTGACAGC
>CALAYC010000296.1 GCA_937894935.1 uncultured Verrucomicrobiota bacterium
CCGCTCGAACATCGGCGCGAAGTCGGTTTCTTTCACCGTCACACGTTTGTCCGTCGTGGCCGGGAGCACTTCGACTTCGGTGTTCTTCGCGTCTTTCACAGCATTAGAATATCGTGAAGCAGGCCGCGAACAATACCGTTTTGTTCTGGCGTGCATCGTGGGGAACGACTCAATAGAATGCAGTCACGAACATGAAAACCCTCGACCGGCAAAAGCCGGATGTCGTCAACAAGACGCGGAGCAATCCCGCGTTGCGGGACTGGCGCGGCCAGTTCGCGCCGGAGTCATGCGAGCGGGATTTACGCAACTCTGTCACCTGGATATTCTCAACTGGGAGCTCGTGACAACAGCCTCTATCTATCCGAACGTCATTGCCGGTGAAGCGCCAACGCTTTTGCCGGTTGCCCCCGCATCGCCGGACGCCTTGGACAAGCAGCACGAGTTGGGGCAGTTCCTGACGCCGAATCCAATCGCGGAGTTTATGGCGTCGTTGTTCGAGATCCACCGGAACGAAATGCGTTTGCTCGATGCCGGGGCTGGGGCGGGTGCGTTGTCCGCCGCGCTGATTAGCCGGTTATGTCGCGCCGCGCGAAAGCCCAAACGAATTTCCGTCACGGCTTACGAGGTTGACGCGGCGCAGATTGAACCGTTGCGGGCCAGGCTCGACGGTTGTTGCCGCGAGTGCGAGCGGGCCGGCATTTCATTTTCTGCCACAGTTTTGAACGAAGATTTCATCGCCGCCGCCGTGCCGATGGTGCGGGGCGATTTGTTCACTTCCGAATCGCCGCGCTTCAACACCGCCATTATCAATCCGCCCTACCGGAAAATCCGCAGCGATTCGCCGACGCGGTTGTTGCTGCGGTCGGCGGGCATCGAGACGAGCAATCTTTATGCGGGGTTTGTGGCGCTCGTCACTCGCTTGCTGGACAAGGGCGGTGAGATGGTGGCCATCACGCCGCGCAGTTTTTGCAACGGGCCTTATTTCAAACCGTTTCGAGAGGATTTCCTGAAAGCGATGTCGCTGCGGCGATTGCACGTCTTTGAATCGCGCTCCGCCGCGTTCAGCGGAGACGCCGTGTTGCAGGAGAACATCATCTTTCATGCGGTAAAAGGCGCGCCCAAGCCCAGGCAGGTCATCATTTCGAGCAGCAGCGGCGAACATGGCGGCACGGTGACTGAACACGCGGTTGATTTCCGCGAGGTTGTTTCGCCGGAGGACGCGGAGCAATTCATTCATCTGCCGGCTGACGACCAGCACGAGCAAGCCCGTCGCGCGATGCAGCGGCTTTCGACTTCATTGCCTGAGCTTGGCTTGTCGGTTTCGACAGGGCGCGTCGTGGATTTTCGAGCGAAAGAATTTCTCCGCGACCAACCGGGCCGCGACACCGCACCGCTGATTTATCCCTGCCGCTTCAGAAGCAAATGCTCCAAGTCGGGTAGATGCCTTTCGCGCGGGCGAAGATCTCGGACAAACTCATTTCGATATGCTCGCGCGTGCCAGTGTTGACGAGAACAAAGCCGAATTGCTTTTTCAGGCTTTGGGCGACCAAGACTTCCGCTGCCGTCAGGCCAAAGAAATAGCCGGAGAAATCTGGGCGTAGCTTTTTCCGCGTGGACTTGATTTCAAAGACAGTAATCTTCGCCAAGTGCTTTTCGACTTCGGCCAAGTCGTTCAAATCCACAGGCCCGGACAGTTTGACGACATCGAAGGCTTTCCCATAGACGACCTTGCCCTTCTTCGCGAAGGCAACGAGAAGGTTCTGTCGTTGTTTGCCTGTAGGAATGATGAAGCCTGCTTTTTTGGCGACAAGGATTGCCGCTGCCGTGTTTGCGGTTTTCTGACCGGATTGAAACTCGACAGGCCATTCGTCCTTCATGGCTTCAGCCGCCTTTTGTCCGGCGCGATTTACCTGCTTTGGTTGAATAGGCCGCCGCGAATTCCTCGATGCTCATTCCAAGCGATTCACACACGAGGACGGTTTCAACGAAATCAAGGCGGCGTTCGCCGCTCTCGTATTTGCTCACGTAGCTCTGGGGCAGCCCGAGGCGGGCAGCGAGTTGCGCCTGAGTCAGGTTCTTGGAGACCCGCGTCTCCTTCAGGAGTTCGCGAAAGGCATCGTCGGCATGGGTGTATCGGGTCTTCGACACGCCGCGATGATATGCGGCTTGCATTGGATAACCCAAAATCGGATATTGGACGGGCGAGAATGAAACGCAGCTTCACAACCGCAGACGTTCAGGATGCGCTCGACGGCTTTGTGCGGGCAGGGCTGGTATGGGCACATTCAGTTCCCGAATTGTCGAACTGGCAAAAGCGGTTTGCCGCGCGTCAGCGGAAGCTCATCAAAAAAGTCATCGAAAAATTCTACCCACGCTTCTTCGCGGGTAGCACGGTCGTTTACATCGGCGATGCGGAGGACAAGTTCCTGCATCTCGACGCGCACTATCTTCGGCGGCTCGGCGTGGAGATTCCCGCACCAGCCAAGATGCCTGACGTGGTGGTTCACGATACGAAGCGAAATTGGCTGTTGCTGATTGAGGCCGTCACCAGTGCCGGGCCGGTTGATGGCAAGCGGCGGAAGGAGTTGAAAGAGTTGTTTGCTGGTTGCAAGGCGGGATTGGTTTTCGTCACGGCATTTTCGACTCGCGACGTGATGCGGAGTTTTCTGACGCAGATTTCATGGGAGACGGAAGTGTGGGTTGCCGAAGACCCGGAGCACATGATTCATTTCAATGGCGAACGGTTTCTTGGACCTTACCCGGACGTGCTGCCGCCAAGTTGATTTGACCGAGTTCCGGAAATTATTTACGGGAGTTAAATTTGAAACGTTTTAACCCAGTTGAATTAAATCATCATCGGCATCAGCGTGACGGCCTGCGTCCCGGCTCGATTGCCGGCGCCAACGACCAGGCGCAATTCGGCGAACTCCAGGTGCAGGGCGAACTCACCAAACGCGCGTGGGCCAAAGGCGTTCAAGTGATGAACG
>CALAYC010000297.1 GCA_937894935.1 uncultured Verrucomicrobiota bacterium
TCGCAGACCAGCCGCAGCAACTTGACCAATGCAGCGACTGGCTTTCAGCACAGTCGCGCTCCGCTCCAAAGAGAGCGGTCAGCAAATTATCTCTGCGTGCTCGCCTATCATGACTCGATTGCGTTGCTGGATGGAAAAACCTTCGTCAGCGAACGCGGCGGCACGTGGGGACGCAGCCACGCGATGTTGAGCGATCTGCGACGCGAATTTCATTTCACGAGCTACACCAACAGCGTCGGTTTACAAACGCATCGCGCCGTTGACGGACGAATTCAATTCTTTCTGAAAGAAAATCCTGAACGAAAAATTCTGCACACCGTTCAAGTGGATCGAAACGGTTTTATCCACGCAATGCTCACTGGAACGCCACACGAAAACCGCGGCTATGAATACTTCGGTGAGCGCGTTTACGAGCAATGGATTCAGCAACAATGACTGCCTGCCCGGTATTTAACGCCCACTACAAATCTTTTTCAGCAATTGAAAAACATCCGTCGCGGCAAGCGCCCCTGACGGTAGTGATTCCTTCGCAGTCGTTATAATCACCGGCCACTCGCGTTCATCTGCCGGCTTCGCCCCGTGCGATCCTTTTACCAATGACGCATCAAGTGAAATGACATCCATCAACATCCGGAAACCGAGTTTTTTTTGCAGCAATCGCCACGCGATTTTTGCTTTCACCAGCGGAATCTTCGGATCGAGAAATAATTCCACCGGGTCGTAACCGGGTTTGCGATGAATATCCACCGTACGCGCAAAATCCGGCGCGCGACCATCCTCCAGCCAATAGTAATACGTGAACCATGCACGGTCTTTCGCAACGGCGATCAAATCCCCTGCCCGCGGATGATTTATCCCGTGCTGCGCCTTCTCGGTTTCGCCCCAGACTTCCGCAACGCCCCTCTGCCGCTCCAACAACGCGCGCACCTCATGCGCAATTGACGCGTCATTCACGTAAACATGCGCCACCTGATGATCCGCCACGGCGAATGCTCGACTTGCGCCGCAATCGAGTAACTCCAAGCCTAGTTCCTCTTTCATGGTGAGCCAGCCGCGCTCGCGAAACAGACGATTCAGATGAATCGGCGTATCCACCGCGCTGATGCCGTATTCAGACAGGACGACGACCTGCACGGATTGTTTCTCAAAAAAATCAATCAGGTCTCCCACAATGGCGTCGATTCGACGCAAATCCGAAGCAATGCCTGGATACGTCGGCCCGAGACGTTGCAGGTTGTAATCCAGATGCGGCAGATAAATCAGATTCAACGTCGGCGCGTGCTTGCGCTCCATCCACTTCGCCGCTTCGGCAATCCATTTTGACACTGCATCCGCGGCAAATTGCGGCGAATCCACGCCCGCCGCCGGTCCCCAGAATGCCGGAAACGGAAATTCTCCTAAATCGTGCTTAATAGCGTCGCGAATGGAAAACGGCCACGCGTAGATATCGAAAACTTTTCGGCCATCGGCAGGATACATCGGGCGCGGCGTAATAGACCAATCCGCGCTGGAATACATGTTGTACCACCAGAACAGTTTTGCGCACGTGAAGCCGGGATTTGTCTCGCGCAACACTTCCCAGATTTTTTTTCCGCGCACGAGGTGATTGGATTGTTTCCAGAATTGCACCTCGGCGAGTTCGCGATGATACCAACCATTGGCCACGATGCCGTGTTCCGCTGGAGGCAGCCCGGTAAGATAAGTCGATTGCGCCGTGCAGGTCACCGCCGGGAACGCCGGTTCGATGTAGCGCAAATCGCCCTGCGCGCGAAACGCATTGAGTCGCGGCGTGTGTGCTCCGAGCAGCGACTCGGAGAGTCCCACCACATTGATAACCGCCGTGCGCTTCATTTTGCAAAACGCTCTCTCAACTCACTAATCGCCGCACGAATCAACGTCGCGTCCATGTGATGCACTTCGAAACCAACGCCGATTTCGCGTAGCAGTGTAATCGCGAGTTGGCCGCCCAGATGTTCGCGAAACTCTTCCAGCCCGCGAAGCAGTTCCTCGCGTTGCAAATCCGGATGAAACAACTCAAAGCCCAACGTCTGCAACAAACGCAATACCCGCTCCGTCCCATCTACACTGAAAAATCCGGCGCGCCGCGCATAAATCACATCCAACGCGATTCCGATGGCCACCGCTTCCCCGTGTCGCAGCATAAAGCCGGAGAGTTGCTCCAGCTTGTGCGCAGCCCAGTGCCCGAAATCCAGCGGTCGCGCCGAACCGAACTCAAATGGATCACCATTCTTCGCGATATGATCCAGGTGCAATTCTGCGCAACGACGAATCAACCGCCGCATCGGTTCCGATTGAAACTCAGCCAGCGCGACCGCGTCACGTTCCAATTCTTCAAAAAACTCCCGACTGCGAATGCACGCAACTTTCACCGCTTCCACAAAACCCGCCCGCTTATCCCGCGCACTGAGCGTTGCGAGGAATTGAAAATCGTTAATCACTGCAAACGGCGGTGCGAATGTGCCGATGAAATTTTTCTTCCCGAACGCGTTGATGCCATTTTTCACGCCAACCCCGGAATCGCACTGGCTGAGCGTGGTCGTGGGAATTCGGATATGTCGTACGCCGCGATGCGCGGTCGCTGCCGCCAACCCGGCCATGTCCAACAGCGCGCCGCCGCCCACAGCAATCAAATACGAATGCCGATCAATGTGATGCGCATCAATCGCCGCGTGCAAATCCGCGACCGAGGACCACGACGCCTTGGTTTGTTCGCCACCGGGACAGAGAATCGGTGGCGCGACAAGCCGGGCTGCGTCCGGACTCGCACGAAAATAATTTTCGATTCTTGCGCTCAGATCCGATCGCGCCGCGGCGAGCGCTTCATCCAACACCACCAATGCTCGCCGTGGCGAACCGAATTCATCGCGACTCAGATTATCGCGAAGCACAGGATTCGCCGGATCGAAGACCCCATCCGTGAACAACACGCGATGCTGCCAACTCACTTGAATGGTGCGTTCAATCAA
>CALAYC010000298.1 GCA_937894935.1 uncultured Verrucomicrobiota bacterium
TTTATGGCAAAGAAAGTTCGAATCCCAACGCCGCTCCGCAAGTTGACCAACAACGAGGAGCTGGTCGAAGTCAACGCCGCCACTATTGGCGAGGCGATCACGGAATTGCAGTCCCGCTACCCCGGCATCGCCGAGCGGCTCGTGGACGAAAAAGGCGAAGTCCGCCGGTTCGTGAACGTCTATGTGAACGAGGAAGACATCCGCTTCCTCCAAAATTCACAAACTCCGCTCAAGGACGGCGACGAAGTGAGCATCATCCCGGCGATTGCGGGAGGTTAGAAACTTCCGGGTGGAGCGAGGCCATTGACGAGCCGGCTCGCGAGAACGCTCGCCCCACCAAAAATCAATGAAACCACTCGCCTTCACATTCGCCTTCTCCTTGGGGAAAGGGTCGAGGTGAGGAAGGAAAGACAATTAAACCATTTCAGCTCATGGCCGCCAAAAAGAAATCCGTTCGGACTACCGCGCAAACGCAGCAGAAAACGCGGTTGTGGTTGATGTATCCGCCTAAGCTTATCACCAAGCCGCTCATCTGGCAGATTGGACAGAAATTCAAACTCGTAACCAATATTCGCCAGGCCAGTGTCACGGATGAAATCGGCATCGTCTGCCTTGAACTCGAAGGTGAACGCGCTGAAGTCAATGCCGCCATCAAGTGGCTTGAGAAAACCGGCGTCAGCGTCGAGCCGGTGGAAATCGGAACGATTGCCGGCTGAAGCTGTTCTCATTTCACCGCCGCCGCCGTTTTTTTCGGCTGCGGCTTTTTCCTTTTTGCGGGCCGCCTGATTCTACGCAATCATGATGGGGATTGCGCCATTCGCCCGCGTTCGTTTAATCTAGATGACCTTGTTTATTTACATTTTGAAAAACGTTTGCCGCAGATGAAAAACAACGACGAAAAAGCCCAGGCCGCAGCAGAAGCCGCGGCATCGGTTGATGTTGCCGCGGAAACGCCCGGCAACGAAACCGCTACTGCTCCCACTTTGACTCCGGAACAGATTGCCGAATTGCAGGCGCAAGCTGCCAAGGCAAATGAAAATTGGGAACGCCTGCTCCGCACTACGGCAGATTTTGACAATTTCAAAAAACGCACCGCGCGCGAAAAGCAGGATGCCATTCGTTACGCCAACGAAAGTCTCCTGGAAAAACTCCTGCCCGTGCTCGACAACTTTGAAATGGCGATCGCCGCAACTCAATCGAGTTCCGCCGAAGGACTGAAATCGTTGCAGGACGGCGTTGCGATGATTCATACGCAATTGAAGACAGTCCTGATTGATAACGGGCTGGAAGAAATTGACGCCACGGGCAAACCGTTTGATCCGAATTTTCACGAAGCCGTGTCGCAGCAGGAATCGAAGGACGTCGCGGAAGGGATCGTCCTGCAGCAGTTACGCAAAGGATACAAATTGCGTGATCGCCTGCTCCGCCCGGCCACGGTCGTCGTTGCGAAAGCTCCGGTCGCCGCAAAGTAAGCACCAAGCCTGCGGACGTTCAGGTTCCGAAAGTTGTTTCTCGGTTTTGATTTTTTAATCAGATGGCCAAACGCGATTACTACGAAGTCCTCGGCGTCAAGCGAGACGCAGACGCTGAGGAAATTAAAAAAGCGTACCGCAAACTCGCAGTTAAATATCACCCCGATAAGAATCCCGGCGATAAAACGGCCGAGGAAAAATTCAAAGAACTTGGGGAAGCTTATGAAGCGTTGAGCGACCCGCAAAAACGCGCCGCCTACGATCAATACGGCCATAATGCGTTCGATCCGCGGATGCGCGGTGCACGTGGTGGCGGCGCTGGCGGTGGATTCCACGATCCGTTCGATATCTTCCGCGATGTCTTCGGCGGTGGTGGCAGCATCTTCGACGAGTTTTTCGGCGGCGGCGCGCGTAACGATCCGACTCAACCGCAACGCGGTAATGACCTGCGTTACGATCTTGAAATAACGTTTGAGGAAGCGGCGCTCGGTTGCGAAAAAGAAATCTCCATCACCAAGCCGGATCGCTGTGATAATTGCGACGGCACCGGTAGTGAACCAGGGTCCAAAACCCGCACCTGCAACACCTGCCACGGTCGCGGTCAGGTCATTACTTCGCGCGGCATTTTTAGCATCGCTCAAACCTGCCCGCATTGTCAGGGCGCAGGACGGGTTATCGAAAAGCCGTGCCGCGGTTGTCATGGCAGCGGACGCAAAGATCGCACCACCAAAATCACGCTGCGCATCCCTGCGGGAGTGGACGCCGGTTCGCGGCTGCGCTCTTCCGGCAATGGCGAAAGCGGTTTGCGTGGTGGTCCGCCCGGCGATCTCTACGTCGTGCTGCATCTCAAGCCGCATGAAATTTTTCAACGCGACGGCGATGATTTGCTTTGCGAAGTGCCGGTGAGTTTTGTGCAAGCCGCATTAGGCGCAGAAATTAAAGTGCCGACATTGACCGGGAACGCGACGATAAAAATCCCAGCCGGAACTCAGCCGGGAACCATGTTCCGGTTGCGCGGCAAGGGCGTAAAAAATCTTCAAGGTTACGGCTACGGCGATTTGCATGTGCGTATCACGGTCGAAGTGCCGACTTCGTTGACCAGTCATCAGAAAGCCAAGTTGCAGGAATTTGCTGAAGCGTGTGACGAAAACGTCAACCCGATCAGCAAGAGCTTTTTTGAGAAAGCCAAGAGCTTCTTCCGCTGATTGGAGTTAATTCTTCGGCACAGTTCGCGGTTTGAGATTTATGCATCGCTTTTATCTTCCACCCGAACAATGCCAGAGCGCGACGCTGGAATTGATTGACAGTGAAGCGCACCATGCGGCGCGCGTGCTCCGATTGCAACCGGGTGACCGTGTAGTTGTGCTCGATGGCGTCGGTCATACATTTGACTGCGAAATTACAACCGTCAGCAAAAAGTCGGTGCAACTCGCTGTTCGCAATAAAACCTTTTCGCCTCCTCTGCCTTGTCGAATCACGTTACTTCAAGCGCTACCCAAACCGAAGGCGATGGATTACATCGTGCAAAAAGCCACCGAACTCGGAGTCGCACGCATTGTTCCACTGCTCACGGAACGGGTCGTCAGCCAATTGGATGAAAAATCAGCCGCTGATAAGGTGACGAAACTTCTACCGGTTGCGTTGGAAGCGATCAAGCAATGTGGCTCGCCATGGCTGCCGGTAATTGAACCGCCACAGCCGCTAAAACAATTCCTGGCTCGTCCGAAAACCGAAGCGCTTTCAGTGGTCGCTTCGCTACAAAGCAACACCCGCCATCTGCGCGACGTCGTCGCTGATTTCCACAAGACAAATGGCGAATTACCAACTGCGGCATCTGTTTGGGTCGGACCCGAGGGTGATTTTACTCCGGCGGAAATGGAGCAGATTATCGCCCGGGGAGCGCAGCCAATCACCTTAGGACCGCTGGTTTTACGCAGTGACACCGCAGCGATCTATTGCCTTTCCGTGCTCAATCATGAGTTACAAGCAGCAACACCTGCCTGATTTTTTTCAAAAAAATTTGTCAAACGGCATTCTTTCTATATTTTCTGTCTAAACAGAAATTTTAGAAACAATGCGTAAATTAAGTCCGGTTCAGCAAAAGTTCATTCTGCATTGGGGCGAAATGGGCACGAAATGGGGCATCAACCGCACCGTGGCCCAGATTCACGCGCTGCTGTTTATTGCGCCCCAGCCGCTCCACGCGGAAGAGATCACTGAAACGCTTGGCGTCGCTCGCTCAAACGTCAGCAACAGCCTCAAGGAACTTCAGGGTTGGAGGATTGTTAAACGCGTTCACGTTCTCGGCGATTCACGTGACCACTTCGAGAGCATGAAGGACGTCTGGGAAATGTTTCGCGTGGTGTTAGACGAACGCAAAAAACGCGAAATAGATCCAACCGTTGCCCTGCTCCGCGAATGCGTTGCCGAAGCCAACAAAGACAAGGAGACGGACGAATACACGGAAGAGAAATTGAAAGAGTTGGCAGATTTTTTTGACCTGACCACCGCCTGGTACGGTCAGGTCCGCCAATGGCCCACCGGCGCATTGACCAAGTTTGTGAGAGCAGGCGACAAAATCCGGAAACTCTTGGGCATCGGCGGGTGATTCCCGCCTTTTTATTTCAGGAGCTATTTCTGTGAATGCAGAAATGACAGACAGCATCGTTAAACAGCCCACCGCCGCCTGGGTGTGTTACGACGGCGAATGTGAGCTCTGCCTCCGCTGGGTGCGCCGGGGCGAACGCCCCCTGCTCCGCCAAGGTTTCCAATTCGTCCCGCTACAAACTCCGTGGGTTAAAGCACGGCTCAACCTCGCGGA
>CALAYC010000299.1 GCA_937894935.1 uncultured Verrucomicrobiota bacterium
TTGCCACTCTCATGCTTGCCGCTCTGTTCGGCAAAAGTTAAGTACAGGCTCTAGGCAAACCGTGGTTCGGGCTTTTTCCTTCGCGTGACTGAATGCCGGTAACAAAAGCGCCGCAAGGATGGCAATGATGGCGATGACTACCAGCAGTTCGATGAGCGTGAACCCCGGACCCAAGACCCGATCTCGTTTTACCCGTATCCCCATAACCATTCTCAAAACCGGTTGATGCGCGCATTGTGAAAAGATTTGCTCCGGATGCAAAACAAAAAGGGCGGCCAAATGAATGGCCGCCCTCGCGTAATCAGATTCGGTTTGGTTGATCAGGGATAGATCAAACGGAAGTACCGTTGTTCTCCGTCAGCGGGCGTCGTGTAGGGGCTGGTCGCACCCGGGACGTTAGTGAACGTGCCAGTTGCTGACGGAGCAGCTTGGAGGGTGAACTGCGGGTTGCTCCAAGTGAGCTGTAGATCGGTACCGATAAGTTCAATTGTCAGAGGGATAGGGGTTGGCGTAGTGGTTGGAGGCAACACGTCTTCAAATGAAGTTGCTACGCGGAGTCGGCTGAATTCAATTTCTCCAAAGCCACTGTCCTGGCGGAGTTGGAAAAACTCCACGGGAGAGGTTTGCAGAGCGTCGGTGCCCGTTACATACGAACTCGATTCCTGGATGGGGTTAACCCAAAGGGTGGCTTCGCCGATTCCTGAATTGTAACGAGTTACAACAGTGTAATTCACGTTCAAATCCAAGTCCTGAGGGAACTGGGTTGAAAGGTTGCCGTTGTTCGAGATGCCCAAACGGAATTTGCCGGGAGCGGCGTTGTTCGTCTCAGCAAAAACTTTGGCGCGGAACGTAGTGCCAGAATCTTTGAGATGCGCAAAATAACTTCCCGATCCCGATTGGGTCGGCAGCGAAGTACACTTGATGATAAAGCCGCTGTAGAACACCACGGCATTGGCTGCCGGATAAGGACCGTTGGCAAGCGGAGCCGCCAGATCTTCCGTTTGTTGCGAAGTCAGGTAAGCGGTTCCATTGGTCACCTGCATTTCGAAGAAAACCGTTCCGCTGGAGTGAACCCAAGGGCTGCCGTCTGCGTTTAGCAGGGCATTCGGGATGATAAAGTTTTCGTAAGCAAAATCATCTGAAAAGAGCAGTCCTAACTCCGGTGAAACTGAAAGTCGGAATACCGAGCTATTGGTATTAAAGGCATCAGCAACGGAGATTGTAATCGTAGTAACCCCGATTTGATCTGCCGCAGGGGTCAGTGTGATCGTGCGATTTGCTCCTGATCCACCGAGGACGATGTTTTCTGTCGGTAACACAGTCGGATTGGACGATGCAACGGTCAGAGTCAGGCTGTCCAGCGGGCTTTCAGCATCGCCGATGGTGAACGGAATTGCTGCGGTAGGCACGTTAGAAACCGTGATTTGATTGGCAATCGGAGTGATGTACGGAGCTCCAACAGTCACGCGGAATGAAGTTGAAGCTTCATTGACCCCGTCGGTGACAGTCAAAGTGATGACCGCAGAACCTTCAGCTCCTTCTGCCGGAGTAATCGTAATTGTGCGATCTTCACCGGTGCCACCCAGGACGATATTGGGAACTGAATTCGGAATCAGAGCGGGATTGGAGGAAGCGCTTGTAACAATGAGTGTGGAGGGATCTGATTCAACGTCCGACACAGTGAATGAGAGCGGGCCAACAGTCCCATTGGCCGGGATAGATTGATCCTGAACAGCGGTGATTCCAGGCGCAGTATTGGCCCCGGCAACGTCTGAAAATTGTGTTCCGACTCGCAATCCATCGATAGCGATAGTGCCTATGCCCGACGCTTGGCGGAACGAGTAGTAGGTCGCATTGATCAATGGGTTGATCGAATCCGCGGCTGTTACGCTCGGCGAGGATTCATCTACGGGGTCAATCCACAACGTTGAAGCGCCGCTGGCAAGTTCCAGTCGGGTAACAACCGTATAAGTGACATTGGTATCGAGATCCAAATCGTATTGAGCAGTCGCTGCGGAGGCGGAAGAGCTATTGCCGATACCGAGACGAAACTTACCGGTCGGAACTACAGTGCCTTCGTAAGCGTTAGTAGTGCTGGCCCAGATGCGAGCTCGATGTAGCGTCGCACTGGGCGGTGCGGCTTCGCCATTGAAGTGGGCGAAGTAGGAGCCTCCAACCGTTGGCAGGCCGGTGAATCTTACCGTGAATTTCGAATAAACGGCAGGAATGGGACCGTTAGTAGCGTAAGGTCCCCCCGACAACGGCGCGGCAATATCTTCAGCTCGTGAGGTGGACAAGACCAGTTCACTGTTGGTGACAACGGCGGTGCCAGCATTTCCCGAATTGTTAAGCCATGGCGAACCGGACGCGCCCACGATGGCGCCATCGGGATAATCAAAATCGTCGCTCAGGATGCTGATCGCCTGCGACGAGGTGATGCTTAACGCCATCGTTGTCAGGATGGCTGCAGAGAATGACCTTTTTTTCATGTGTTTACCTTTCTGTTGTCGGACTGATTTCGGAAAATACGTTGACCTGCTTTCCCTCGAGCAACCCTTGATCCGCGAAGAACTAGTTGCGCGTGGTCTCGTTGGGATACCAATACATCAGACGTTGAACCGCCCATTCGGCTGCTGCGTCATTTGATTCCGTGCTGGTGCGCAAGAAATCGTTGGTGCGTGCCGCGCGTGCGCTTCCATCGCCCATCGCGAA
Organism: uncultured Verrucomicrobiota bacterium; assembly: GCA_937894935.1. GTDB lineage: Bacteria > Verrucomicrobiota > Verrucomicrobiia > Limisphaerales > JADLHS01 > JADLHS01. Next base: position 2,713 of record CALAYC010000299.1, read on the forward strand.
ATTGCCTCGTTTTTCATGACGGGCGACCGCGTACTGTCCAGTGACGTTCGATTGGGCCGGACTGGTATTGTTAGATGAATTGGGGTCCACTTCAGCTACCAAGATAGTGTCAGTGGGTCGTTTGAACGTGGTGAATTTTGTTTGCGGGACACCGGTTGCGCGAGTGGAGCGGTTCACACAAACCCGACCATTTTCGCCATACATAAAAAATGCGCGGGCAACATTGGGTGGATTGGCATACGGCGCTGCGGAGTTGTTGGGGGCCGGACAGCTAGGGCAAGAAAAAATCGTGCGGCTTCCCGGGAGGGGGGGATTCACCGGAGCGGCTACATACATATCTCGCAGCTTCTTTTGCCCGATGAACAACGGGACAGAGTTATACCACGCCTCGGGATCATTTCCACTGGTGGTATCGGTAATCGGAGCGGCGGTGTTACCTTCTTCGGGAACTTGATCGCCATAGTCTTCCGCATAAAGCCGGAAACCCAAGGACCATTGTCTCATGTTGCTCAAGCAATTGACGCTTTGCGCCTTCGCCTTCGCTTTCGATAGCGCGGGTAAGAGCATGGCCGCGAGAATCGCGATGATGGCAATAACGACCAGAAGTTCGATCAGTGTGAACGCTCGCGATTGTTCTGGCGCAGGAATCCCGGGTGATTGACGCATGTAAAAAGCCGGAGAATGTGTTGACTGGTTTGTTCTGGGGGACGCAGTTCCTCTTTACCGCATCCGTTACGACTTCGGTTTTTCGTTGGCCTCGACTCTAGGGAGACGCTTATAAATTGCAAGCGATTATCCCGATAATTTATTAACAATTCCGTGGCAACAACGTGCCGGACGGATGGCGATTTTCCGCAGGGGCGAAGGCGACGAAAATTGATTGCCTCTTATAATAGTTTTTCGCTCCGTTCATTGCGTTCGTTTCCTCAAGCACTGTCTGTGCCCGAGAGCGTGAATGCGATTTCATTCATCAATTAACCTTGGAATCGCGTCGGTATTGGCAGACTGCGAAGGAGCAAAGCAAATTCATGTTGCTCCCGGAATTTTGCAGGTTGGTTAATTTACTACAGTGATGTTGAGGGGGTCTCCCGGTTCCCAAGGTAATAAATTTGCTTCCTTTTCGAAGAAATGCGGCGGTGGCAGGTTAACATCAACTTCACGTGACTGAGTGGGTTTCCGGACAAAGCATTTATGTTTTGTTGGGTTGCAAATATTTGCGTGAGAATCTAAACGTTGTCGCAATCAATCCGCTTCACCTGACCATTATGAAAATTCTGCCCCGCTTTGCTTTACCGGAATCGTTGAAGATTTGTTCCCGCTATGTCGCGCTGGTGCCGCTGAGTTTGCTGTTATGCGGTTGCCCGGGGAATGCGCCGACTCCTGTCGCCGGGCCGACGAGCAGTTCACCGGTGAATACCATTGTAATTCGCGGCTCAAATACAATCGGCGAGGAGCTTGCGCCAGGGTTGATTGCTGAATTCAGAAAGCAGCATCCGCAAATCAATTTTGATGTGGAGACCAAAGCGACCGGTTACGGGATGGCGGCGTTGCGGGTGGGAAAATGTGATATTGCCGCGGCGTCGCGTCCGGCAATTCAGGCTGACCTTGAGCTCGCACAGGACGCCAATCTGGAGATGAACGAGTACGTCATTGGCGCATACAGTGTCGCCGTCATCGTCAACGCTAACAACCCGGTCGGCAATCTTACCAAAGCGCAGGTGCATGAAGTTTTCACCGGCAAAATAAAGAACTGGCGCGATGTCGGCGGGCCGGATGCGGAAATCCATCTTTACGTGCGCGATCCGATTTCCGGTACGTATCTCGGGTTCAAAGAAATCGCCATGAACAATGAGGATTACGCACCGCATCCGAAACTCGCGGTGAGTTATACAGATCTGGCGAAGAGCGTAGCCGCTGACAACAATGGCATCGGCTATGTCGGATTTGTGATGGCCAAATCGCCCGGCGTCAAAGCGGTGACCATTGATGGCGTCGAAGCCAGCGACACGACGGTGCACAGCGGCACGTATCCTTACGCGCGCGTTCTTCGCTTTTACACCAACAAAGCGAGCGAGACTCAACCGACCAAAACATTCATTGAATTCGTACTCTCTTCAGCAGGGCAAGAAATGCTGCGCGAAATGGGTTTTTCAGCGAAGCCTTGAAGGCGGCTGATGCGCGTGACTCGGCTGGAGAGATTTGCGCGCCGAAGTTTTTACGTCATACTGGGGCGGTGAAATCAAAGCGGTTATCAGTATGGGGAATTTTAGCGTTAGCAATCGGACTCGCGTTGAGTATGTCGGCGGCTGATTGGCCGATGTATCGCGGGCAACCGGCGTTGACCGGAATCGCTTCAGGAAAACTTCCGGCGCAACTGACCTTGTTGTGGTCCTTTCAAACCGCTGGACCAGTCAAGTCCTCTGCGGCAATTGTCGGCAACCGCGTTTTTGTCGGTTCGAACGATCGCAACCTTTATGCATTGGATTTTTCTTCCGGAAAAAAACTCTGGGCCTTCACCAACAGCGATGCCGTGGAGTCGTCGCCGCTGGTGCTGAATGGCAAGGTGTACTTCGGTGCGAATGACGCGAACTTCTACGCGTTGGATGTGGCAACAGGGAAGTTGCTCTGGAAGTTCGAAACGGAGGATAAAATTATCAGCGCACCAAACTGGTTTGTTGCGAGTGATGTTTCTGGTGCGACCAAAACCAATCTTCTCGTCGGCAGCTATGATTATCGTCTGTATTGTCTCGATGCGGAAACCGGTCGCAGCAATTGGGTGTTTGAAACCGGCAACTACATCAATGGCGCTCCAGCGGTGGCGGATGGGCTCGCGACTTTTGGCGGTTGCGATGGCGTTCTCTATTCCATCGCGTTGACTAATGGCAGTCTCGCTTACAGTAATGAAATTGGCGCGCCGATTGCCGGGTCGGTGGCGTTGGCGGATGGTTGCGCCTATTTCGGTCACTACGAGAATTTATTTCTCTGCGTTGATCTGCGCGCTAACACGAATCGTTGGTTGTTTCGCGATCGCTCATTTCCTTATTTTTCGTCGCCGGCGATTATTGAAGATCGCGTCGTCTTTGGTGGCCGCGACAAAAAGCTGCACTGCGTCAATCGCGCCGAAGGTAAACCGATCTGGAGTTTTGCGACGCGCGGCAAAGTAGATAGTTCGCCGGTGGTGTGTGACGACAAAGTCGTGGTGGGCTCGCACGATGGGCGGGTGTATGTCGTGTCACTCGCCGATGGAACAGAACTGTGGTCTTATGAAATCGGCCAACCGTTGGAGGCTTCACCGGCGGTGGCGGATGGAAAAATTGTCATCGGGAGCGACGACGGAACGATTTACTGTTTCGGCGCGGCAACGAAATGACGGCGCGCGTATCGTTGCTTTCAGGCAGATTCAATCTGCTTTGTTATCCAACTCTACGGCGCGATTCAGGTCGTCGAAGAAATCAGGCAAAGCTGATTGCACGCGGTTCCAGTTTGGAATCAGCGAAACGCCCATCGGTTCTTCGAGATAAATGCGTGCGGCGGCCCGGATAGATTTAACGAAGGTTGCCACGGCGTTTTCTTCATCGTGACGCGGATAGCGCAATCCGTTCATCACGGCGTCCGCTGAGTAAAATCGCAACGTATCTTCGGCTTGTCGCACGTAAGCACTGAGGAGCGTATCGAACAATCCCATGTCCAGTTTGATACCTTCCGCGGCCATGCGGCCGAAGAGCGACTTCGCGATATCTACCGCCATCTTGTTCAGGCCTTTCTCCATGTCGCGCGGGGAAAGTTCCTGATGCTTGTGGTCGTAGTTATCACACAATTCCGACTGGCAGATAGCGCGGGGCGCGCTGTTGCGAAAGACTTCTGCCAATAACCCGAGTTCCAACGCCCAATCATGCGGAATGCGAACACGACGCACGAGATCGAGGTCGAGGGAAAACTCGCCCGCCAACGGATAGCGGAAGGTATCCATGTAAACCAGATAAGGATGTTGGCCGACGATGGTTTTGAGCGCACGTAGCAACGGCGTGACAAGTAATCGCATGACGCGACCGTTCAACTTGTCGGTCACGCGAGCGTAATAACCTTTGCAATAGTCAAAGCCGAGTGCCGGGTGTGCGACGGGGTAACACAATCGAGCGAGTAATTCGCGATTGTACGTGATGATGTCGCAATCATGCACGGCCAACATACGTGCCTGATCGCTGGCGAGAGCGTAACCGAAGCAAATCCAGACGTTGCGACCTTTGCCACTTTCACCGGGTGACAGTTCCGCTTCTTCCAGTTTGCGGAACAATGCCTGCATGCGCGGGCCACTGTTCCAGATGATGATCGGGTTTTGGGGTAATTGGGAGAAAAATTTCCGGGCGCGATGCCAGTCACGCAAAGACGCCCCATCAAGGCCCACGATGATCTGTTTCAGATAGCGGACGTTGCGCAATTCCCGCACGATTCCGCGCAGCGCTTTCGTGCCCAGTTCCCGGGAATGACACGGCAACACCAGGCCGATGGGGGTTTCCTGCGAGAACTCGTGCAGCTCCGTTTCCATGCGCGCGAGGTTCGGTGGGCCTAAACGGTGCAACGTCGCCACGGCGCCAGTTTGGAAAAAGTCTGACATAATCGGGAAAGTTATGGCGGTTCGCACGCGACTGTGACAAGTTCCGATTTCAAACGGCATAAGATTTTTTTGCCGCCCTGAAATTTGTGAATCTGGTTATTGTCCACTATCATTTGCGTCCTGGTGGCATCCGGCGCGTTATTGAACTGGCCACTCCACATCTAGTGCGCGAACTCCAACACGTCACCACCGTCACCTTGGCATGCGGTTCGGCGGATGACGAGAAATGGAATCGGCAATTCGCCGCGTTGATCCGACCGGCGACGCTGATTATTCGTCGTGAAAAGTCCTTCAATTACACATCTGAGCAGAAAGTTCCGCCGGCTGAAATTCAACGGCAAGTTGTTGCCGGGCTGAATCGTTTGTTCCGCGATGCGCACCACGAGAATTGTCTCGTCTGGGCGCACAATCTCGGCATCGGTCGGAATCTATTGCTTTCGCGGGAACTCGCGCGCGCCTGTGTCGCGCGGGACATTCCGCTCATTTCGCATCATCACGATTGGTGGTTCGACAATCGTTGGCGGCGGTGGCCGGAAATTCGCCAACTCGGATTCCGTAATCTGATGCAGGTGGCTAATGCCACATTTCCCAAGTGCGCGCAAATCCGTCACGCCGGAATCAATTCCGAGGATGGTTCGGTCTTGAAGGAGCAATTGTCCGCCGCTGCGGCGTGGTTGCCGAATCCCGTGCCGCGCCAGACGCCGCCGTCGCGCAATGCCGTGCGAGCGGCGAGTCGTTGGATAGAAACAACGCTGGGCGAACGCGGCGCACCCATTTGGATTTTGCCGTGTCGTTTGTTACGGAGAAAAAATGTCGCCGAAGCGCTGTTGCTGACGCGGTGGTTGCGACCCGAAGCGTGGCTTGTGACGACGGGCGGCGTGAGTTCAGCGGACGAGATGGATTACTATCGCCGACTGCAACGCGTGGCGAATCAGGCTCATTATCAACTTCGCCTCGGAGTCTTGCAAGGGGACGAATCCGGGAAACCGAGTGTTCCGGAATTACTCGCGGCGAGCGAAGCGGTGTTGCTGACTTCGATTCAGGAAGGTTTCGGCTTGCCGTATCTCGAAGCCGCCGCGGCAGGGCGACCGCTGATTGCACGAAATCTTCCGAACGTCGCGCCGGACTTGCGTAAATTTGGATTCCGACTTCCGCAAGCTTATCAGGAAATCAAAGTGACGACCGATTTGTTTGACTGGAAAGCGGAGGTCAGTCGGCAGCGAAAACTTTTTGCGAACTGGCGAAAAGGTTTGCCGGAAGGAGTGCGCCAATCGGTCGCAACGCCCGTTGTGCTCGAGTCGAAATCCGCCACGGTTGTGCCGTTCAGTCGGCTGACGTTGACTGCGCAATTGGAAGTGTTGGCACAACCGACCGATGTTTCCTGGGAACGTTGCGCGCGATTGAATCCGTTCCTCATCAAATGGCGTGAGCGGGCGGCGACAGGGGAGTTGGAAGTCACCGCCTGGCCGCGACACGCGGATCACTGGCTGAGTGGCGAGACCTACGCGCGGAAGTTTGCGCGGCTCGCGGCAGCGACCACAACCGCGGACGCAAAGCCATCGCCGGGAGCGCTGCAACATGCGCTGTTGGAAAAAAAACTTTGCGCCGCCAATCTGTATCCCCTTTTATGGGCCACCGAGACATGAAGATTCGCGCGGTTGTTTTTGATGTGTACGGGACGTTGATGCAGGTCGGTCCGCCGCCGGCGAAAGCCGATGAGCTGTGGCGCAATCTGCTTCAGGAAACGTTCAAGCAACCGCCGGCGCTGAGTCGCCTCGAATTTTCTGTTGCCTGCAATCGCGCTATCACGATGCGGCACAACGCCGCGCATGCGCGTGGTGTTCCAAAACCGGAAATCCTCTGGCCGTCGATTGTAGCCGAGGTCATCCCGGCTTTCGCGAAACTCAAACCGGAAGCGCAGGACGAATTCATTTATCAACAGACACAATTGGGTCGCACGCTCACGATGATGCCGAGAATGATTCCGGTGTTGCGCTGGTTGCTGGATAAACGGTGCACGCTGGGCATCGCATCGAACGCGCAGGCGTACACGTTGCGGGAGCTGGAGACATTGCTCAAAACCGGTGGGTTGGATCTGAGTATCTTTCCGACCGACTTGCGCGTGTGGTCGTTTCAAAACGGATTCAGCAAACCCGATCCGCACGTGTTTCAGATGGTGCGGATTCGACTCGAAGCGCGCCATATCAGTCCGGGCGAAGCGTTGGTCGTCGGCGACCGGCTCGACAACGACGTGCTTGCGGCACGGGCGCATGGATTCCAAACCTGGCATCTGCACAGCTCGAGTCCGGAAAGCAATTCCGGTCCGGCGGAGAAACTTCGGGAGTTTC
>CALAYC010000300.1 GCA_937894935.1 uncultured Verrucomicrobiota bacterium
CGCGAGGAGCCCCGGTCGCTTCGGCGGAGGCGTCGGGGCGGATGTCCGCGGCGGCGGTCTGTATGGGTTGCGCGACGGACAGGGAATCCAGATAACGACAGCGAACGGACTTGCGGACGATCAGGTGTTGGCCACGTGTCTGGATAGCGCCGGAAATATTTGGGCCAGCACGGAGGCGGGAACGTTGCATGGTTTCAACGTTACCAATCTGGCGCGCATTGATGTGGGGTCAGGTTTGCCGCGTGCGGCGGTGACCGCGATGATTCCGGCATCTGGCGGTGGGCTTTGGTTGGGAACGGAAGACGGCTCGATTTTGCGCGGCGAGGGGCAGCGCTTTGTGTTGATTCAATCGGGCGAACACAGTGGTAAGCGACCGATTCTGGTTTTGTATGAAGACACAAATGATCGTCTGTGGGCAGGAACGGCAGGAGGAGGATTAATCTGCATTGCCGGTGGCGCCAGCGCGACGTGGAATACGGCTTCGCAATTGCCGAGCAATTACATCGCCGGGATTGTAGAAGACAACGGCGGTAATCTGTGGCTCGTGACCGGCGTGGGTGTCTATCGCATCGGGCGCGGCGTGCTGGAAAAATCATTGGCTGATCCGGAGTCGCCGTTGGTGGGGAAAATGATTGTTGAAGCGCGGACGACGTCGGAGTCATCTACCGTTACCGGAGGAAAACGCGCTTTGCTGGCGCCGGAGGGACGATTGTGGTTTGCGACGACGGAGGGATTGTTGAACGTGGATACGCGCCGGCCGGAAATTGAAGCCGGTCCGCTGGCAATCTACATCGAAAGCGTGGCGTTCAACGGCAGCGAACCATTCCCGGTTTTACGCAGCGCTGCGTGGTCACCTGCGATGAACACCGGGGTGCTGAAAGCGCCCAATGACGTGCGGTCGTTGGAAATTGAGTACACGGCGTTGGCGTTCACGGCGCCGGAGAAGGCGCGATTTCGTCATAAGCTGGAGGGTTTTGACACCGATTGGGTGGATAACAACACGACACGTTTGGCGCGGTACGGGCGGTTGCCATACGGGCGTTATACGTTTCGCGTCGCAGCGCGCACGTCAGAGGGACCGTGGCAGGAGGCGGCAACGAGGTTTTCGTTCGAAGTGCCGACGCCGTTTTATCTGCAACCGTGGATGATTGCATTGTACGCGGGGGCGTCGGTTGGAATGGTTTCGGGAATCGTGCGTATGGTATCGCATCGGCGTTTGCGGCACGCGCTGGCCAAACTGGAACAACAGCAGGCGCTCGAACGCGAACGCATGCGGATTGCGCGCGACATGCACGATGAGATTGGTTCGAAGCTGACGAAGATATCGTTTCTCAGTGAACACGCGCGAGTGGACGCCAATTCCGATGGCCCATTGGCCGGAAAGATTGAGTCAATTGCGGAGACGTCGCGCGAATTGTTGCAAACGATGGATGAAATTGTGTGGGTGGTGAACCCGCGCAACGATACGCTGGAACATCTGGCGGCTTATTTGAGTCATTACGCCGATGAATATTTCCAGAACACGAGCGTGGAGTGCGAATTGCGTTTGCCGCAGGCGATTGCGCATCATCCCGTGTCTTCGGAGACCCGGCACAATCTGTTTCTCGCGTTCGAAGAAACGTTGAACAATGTATTGAAACATTCGGGGGCGACGAAGGTTCGGGTTGAGATGGCCGTTAAAGCAGGGAAGTTTGAGATTATCGTGACGGATAATGGCCGCGGATTTGATCCAAATGCGGCCGCAGTGCGACGGCCTCCGCCCGGAACACGTGGAGGTAATGGATTGCGGAATATCCGGCAACGCCTGGCGGACGTGGGCGGGCAATTTGAAATTCGCAGCCAGGCGGAAAGCGGCGGGACAACGGTGACGTTGCGGATTCCGTTACCGCCGGCAGTAGCCAGAAAGACATGAAGAAAATCATCACAGTTTCAATCGTGGATGACGAAGCGGATTTGCGGGAGCACATTGGCGGTTATCTTGCGGCGGCGGGCAATATTAAATGTGTCAGTAGCTATGCGAGCGCCGAGGAAGCGTTGCTGCACCTGCCGCAAGACAAGCCGGATGTCATCCTGATGGACATCAATCTCGGTGGCATGGACGGTATCGAATGCGTGCAACGACTCACCGCGCTCATGCCGGATGCGCAGGTGGTGATGCTCACGGTGTTTGAAGATTCGGAAAAAATCTTTCGCGCTCTGGCCGCAGGAGCGAGCGGCTATTTGTTGAAGCGGATGTCGCCGAAAAAATTGATCGAAGCGATTGAAGACGTCATTAACGGCGGATCGCCGATGTCGGCTTCGATTGCGCGCAAAGTGGTGCATTCGTTCAAGGCCGCGCCGCCGCGCGAAGACGGAGCGGCGGATTTGTCCCAGCGCGAACGTTCGGTTCTGGAAGGGCTGGCGGAAGGGCTGGCATACAAGCAGATCGCGGATCAACTGGGCGTCAGCATTCACACGGTGCGCAATTACATCCGCCGCATTTATGAAAAGCTGCACGTGCAGACCCGCACCGAAGCGGTGGCGAAATTTTTACGGAAGTAGGAGCGGAAGGATCGGTGAAATATTGTGAAACCGATTCCGCCACTGCTCCAGTTCGCTGACGGTGGCCAGTTCATGCCACATGACAGGCGGAGTTTTTTTGCCATGTTCAAATCGGTGATCACCGGCAGA
>CALAYC010000301.1 GCA_937894935.1 uncultured Verrucomicrobiota bacterium
CATCCACCCAGATGTTGATGGCGCGCTCCAGACCACCGACTACGTTGACTTCGCCGACGCCGGGCGAACGTTCGATCTGCGTCTTGATGATCTTGTCCGCGATTTCCGTCAGTTCGCGGCGCGGGCGATTGCCTGAAATGGTGAGCGAGAGAACCGGCTGTTGATCGGTGTCGGACTTAGAAATCGTCGGCGCGTCCATGTCGCGCGGCAATTCCCGCACCACCGTCGCCACACGATCGCGCACGTCCTGCGCCGCCGCGTCAATGTCGCGGTCAAGATTGAACGTTGCGACGACAAAGGTGTTTCCTGCGCCGTTGACCGAGCGCAATTCATCAATGCCTTCGATCGTGTTGACGACTTCTTCGATGGGTTGCGCGACTTGCGATTCCATCTCCGCCGGCGACGCACCGGGCAAACGGGCATTAATTCGCACCACCGGAACGTCCACGGAAGGAAACCGGTCCACCCCGAGATTCATGTAACCAGCCGCGCCCACGACAACGAGCGACAGCACGATCATCATGGCGAAGACCGGCCGACGAATGCAGATTTCAGCGAGCTTTTGCATCAGGCCGGATCAGTTCGCAGCGTTGGTTTGCGCCGTCAACGCGTTGGGAGCAGCTTCGGTGACGATGAGCGGTTGACCGGTCCGAATGCCCGCCGGATCAAGAACCACAGCATCACCCGCGTTCAGGCCGGAAACAATTTCCACCCAACCACTGTCGCGACGTCCGGTAGTAACATTTCGCTCCGCGGCCTTTCCGTCGTCGATCAACACGACTTTTTCCAGACCGGCAAAAGTGATCAGCGCGTCCGCCGGAATACTTATGACCGGATCGCGGTCGCTGACGATGATGGCCGCGCGTGCAAACAATCCGGCGCGCAATCCGCCGGGATTAGGCACGTCCGCTTCCACTGGCAACATCCGGCTGCTGGAACGAATGGCCGGAGCGATACGGCTGAGTTGACCGCGATAAATATTTGTGTCCCCTTCCACCGTAATGCGCACCGATTGCCCCAGACGAATGGCGAGCGATTCGCGTTCCGGCACTTCGAGTTGCAACCGCAACGGATCGGTTTGCACGAGGCGCACAATTGGCGCACCCACGGCCAGATAATCACCCGGAGACGCGATACGCGCAGCGACAGTGCCGTCGAACGGCGCTTTGACGCGGGAACGTTCAAGGTTCAATCGTGCCACGGCGTTGTTGGCTTCCGCGGCCTTAACCTCGGCCTGGGTGCGAGCGGCTTCGGCTACGGCGGCATCGAGATCACTGGCCGAAGCGATTTTTTCCCGTTGCAAATCCTCGATGCGTTTCAGGTTTTGCACGGCGTTGGCGGCGCTGGCTTTGGCGCGAGCGAGATTTGCGGCAGACGCAGCGGCCAATGCTTCGTACGACGTGGTATCAATCAGCGCAATTTCCTGCCCCGCTTTCACCTCGTCGCCGAGATCCACGAGATTTTTTCCCAATTGCCCGGCAACCTGCGCCGCAATGATAGCTTCATTCTGAGGCGCTAACGTGCCAACAACATAGATGACGCGTTCCATCGAACGCGCTTCTGCGTGCGCGACACGCACTTCGCGGGCTGGGACAGTTTTATTCGCGCCGGATTGGGGTGAATTGGATTTGCCGCACGATGTCAATAACACCGCGCCAGCCACACTCATTACCGTCGTTCGGAGAAAAGTAACTCTCATTGTTTTGTAACAGCCGCTGTTGGACGCAAGTGCGCGCCAATTTAGTCAGATTTGCGCTCGAAAATTTAGCGACCACCGCACCGGCTCAAGAGCGGATTCTGGCCAATTCCAACAACAGGTGTCGAAGGGAAAGTTCGCTCAAGGCGATCAAATTGAACAGCGCTTTTAATTCCACCGATTTACCGGCCTTTTTGGAAAGAAATTTTCACCTGCGGACGCCGGCAGCTTCACGAATCTGAACCTCGTTGCGACCATTGTTTTCGTAAGGGCAATGGCGGCATTGATTCTCGCAACAGTAACCGCGACGCAAAAGATACGCCGCAGTGAATACCATCAGACCACTGTCGAAATAAAAATCGCCGGGCCGAAGTTTCGACCCGGCGCTCCCCTGCGCGCGTTCCCTGGCGCGATGAAAATCCATGACACAACGACGACAGATACAGGCCTGATTGCGTTGTTCCGGCGGCACGCGCGCGAGCAATTCCTCAGGAATAGAAAGCTGCTCGCACCAACACGGACCTTTGTAAGCCGCTGTCGTGCAAAGCTGACACTCGTTAGGTTGACCGCATAACGGACAACACGCCGGATCGAAATTTGAAGCAGTCTTTGATTCGCTCACCACCACCTCAACCGGCTCTTTGCGAGCTGCGTTAGCGTCATTCGAGGTCATAGAGCGAATTGTCAGCGGAAAGAAATCCGGTATCAGGCGCAACATTTGCCGCACCGTTTTTGTTGTCCGTGAAGCGATGTCGCCAGGATTCGGCGTGGCCATCCACAAAGGCGACGTTACTGCGCTTCTGATGTCGAAACGCCTGCGTGCCCGCCCAGCGACCACTGAAAGACTCATCACCAGGATTTGGCCACGGCGCGCGCATGAATTTATTCGCGCCCCCCGAATATCCGCCATCGCCGAACAACGCAGTCGCCACGGGATTTTTCACGGCAGATACTTTGGCGGGTTCAGGAATGTTCTCAAACTGGCCGTGCCCGATGAAACTCGTGTTGTAGTTGTAGCCGGTGTACGGATCGCTCAACCAGTTTGTGCCGCCGGTGTACGCCGGACATTGCTGAATCGCCTTCGCGCCCTGCCCTTGCCACAAAACACCAGGCACAACTTCCGTCGGGCTGCTGCTGATGGTCGTCAAATCCCATGCGTAAGAAGTCAACACGCCGTTCTCCAACGCGTAATAATACGCCACCGGAAAAGAACCACCGCTGTCGCTGCCATACATCTGCGCGGCAATACCCATCTGACGCAGATTGCTCAGACAATGCGTGCGTTTAGCAGCGGCTTTGGCACGCGCAAGCGCAGGAAGCAATAACGCCGCAAGAATCGCAATGATCGCCATAACGACAAGCAATTCGATGAGCGTAAATGCGCGATGTCTGGAATTTCTCACGGTTGACTCAGTTTCAAACGATAAAACGCCCGTTCCGCTGGAGCCGTCGTATCCATAATCACAACCGGCTCTGGGCTGTTGGCCGTAATCGAATCAATCTCCGTCCAGTGAATCAGATTGGTAGAACGCTCCAACGTATGGACGAACCCTGGTAACGGCATGAAAGAGATTTCGTAGTTCGCACCGTTCGTCTCAAGTTGCAGCGCCGGCGCGGCGAGTTGAATCACAGCAAACGCCGACAGATTCGTCACGCCGGGCACGAGCACTTGACGATTCGCAGCCTTGTAGCTGAACGGTAACGCTGTCCAGTTCGTGCCATCAGCTTGAAAAACAAGCAAATCATCCCCTGCGCCGCTATAGCCAGTTCCAACATTCATCGCGAGGTCGGCGACGAAAGTTATCGCCGTCTGACCGAGCACAGGCGCGATTTCCAATTCAACGGTGGCCAGCGGAATACCGGACAACGGAGCGAAAGAACTGAGTTCATTCAGCGGTTTTGTTGAAACGATTGCAATGTCGCTAACTTCCGTGAAGGTGAGCATCGCCGCGTTTTCATCTGGCGCATCGGGCTTTTGGAAAAACAGCGCCGCCGTGTTGCTGAGAATATTTTCCGGCGTCACCGTCAACACATCGCCAAGCACCATCGACCGCACCGCCGCGAACGCGTCCACTTCACCAATGCTGAAATCCGGATCAATGCCTTCGACCTTCACGTATTGAATCCAGGCGAAGCCGGATTCGCGCAGATCGAATCCCGTGCCGCCACCGCTACCGGCGTAGAGATCAATCGCATCCGCAGCCGACAAGCCACCGGCCTGAATCGCAGATTTCATCGCGGGATTCACCGGCTTCGTGAAATCCATCATTTCATCCGACCAGTCGGTCGTCGCCCGATTCCATTTGAATGCCTGCGTCGGAAACGGGCCATCGGCAAACGGACCATCATCGAAGCGATACCACGGCCACGTATCGGGATCGTCAGCGACTTCACCTGGTTGACCGGTGAAACCGGGACTGACGGAAACTTTCAGTGGTTCAGAAAAAATCGTTCCGCTCAAGAGGCACGTGCCCATGTCGGTGCTTTCGTTCACGAACTGGTTCGGCGTGAAAAACGAATTACCGAACACCAGCAGATCGATGCCATACGGATGCGTCGGATCATCATGAATCGGTTGCTCAAAACGCACGATGACTTCACACCCCGCGTTAAATGTGAGCAACAGATTTGATGCAGCTACTCCGCTGTTCGTCGGCGAAGTGCTGAATGGCGCTTCAACCAGTTTCACCCGGCGATCCGACGTGCCGCCCAATAACACGCCGAATGGATCGTAGAACCATGTCGCCGGTGCGCCGAGCACCGCGTTGGTATCGCCGTACGTTCCCGCGCCGAACGAACCGGTGGCCCGAACGATCTCGGTTGCATACGGGCTGGCCGACGCGTTGATTGCGCCGACCAATCCGAGAATGAGCGTTACAGTTTGCGACGGACGCATGTCACGAGGAGAGCGGAGATTGAAAGTAAAGCGAACGTGCTGGGCTCCGGCACAACGGCGGCGACGGGTTCGCTTGGATCTGAACTCAGAAAATTGAGCGCAAAGCTGTAACCATCCCAAACGCCATCGGCGAGCAACCGATCCTTCGAACCGACAAACGACGAAGTCCACGCGGCATCGGTGTCGGTTTTGGTGTAGTAAGCCCAGAAGCCGTTATCCCAGCCTTCGAGATAATGATCGCCCGCGTCCAACGCCACCCGCGCGTCATCGGGATTGGTCGTGTCCGCAAATCCACCGGCGTCAAAATTCAATGCCGGAGAAACGCTGAAGTTTCCGCTGCCATTAAGATCATAACCGATGCCTTGAATGGCCGTGCCCCAGGCGTAAGTACCGATGTGCGCGAACAACCGGTCGTCGGCGTTCACAATCGCCTCAAACATGTCGAACCCGGTGGCCGTACCGTCCCACCGATAACCCCATAACAGCGACTCAGCGGATTTGCCATCATTCCAATCAATGACGAACGCGGCGCGATTCGCACCGGAGCCGACCCAGAATTCCACGTCGTCAAACGACGCAGCGCGAGTGGAGGAAACGAGAAACACGCCGGCAACCGCCAGCGACAACAACCGAAGTTTTTTCATGCTGATCTTTCTTCTGAGTTCCGTCGCAATGTTGCGAGCGGAACGGGTTTGGTTTTCAGAGAGACCAGCGCGGAAGGAGAAGGTCGGCAGCCGCGGCGTGAGGAGGCGGATTCCGAAATTTGAGTCGTTCACCGCTTTACCTTGGCGGCGAAAACAAAAACGCCTTCATCTTCCGCAAATCGAAAATGAAGGCATCAACGAATCCACATCAGGAAACAGCCTGACATGATCTGGCCTCATCCTTCTCTTTGCGGAGAAGTTGGGAGCGGTTGAAGAGCTTTAACAAATCATCTGCAACAGCTTCCCGGACGAGCGCAATCAAACCGATATCCTGACTCCGGATGTCAAATCTCACTCCCGCCTTCCCGCGGAGACGACCCGTCTCAACAGTGGCTCGTGGGAGTTTGTAATCCGATACAGTGGCGCAACCGTCGCCGATTCTCACGGCGTTCCCTGCGTTTGACTGCTACGACTGACGGGCCGAAGCCCGTTTCTATCAAAGAGCGCGACGGTTCTACGCCCGCCCGTCCATTTTGCCAAGCAAATTTTCCCCGTAAAAATTTCCGACTGTATCTTCATTCGCCTTGCTTGCGACCGCGATTAACTTCGCAAATTGTGGCCATTTCATGCCAATTGACGAAGCGTCAACCCGCCGACGAATATTAGAATAGGCCATGAATAAATTGTCGTTCTTATTTCTTCGTCTGCCCGTCCAGACCAAGATGTCATCCCGATTTTTTCCTCATCGTCACATCACGTCGATTTTCCGAATTTTGCTTTCCGCCAGCATCGGTTTTTCTGCGACGTACGGGAACGCGGCGCTGTTGGACGTCTGGCGCGCGGATGATTTGAACGTACTCGACCATGGCGACGCCGTCGGTTCCTGGGCCAGTGTAAGCAATCGAGTTGGCTCTGCGTCTCTGGGCAGCCAACCCACGTTACTCAAAAACGCGACTGTCTCCGGCGCGTCGGCAGTGCAATTCAATGGCAGTAAATTGACCGTTTCCGATAGTCCGGTCGGCGGGCGCGCCGCGTTTTCCATCGCACTGGTTTTGAAAGTGGATCAGGTGGGCGTGGACGAGGCGTCACAATGGTATGGCAAAAGCGGCATTGTGGATGCCGAACAACCAGGCGTAGTGAACGACTGGGGTATTGTCGTCGGCAGCAATGGCGAACTCGGCTTTGGCGTCGGAAACACGGATCGCACCGTTTATCTCGACAGCCCCACTTACCCTTCCATCGTGGACGGCAATTATCACGTGTTGGTTTGCACGTGGGGCAGCGGCAATCAACGCATGTATCTCGATAACCGACCAGCGGTATCCAGCACGTCGTCCAGTAACGCGCGTCTGAACTCCGGATTTTCGTTTGGCGGAATTCATACCGGCGAAGTTAATCGCCGTTTTGTCGGCAGCCTGGTCGAAGTGCAATTCCACGACACGGCACTCAGCGGCGCAGACGTGACCAATCTCATCACGCAATTATCCGCGCGCTATCTTACGAACAACCGACCGACGATTGTCTCTTTCTCTGCCTCGCCTGCTGAAGTTTCACAACCAACACTCGTGCAACTTTCCTGGGCCGTGAGCAACGCGACTTCGGTCGTCATCAGCCCCGGCGTTGGCACGGTGAACGCCACAGGAAACGTCGCAGTCGTCGTCAACGGCACGACGAGTTACACCCTCACGGCCACCAATCTCTACGGTCGCGCCACCGCAGAACGCATCGTGAACTTCGTGCCCGGCGTTCCGACGGCTCATCCGCAGGAACTTTCCGTAGTAAAAAACACGCCGCGCAACATCACCCTGACCGGCAACGATCCACAGAACACCCCTCTCGCATTTCAGGTCGTGCAACCACCGGAACACGGCAACCTCAGCGGCAGCGCTCCAAATGTTATTTACACGCCGCATCCCGATTACGTCGGCCCGGATTTCTTCACGTTTCGCGTTAATGACAGCTATTACAATTCATCGCCGGCTACCGTGCAGCTTTACGTCGATGACGTAGCGCGCGCACCGCACGGAATTTTTCTGAACACAACTGATATTGACGCGACGGCGACACCCGG
>CALAYC010000302.1 GCA_937894935.1 uncultured Verrucomicrobiota bacterium
CGGCGCCACCTGCGGCGCGGGCGTCGGACGCGAATCTCCGCTATCCGAACCGGTGGCTTCCGCATGATAATGCTCCATCTCCTCGCCCTTCCGCACAAGACGCGCACTGTTAAAAATCACAATCAACGAACCGGCGTTGTGCAGAATCGCGGCGATGATCGGATTCAAATAACCGAACGCCGCCGAGCTCAAACCGCCGATGATGAACAATACGCCGAAGAGAAAATTCTGGTTGATCACCGCACGCGTGCTGCGTGACAGCTTCACGAGGAACGGCAAGCGCCGCAGATCGTTATTCATCAACGCAATCGTCGCGCTGTGAATCGCCACTTCACTGCCCGCCGCGCCCATCGCGATTCCGATATCGCCTGCCGCCAATGCCGGCGCGTCATTCACACCATCACCGATGACCGCCACGTTGTAGCCCTTGGATTTCACACTCTGCACGAACTCCACTTTGTTTTGCGGCAGACAATCGCCTTTCGCTTCTTCGCAACCAATCTCCGCCGCGACGCGCGTTGCCACCGGTTGTCGATCGCCGGAAACCATCGCGATGCGTCGCACGCCCGCTTCTTTCAATTCCGCGAGTGCTTCGCGCGCTTCACTGCGCGTCTGGTCCTGCAAGCCGATCCAACCGATACATTTCCCGTCCCGCGCCACGAAAATCAAACTCCAGCCTTCCGTTTCCTTCAAATCCACAGATTGCTCGAAACCGCTGTCCACGCCGTTGTCCTTGAGCCATTGCGCACGGCCCACCAGAACTTTCGCACCACCCACGTCCGCCTTCACACCGCGACCGGCTGTTTCGGCAAAATCTTTCGGCTCTACCAGCGGCACACCCGCTTCATTGGAAATTGTCGCGAGTGCTTTTGCGGTCGGGTGATTACTGTATTTCTCCGCACTGGCTGCAATGCGCAATAACTCTGCCGGTTTCACATCGCCCAGCGGATTCAACCGGCTCACTGCCAGTTCACCGGTCGTGAGCGTGCCGGTTTTGTCGAAGACAAATGCATTGATCTTTGCCGCCGCTTCAATGTCTGCGACGTTCTTAATCAAAATGCCCAACCGCGCTGCGGCGGAAAGCGCCGCCACCATCGCCGTCGGCGTCGCCAGAATGAATGCGCACGGACATGACACCACAAGCACCGCAATGACGCGTTCGAGATCTCGCGTGAACGCCCACACCAGCGCACCGATGACCAACACGAGCGGCGTGTAAAATCCCATGTATTGGTCCACGATCTTCATGATCGGGAGCTTGGTTTTTTCTGCCGCGAGAATCAGTTCGCGCACACGTCCCAGCGTTGTGTCCTCGCCCGCGCGACTGACCTTGATTTCCAACACGCCGGTGAGATTCAACGTTCCCGCGAAAACTTCATCCCCGGCTTTTTTATCCACCGGCAGCGATTCACCGGTAATCGTGGCCTGGTTAAATGACCCCTGGCCATTCACAATCACACCGTCCGCAGCAACGTTGTCGCCCGGACGAATACGAATGATATCACCCACGGCGAGTTGACTGGCGGGAACTTCTTCTTCGGTCTTGTCTGCTTTGATGCGACGCGCCTTGGTCGGCGTCAGCTTGATAAGCGATTCAATGGAATTACGCGCGCCTTCCGCCGTGTGCGTTTCGATGAGTTCACCCAGCAACATGAAAAACGCGACCACGCCCGCCGTTTTGTAATCACCGGACGCAAACGCCGCCAATACCGCAATCGCAACCAGCTCATTGATGCTAAGGCGACCGCGCTTCAAATCCTTCACCGCTGTCACCATGATGGGATAGCCGAGAATGATCGCGCCGATCATCGCGCTGCCCTGCGCCACAAGGTGAGCGGTATCAAACACCCAATCCACCACGAACGCGTTGATGACGAACACGAGTCCGAACAACATCCACGTCAACCCGACGTTGCTGTGCTCGTGGTCATGACCGCACCCGCAGCCATCGCCATGTTCGTGCTTATGCTCCTGCCGGCTTAAAAGTGATGTGACTTGCATACGACTGGTCGCTTTCGGTTAGAACATTAGTGAGCGTCCGCCGCGCCTCCGCTCGGTCGCGCTTTCTGCGGTTCGCGATTCAGATTCAACCGCAGCTCCACCGGTTCGCCCTCAGGCGAGGTGGGCAGATACATTTTGTAATCCACACCCGCGATAGCTCGACCCAACACGCGGGTTAACTCCTGCTGTTTGAACAACTCCGGATTGGCCCGATACGCAGGCAACACTTTCTTGAACAACTCCGCGTCGCCCTTGATTTTCGCCACCATCGCATTCCGCTCGGCTTTGGCAGTGTTGACGCGCGCGGCCGCTTCGGCTTCGGCTTCGTTCAATTTCCGGTTCTGGTAACTCTGCGCTTCCGTGAGCAACGTGCTGCGGCGCTGACCGGCCTCCGTCACACTCTTGAACGCCTGATCCAATTGCCGCGGTTGCCGTGTCTCCACCAGACATTGCTCAATTGCCACACCGAGTTTCTGCTCAATCACCAGTTGCACCAACCGGCGTTGCACTGCGTCTTGAAAAGCCGTGCGTTCAAACAACGCCCCATCAACCGGAGTGCTCGCCGCGGCGTAAACCAAAGCATTGTCGAGCGCATTCAAAACGGCATTGGAAATACCGGTCAGACCGAATGACTGCTCGCCACCGGCCGAAAAATCAAAGATGCAGCGCACCGGATCTTCGATGCGATACCGTACCTGCGCTTTTGCATGAATGATGTTTCCATCTCCGGTCAACGCGTAGCCATCCAATTCCGGATTGAGCGTCGGTCCCGCGAATGGAATTTCACCACGCGCCTCCTGCACCGCCGTTTGCATGAACCAATGCGTGCGCGACCGGACTTCCTGCACTTCGGTAATCGGAATCTTGATAACTTCATCAATCGGATATGGCC
Organism: uncultured Verrucomicrobiota bacterium; assembly: GCA_937894935.1. GTDB lineage: Bacteria > Verrucomicrobiota > Verrucomicrobiia > Limisphaerales > JADLHS01 > JADLHS01. Next base: position 2,894 of record CALAYC010000302.1, read on the forward strand.
ACGCCCAATGCGCGCCCGAACCGAGCAACACATTCTCACCTTCACCCACCGGTTTGCCGAATCGCAACTTAATGGCTTTCTCGCGCGGGCCGACGGTGAAAAATCCTGAAAACAGGAACACCACGAACAGCACCACCATCACAAACTTGACGATGCCGAAGCTGCTGTGCAGCGCGTCCGCCAACGCCTGCGAACCGGCATCCAGCGGTTGCGCGGGGGGCGGCGTAGGTTTTTGAGTTTCAGGGTTCATGCGATCACTTCACCTGATTGGTCAACGAACCGGTCAAAAGGTTGAACGGGGTCGTCCGGGAGTCAAAAATCAGAATGGATTTCTCCTTCAACGACGCTTCCAGCGCTTCCAAATCGAGCAGGAACTTCGCGAGTTCCGGCTCCTGTTGAAACACCGGATAAACTGCTGCCGCCACCGCGTCACCCTCACCTTTGATGCGACGCGCTTCGCCTTCAGCAATGGAAACTTTTTCCGCTGCCTCACGATCGGCGTTGGAACGAATCTTCCGCGCTTCGGCCTCACCTTCCTGCGTATAGCGATCCGCCAACTTCTTCCGATCCGCCGTCATCAATGAGAATACCGACTCGGTAACGCTCTCCGGCAAGCCAATCTTCTTGATGCCGAGGTATTCGATATGAATGCCCGAGTTGTTGGCGGTCACCTGAGCCTGAACGATGTCTTTGATTTCTTTTTCGATGGCATCAAATTTCAACTGCTGTTCGTTCGCGTTGACGAAATCCGACAGCGGATGTTTACCCACCACTGCCGTCTTCGCCTGCGAAACGATGTCTTTCAGATTTCGCTCTGCTTCCTTCACTGAACCGTTGCGGAACTTCGGAAAGAAATTGGTGGGATTGCTGATTCGCCAACCGACATACACCGACGTCAACAGATTGTTACCGTCCGCCGTGTAGGTTTCCGTAGCGGTGTCCTCGAAGTTTTGAATCCGTTGATCGAGTTTGTAAACGCTCTCAATGCCGGGCGGCAACCGGAAGTACGCGCCGGGATGCGTGACATCGCGGACCGGACGACCGAACCGCGTAACCACGGCCATCTCGGATTGCCGCACTTGGAACACAAACAGGATCATCACAAAGATCAGCGCCAGAACGATGCTGACAATGATGGTGAGCAGATTTTTTTTCATGAGTCGGTGCTAACTAAATTCAGTTCTGGGAATTCATGATCGCTTCGGCCTGTTGCCGAATCATTTCGTCCGTCGCGCTATGCTGCAGGTCGAACGTGATCACGGGTTTCGTATTGGTCACAACGAGAATGTACTTCCGCGCTCCGGCGGTCGCACGCGGGAGCGTCTGTGCATAAAGCCGCTGGCGATAAACCGAAGGCGCAGCCGCATAAGCAGGAATCTGATTCGTAAACGCCGCCGCCCGCGCCGTCGTGACGAGTTCGGTGTTCAAGCGATTTGCCTGGGCTTGATTGACAATCTCCGTCGCTTTGGCCGTTGCCACGGCGTTCGTCACAATCGCATCGCCTTCCGCCGCGACAATCTTCGCCTGTTTCTGATGAATCGCCGCCACGACCTTTTGATATTCCGGCGCGACTTTCACGGGCGGATGAACATCCTGCAACGCCACGTGGAGAATCTTCACCCCCAAATTTCTCGCGTCAGCCGCCGCTTGAATGCGCTCCGCCAACGCCTGCGCCGAAGCCTGTCGTTGCACGGACATCAATTCCTCCATGTCCACACTCACGAGAAATCGCACGACTTCGCGCGTCGCAATATTCACCAATGCATTCGATCCATTCTCATGCCCGTACACCCACGCGGTGATGTTGGTAATCTGATACTGAATCGGAATACTCGTCGTCAGCAGGCTGACCGGCGGAACGCGCGTCGAACTCGGCGTCTCGGTCAAAAGATTGGTGGCCATTTCATAACGATTCGCCACCAGATAATTCACTTCCTCCTTCACATGCGATACGTTCCACAACACGACTTTCTTGTCGTGGTCATCGTCTTTAAGCGCAGAACCGACCCGCAGCGTTTGGATTTCTTCCGTGCGGAAGCGATACACTTTGTCCACCGGCCACGGCAACTTCAGGTGCGCACCCGGCTTGAGCACGTTATTCTCGGAAATCGGTTTGCCGAATCGCTCAATCAACGCTTCTTCGCCCGTCTCAATAAAGACCACGCACGTGGACAACATCAACACCCCCAGTTGCACGAGCAAAATGATCGGCAACTTCTCGCGCATGACCTTGAAAAACCACGTCTCGGAAACCTTGAAACCAAATTGGTAATCGAGCGTTTGCGCCGCAGTTGCAACCAATCCCTCCGGCTGCGCCAGCAAACCGATCAGACGTGAATCGTAAAGCGGACGAGCAATCTTGCCCTTGAGTCGGGGGCGATAGATTTCGAAAACGAGCGTGACCAACGTTTCCAGCGCCAGCAATCCGAGCAATACCACCAATGCGCGTGCGACATAGAAATCCGCTGTCGGAAATTCAATCTTTTCGCCGAGTAGCGCCAATCCCGCCAACACCGCCAGATATGAACCGAGCAGGACAAAGTTCGATGCCGCTCGCAGCAACCGATTGCTCTCCAATCGCGCCAGCGTGACCGAGAACCGCCCGGACATGAACAAAATCAGCGCCAGCACCCCGAACAACCCGAGTGCCACCAGCATCCGATTGGAAATCACTCCCTGTTGTTCCGGTTGGCCGGTCCAACGCCACAGCCAGAACGCCGCGAAAATTTCCAACGCGAGCAACACCACCATGAAGCCCGTGACGAAATATTTTTCGAACGAGATCCGCGCGTTACGTGCCGGGAAGAACGCCGCGTCTTTGGTTTCAAACAAGGTGGAACTGCTCTTGGTGCGCGCCAGCTCCTCAACTTCCAACCGTTCCGCCGCTTCACGCTCCTCGAGCCGCATCTGGAACCAACTGACAAACGCGATCAACGTGCCCAGGCCGAAGAAAACCGATGCCACTTGGCCCGCCAGCGAACCGGCGTACCGCGCCGACGCAAACAGCGCCACGCCCAGCAACAACAGCATCGCCAGATTTACCAGTCCGTTTCTTTTCGTAGTCCGATCCACAGGATTTGGAGTTAAAAATTAAATGTTAAAAAATGAAAAATGACCGACCACCTCGACCCGCCGGGTCACCAATCGGTTTAAATTTGCCTTCACATTTTTCATTATCAGCTGAGTTCCCGGTCCTCAAACAGTGTTACCCCCACAGCCAACGTCGCTCCGATGTAACACGCCGCATAGGTAAACGCCTTGGACACGTAGCCCCAGTGAAATGTGCTGCGGCCCGTATCCAATGCGTCAGCGAGCCAAAAATTTTGCCAATTGGGTAGCAACGTGTAAAGCACCGTCCCCCACCATGACCCCTGCTCCGCCCGTCGCCCGAACAGGTAATCCGACATCAATCCAATCAGGAAAAACGCCGAGCAGATGGCCAAAGTCGGAATCATGTCGAAGCGCGTGGATGCCGCCAACGCCAGCGCCGCCAACACCCATAACGCAAATAAAATCAACACCGCCGCCGGCACCATTCGCCAATCCACCTCCGCCGATGTGCCCAGACTGGCATTTTGTTGGGTGAAGAGAAAAATCGCCGCCGCCGCCAACGTCACCGTGATTACCAACGAAAACACCGCGTCGCTCACGAATGGCCGGTGCAGGAAGTAATTACTGAACGCGCCCAACAGATAAGCCACCACCACCGCGCCCCCGAAAATGAGCACAGCCGGCAAATCAACCGCCCCATAGGCATCAAATGCCATTCGCCCGGCAATCAACGCCGCCACCAGATTAATATAGGTCACCATCGTCAGCGCTCCGATGAGTCCGACGTATTTCGCCAATAAGAATTGCGCGCGTCCGATGGGTTTGGAGAGAACGGCCAGAGCGGTGCCTGCGCGAATTTCACGCGCCAATGAGGCCGAAGCACTCAGTACCGCGCTGAACAATCCGGCCAACAACATCACCGCTAACACCGAGTTCTTCACCAGCTTCGGTTCATCGCCAAAAGCAAAATAATACGGCGTCGCGAGAAAGATCTCGAACCCTGCGGAAGCCGTTGTCAGCAGCAAAAATACAGGCTGCCGCACGAGTTCCATGAACGCGTTCTGGGCGATGGTTAAAAATTGTCGCATCTACTTCGGGTGGCGGTTTTCCTCCCTACAGGTTAGGAAATCGCCGACTGGGTTGTAAACGGCGATTCCACCTTAGCCAAAACTTTGCCAACTGCAAAGATGGCTTGCTTTGGGGAAATACCGCCGCCTGCTCGCTGCGCTTAGACCGGGAAACGCTCGAATTGCTCAAATCTGGAACTGCGAGGCTCGCCTATCCCACTCATCCTCTCTCCCGCGCACAAAAATAAAAAAGCGGCGTGGCTCTGAAACCACGCCGCTTTGCATTCACTATCCACTTG
>CALAYC010000303.1 GCA_937894935.1 uncultured Verrucomicrobiota bacterium
GTCACGTCGAGGTCGGTAGCGGTAAATTCGATGCGATTACCGTCGGCTCGCACGAGGACGTTGGAGAGAATCGGTAGAGTCGTGCGCGAACTGACGACGTTCTGAACGGCCTGAAGTCCGTTGAGCAACTGCTCTTTGGTGATGGTCAGGTTCATGCGGGCCTAAATATAGATGATTCTTTTTCTCAAAAAACTATTCCTATTAAAGCCTGTGAATAAGGCCAACAGGCTCGAAACACTCAAGCTTTACTGAGTAATGCGGCAGCATGAAACCGGAAACAAATTCGTGACGCCAGTTAAAAAACAGGAAGTTGTTCGGGTTGTTCACACTGTCAGAAAATAATTCACAGTTTATCGGTCAGCCTCTGGCACCTTGTGCGCGCCGAATTACTTCCGGTAACAAAGCGATGACCGCGTCCACTTCCGCCATGGTAGAATCGCGACCCAAGGAAAATCGAACCAGAGAATTAGCTAAACTTCGCTCCACACCCAGAGCGGCGATTACGTGTGAAGGCTCTAAAGAACCGGCCGAACAAGCTGAACCGCTGCTGGCACAAACGCCTTCCAAATCCAAACACGCCATCAGAGCAATACTGTCCGCACCATCAACGACAAATGAAACGGTATTGTTCAGGCGATGTTCACGAGAGCCAACGAAATGCAAACCGGTGATTTCATCGATGGCAGTCAGCAGATTCGCTGTTAAAGGTCGGAGGTGATCGGCAGCGAAAACAGGCTGAGGAACGAATTTTTCCAACGCAGTGACTAATCCAGCGATAGCTGGAAGGTTTTCAGTGCCGGCACGACGTTCGTTTTCGTGGCCGCCGCCAAAAAAAATCGGATCAGGGTGCAAAGGCGAGCGGATATAAAGTAACCCCGCGCCTTTTGGACCGTGAAATTTATGCGCGCAGACGGAAACGAGGTCGGCATTGAATTGTTCGATGCTGGTAACCGGCTCTTTGCCGAACCACTGCACGGCGTCGGTGTGAAAAATAACTCCACGTTCACCGCAAATTGCACCCAGTTCGGCGACGGGCTGAATCGTGCCGATTTCGTTATTCGCCGCCATGATAGACACAAGCGTAGTGTCTGAGCGAATAGCAGCGTTAAGATCGTCAGGTGAAACGCGTCCTGTAGCGTCCACCGGCAGCCGCGTAACGCTGAATCCTTCTTTTTTTTCCAGGTAATCGAAGCAGTGCAGGACGGCGTGATGCTCAATGGTGGACGTGATGAGATGTTTCCCCTTTGAAGCCAGCAATCGTGCTGTGCCGAAGATAGCGAGGTTGTTTGATTCTGTGCCGCCGCTGGTGAAGATGATTTCGCTTGGCTTGGCTTTGAACAGTCGCGCAACACGATCACGAAAATCGTCGAGATCTGCGCGCGCCTGTTGGCCGATGTGATGGACGCTGGAAGGATTGCCCCAGATGCGATCGAGATACGGCAACATCGCATCGCGCACGGCGGGATCGAGCGGAGTCGTAGCGTTATAATCGAAGTAAATCGAGCGAGGCATGAATCAGTAAATAGCTTTATCGCTACCGAATCCCGGCGGAACATTCTTCACATCGGCAAACCGTTCTTCCAACCACGGATCGGCGCTGTTCGAATAACCGCGCACTTCCCAAAAACCGAGAATATCGCGGTCCATGAACGTTATCTCTCGAATAAATTTCGCTCCTTTCCACGCATAACGCTTAGGAATGATGACGCGGGCCGGACCGCCGTGTTCTTTGCTGAGAGGCTTTCCATTCCACGAGTGAGCAATCATCACGTCGTCGTCCATGCAGACGTCGAGTGGATTATTGGTGGAATATCCGTCGTAGCTTTTGAAGAAAACGTGAGTGGCTTCGGGCTTGGGTTTGACTAAATCGGCGATTGTGAAAAACGCGACGCCGGTGAACTCCATGTCGAACTGACTCCAGGTTGTCACGCAGTGGAAATCGCTGATATCAGTGAACTGTGGTAACGCCATGAAGTCTTTCCAGGAAAGTGTGACCGGATTTTCCACTTTGCCCCCGATTTTGAGTTCCCATTTATCGAGCGGCACGTCTGGCTGAATGCCGAGATCCAGCACCGGAAAGTTATGCACCAGCCGCTGACCGGGCGGCAGTCGGTCTTTCGAGCGAACCACCGGTTTGGCTTTACCAGCCATTTTAGCGGCCCAACGCTCTTTGGCGGCGATGTAGGCGTCTTTCATACGAGCGCTGGGAGAATAGACGGAAAAAGTCAAAGCACCAACATCCAAGCACGAAAGACCGGAAAACATCTGTAGCCGCTGAGGTAACGAGGCGGACGCGCGGGAGAGTCCAAGAGTTTCCGCTTCCTCACGTCGGCGGCTACAGTCTTGGCGGAATTATTAAATCACTTCTAAGCATTAAAAGTTCGGTGATTCTTCGGAGCTTGGAGCTTGGAATTTAACGGCGCGAAAACTACGTTTTGCCCATGTTCAAACCAGCCGATTTGTTTGATCTAAGCCAAACAGAACACGCGGCCATCTTTGACGGTTGCACCTACGCCTGGGAAGCGTTGAAGAAAATCAAAGCCTACGTCGAGGCCAACGTAAAACCCGAGTTGAAGAACAAATGCGAAGGGCGCGCGTTTATCGGTGACCTGGTATTTATCGGCGAAGGCACAGTGGTGGAAGATGGCGCGATGATCAAAGGCCCGGCCATAATCGGGAAAAATTGTCAGATTCGCCACAATGCCTATATCCGGGAGCACGTCATCGTGGGCGACGGTTGTGTGGTGGGAAATTCCTGTGAATTGAAGAACGTGCTGTTGTTCAACAACTGCCAGGTGCCGCACTTCAATTATCTGGGCGATTCGATTCTCGGTTACAAAGCGCACGTCGGCGCGGGCGTTATCGCGTCGAATCTCAAATCGTTGCCCGGCAATGTGACGGTAGAACTTGAAGGTGTGCCGCATGATACCGGGTTGCGAAAGTTCGGCGCGTTGGTGGGCGACGGTGCGGAGATCGGTTGCAACAGCGTGTTGAATCCCGGCAGCATTATCGGCCGCGGCGCGGTGATCTATCCGGGCGTGAATTGGCGCGGTTTTCTCCCTGCAAACAACATCGCAAAAAATCGGCAGCCGGTCCAAGTGGTCGTGCGGCGACCGCGCGAATCATAAACGCATCCGGAAAAAGCCACCTTTGAAAATAACCTCGGCCAGCACGACGACGAGGAAAACTGCGCTCACCACAGCATTCAGTCGGAAGAATGCAACGTTGATCCAATTAAAGCTCCGGCGGCGAGCAATCCAATGTTCGAGCATCAGACACGCGACAATCACGACCCAGCCGATTCCGTAAGCAACACGGAAACCGCACAACAAACCGAAGCCAGCCAACAGTCCGCTCATGAACATGTGCGATAGAAACGCCGCTGTGAGCGCGTTTTTCGGTCCCCACGCTACTACAAGTGAATGTAATCCCTGCTTCCGGTCGAATTCGTAGTCCTGCAGCGCATAGATGATATCGAAGCCGATCAGCCAGAACACGACGGCGGCGGAAAGAACGAGCATTTGTGCGATTTCGAGACCGGACAGGTTGTTTCCTTTCACAGCTAACCACGCGCCGATGGGCGCGAGTGCCAGAGCGATACCGAGAAACACGTGCGTGTAATCTGTAAACCGTTTCGTCAGCGAATAAAAACAGACCACCACCAGCGCCACCGGTGAAAGATAGAAACATAGCGGATTGATAAAGTAACTCGCGGCAATCAACCCGAGTGCCGAGAGAACACAGAGTGTTATGGCGCTGGCCAACGAAATGGAGCCGGCGGGCAAGTGACGATTTGCGGTGCGAGGATTCAAAGCGTCGAACTTCCGGTCCACGATGCGGTTGAACGCCATCGCACAAGTGCGGGCGCAAACCATGGCGGCGAGAATCAGTCCGAATACGCGCCAACCGGGCCAGCCATGATTGTCACGTGCGGCCACGGCCATCGCTGCGATCGCGAAAGGCAGAGCGAAAACTGTGTGTGAGAAGCGAACAAAGCCGCCCCATTTTTGCAAAGTAGAGAAGATAGGAGTTGGAAGTTGGGAGTTGGGAGGGTGACTCATTACGCGATTGGCTTTTCCGATCTGCTGGCAGCTATCTCCTGACTCCTATTCTTTTTCCTCTGCCCAGCGAGGGGCGAGTTGGTTTGCAATGCCCATGTGGTCTAATACGCGCGAAACTACGGTATCTACGAGATCGAGAGCCGTTTTCGCGCCGGAATAAAAACTCGGATTTGCAGGAATCAACGTCGCGCCAGCCAGCAGAAGCAGTTCGAAGTTTTTGACGTGAACGAGGCTGAGGGGTGTTTCGCGCGGGACGAGGATGAGTTTGCGCTTTTCCTTCAACACCACATCCGCTGCGCGCAACAGCACGTCCTCGCTGTAGCCATGTGCAATCCGACCCAACGTCCCCATGGTGCAAGGGATGACCACCATGACGTCCGGCGGGTTTGAGCCGCTGGCAAAAGGGGCATTCATGCTTTTCAGACCGTGCGTTTTTACGCCGGGAGGCAGGCGCAGGCCATCGGGTAATTCTTCGCCGATCACTTGTTGGGCGTAATTGCTGAGCACGACGTGAATCTCGTGCTGCGTCGGGTCCAGGTTATCGAGCAGGCGTTGCGCGTAAAGCGCGCCGCTGGCTCCGGTGATGGCTACGAGAATTTTCAAAGCGATTCGGTCGTTCGCGGTCAGTATGAGCCAGAGCGCCGGAACAAACAAGGCGACGCCGTAGCAGCGCAAGACCACGAATAAAGTTTCTGTCGTTCGGCCAAAATCCTTGAGTCAGCAATGTTCCTTCGCACAATTGCCGGGTGTTAAAATCCTCGTTCATGTTGTTGGGGGTGATGTTGGTGCTGGTTGGCTGTGCGACTTCGACGCGTCGCGACGCCAACAAACCATTGCCGCCAGGTTGGGATTCAGAACTGGGGCCAAAGCATGAAATCGAGAACATTACGATTACGCGTCCGACGAATTCAGTTTCCCCAGCGGTAACTAACAAAGTTGCTACCGGTAATCGGACCAATTCTACCGCAACACCCAGAACCGCATCCAAAACACCTGCCGTCACACCGGAATCCGGCATGATGGCGCTGACTTTGTGGGCGAAACAGAATGGCGTCGGACCGGTGCGCCTGTTGCCGCTCCAGCCTAAACCTGCTTACACCGTCAAAACCGGGCACGGAAGTTTCACGGTGCGGGAGGGCAGTCAGATTGCCTATTGGGACCGGATGGAAGTGCGGCTGGGTTTTGCGCCGAAACTGGTAGGCGATCAAATTTATCTGCACGCATTGGATATCAAGAAAGTGCTGGATCCGTTGTCGCGAGGAACTTCGGTGGTAACGCCGGCGAACCGCGTCGTGGTAATTGATCCGGGGCATGGCGGTTCAAACAACGGCACGCGCAACATCGTCACCGGGCGGTATGAGAAGGATTACACGCTCGATTGGGCGCGCCGCTTGAAACCGTTGCTGGAACAGAGCGGTTGGCGCGTCGTATTGACGCGGACCAACGATGTGGAGATGTCATTGCCGGAGCGTGTCGCATTTGCGGATGCGCGCGGTGCGCATTTGTTTTTGAGCCTGCATTTCAATTCAGCGGGGAATAATCCGGGACCGGCCGGATTGGAAACCTACATTTTGACGCCAGCGGGAATGCCGTCGTCGCTGACGCGCGGTTACGATGATGATGAACGGCAGGTTTTTCCGAATAACGCTTATGACGTGGAAAATCTGCGTTATGCGGTGCGAATTCATCGCGCGTTATTGCAGGTGAACGGATTTCAGGACCGCGGCGTGCGGCGCGCGCGTTTTCTCGGCGTGTTGCAGGGACATCGCCGACCGGCGGTGTTGATAGAGGCGGGTTACTTATCCAATCCGGCGGAAGCCAAACTTGCCGCCGATCCGGAATATCGCCAAAAACTTGCGGAAGCGGTAGCCAAGGCTTTGGAATGAGTGCAGACAAATCCATCCTCGTAACGGGCGGTGCGGGCTTCATCGGATCGCATCTGGTGGAGCGCTTGTTGCGGGACGGGCATCGCGTGGTGGTGGTGGACGATCTCTCCACGGGAAATCGGGAAAATCTCGCCTCAGTGGCAGGGAATCCGCGATTGAAAATCATCGAAGCCAAGGTTTCGGCGTGCGTTGCATTGCCGCGACTCGTACGAGAATCGGTAGCGATTTTTCATCTCGCAGCAGCGGTTGGCGTGGACCTGGTGGTGAAATCGCCAATTCACGTGTTGAAAAACAATATCCACGAAACCGAAACACTGCTCGAAGCAGCTGCTGTAGCGAATGTGCCTACGATCATCGCCTCAACGTCCGAAGTTTACGGCAAGAGCGAGAAAACTGAATTCAGCGAGGACGATGATTTGTTAATCGGACCGCCCCAACATTCGCGTTGGGGTTATGCGTGTTCGAAGTTGATGGACGAATTTATCGCCTTTGCTTACGCGCAGGAACGCGCGTTGCCCATCGTTATTGCGCGGTTGTTCAACACCGTTGGCCCGCGCCAGACCGGTCAATTCGGCATGGTGTTGCCACGCTTCATTGCCGCGGCGAAAAAGAATGAACCGTTGCGCGTTTTCGGTGATGGTCAGCAAAGTCGTTGTTTTTGCTACGTCCTCGATGCCGTGGAAGCGATGGTGCGATTGTGGCAAACGCCGGAAGCGCGCGGGCAGATTCTCAACGTTGGAAATACCGAAGAAGTGACGATTCTCGAACTCGCCAAGCAGGTCATCGCGACGCTGAATGCGCGATCCACCGTGGAATTCATTCCGTACGACAAAGCTTACGCGTCAGGATTCGATGATATGCGGCGCCGCAAACCGCAGGTGGAAAAGCTGGAGCGCCTGATTCAATTTCGGCCACAAACGCCGTTGCGCGAAATTATCGAGCGCACGGCCGCAGCCATGGATTGAAACCGCTGGAGATTGCGTGATGAAACGAACGCCGCATCTGGTCGCGTCGAAACCGAATCCGTTTCGCCGATATTGGAATCTTGCTCCGGGAATAGTCTTCTTAAATCACGGATCATTCGGCGCCTGTCCGAAAGCTGTTCTCGCGTATCAGGAAAAACTTCGGCGCGAAATGGAAGCCGAGCCGGTGCAATTTCTCTGGCGTCGCTACGAAGAACGTCTGGAGCCGGCGCGTCGGGCGTTGGCGAAATTTGTTGGCGCATCCTCGCGCGACATTGTTTTCACGACTAACGCTACCAGCGGCATCAACGCGGTCTTGCGCTCGCTGAGGTTTCGTTCCGGAGATGAATTGCTGACGACGAGTCTGGATTACAACGCGTGTCGAAATGTGTTGAACGAAGTCGCGCGGCAAAGTGGCGCACGAGTTGTCGAAGCCAGAATACCGTTTCCGCTGCGATCCGCGGATGAAATCACAGAAGCCGTGCTGCGCGCGGTGACGAAACGCACGCGGTTGCTGTTGTTGGATCATGTCACCAGCAATACGGGAATCGTGTTGCCGGTGGAAAAGATCATTCGCGAAATGAAAGCACGCGGCATCGAGACGCTCGTGGACGGCGCGCACGCGCCCGGCATGTTGCCGTTGAATCTGCGCAAACTGCGACCGGGTTATTACGCGGCGAACCTGCACAAATGGATTTGCGCTCCGAAAGGCGCGGCCTTTCTTTACGTGCGCGAGGATTTGCAGGACAGCATTCAGCCGCCCGTCATCAGTCACGGCAATAATCGTTCGCGACCCGGATTCACGCCCTTTCAAGATCGGTTCGACTGGCCGGGAACGCATGATCCGAGCGCATGGTTGAGCGTGCCGGAAGCGATTCGTTGGATGAACAATCTGTTGCCGGGTGGATGGAATGAATTGCGGCAGCGGAATAATGAACAGGTTCGGCAAGCGCGCCGGTTTTTGTGTGCTCAGTTCGAAGTAGATCCGCCGGCACCGGAGACAATGCTCGGTTCGTTGGCGACGATTCCATTACCAAGTCGATTTCAGAATCGCAAAGCAACCGGCAAAATCGATCGGGAACAACTCGAGCTTTACGATCGATTTGGCATCGAAGTGCCGTTTTCGCGGTTCGGAAAACCAGAGCGACGTTGGCTGCGGATTTCCGCGCAGATTTACAATTCGTTCAGCGACTACGAATATCTGGCCGCAGCCGTGGCGTCGCTGCGCTGAGCGGTTAATTCACCTTCAACTCGCGAATTCGCATGTTGCGATACCATGCTTCGTCGTTGTGATTTGTGAGCAGAATGTGGCCTTTGATTTTGTCACCGAAACCGGGCGCATTTTTAAATTTGCTCTGCGCTAACGCGGCTTTGGTTTCGGCACTGCCCAATTCGTACTCGAGCACCTTCTCGCCGTTCAACCAATGTTCAATCTGATTCCCACGCACGACCAGCCGGGAACGATTCCACTCGCCAACCGGTTTGGGGTTTGTCGCGCGCTGCACCGGTAGAACGTCGTAAAACGTCGCTGTTTTGTGTTTGGGATTCGGGGCCGTGCTGTCGTCAATCATCTGGTATTCGTGGCCGGGCGCGTTGGGACGTGATTCGGTGACGAGATACTTCAAGCCGTTGTTACCCTTGGGGGCGACTTTCCATTCCCATTCCAATTCGTAATTGTCGTACGCTTGAACCGAAACCAGTTCGCCGCCTTTACCGCCGGCTGCGAGGTGCAACACGCCATCCTTAATCGTCCAGCCGGTTTGCGGAAAACCCGAGCCGCGATACGTACGCCAGAGATTCGTCGTGTTCGAGCCGAGCAGCGGTTGCCAATCACCGGGACCGGAAGATTGAGAGCAAATGGAACAACACGCGGAAACCAACACCGCGCAACCGAGTAGAGTCAAAGCTTTAATCATTATGGTTGTGGAGTTTTAACGACGGAACATTCCTGGCATGCCGCCGCCCATGCGCGACATCATTTTCTGAAACTTGCCCATCTTCTTCATCATTTGCTGCATCTGCGCGAACTTGTTCAACATCGTATTCAGTTCGGTCACCGTGACACCGCTTCCTTTGGCAATGCGTTGACGGCGTTTGGCATTCAGGATTTGCGGATTCTTGCGTTCTTTGGGCGTCATGGCGCAAATCATCGCCTCCATGTGTTTGAACTCCCGTTCCTGTTTCTCGAGGTCCACCTGCTTTAACGCTTCCGCGCCGCCGGGCAACATTTTCATGATGCTGTCGAGCGGACCGAGCTTTTTCATCTGGCGCAATTGTTCGAGAAAGTCTTCCAGCGTGAATTCGCCTTTGCGCATTTTTTCTTCCATGCGCTTGGCATCTTCGAGGTCCACGGCTTCGGCGGCTTTTTCAACCAGGCTGACGACGTCACCCATGCCGAGAATGCGTGATGCCATACGTTCCGGATGAAACGGCTCGAAATCCTCCAGCTTTTCGCCGACGCCCATGAACTTAATCGGCTTGCCGGTAACGGATTTCATGCTGAGCGCCGCACCGCCTCGCGCGTCGCCATCCAGCTTGGTGAGAATTGAACCGGTAATATTCAGCGCCTGGTCGAAATGCGTCGCAACGTTTACCGCTTCCTGACCGGTGGCGGCGTCGAGGACGAGCAGAATTTCCTGCGGTTTGACGAGGTCGCGCAAACGAACCAGTTCCTGCACGAGCGGCTCATCAATCTGCAAACGACCGGCGGTGTCGAAAATAATCGTGTTTCGGCTGTTTTCCTGAGCGAACGTGAGCGCTTCCTTCGCGATTTTTAACACATCGGTTTCGCCGCGTTTGACGAAGACCGGGATATTCAACTGTTTGCCGAGCGTTTCGAGCTGGTCCATGGCCGCCGGGCGATACACGTCCGCTGCGACGAGCAACGGTTGTCGGCCCTGCTTTTGAATGAGCCGCGCCAGTTTGGCGGAGGAAGTCGTTTTTCCCGCGCCATGCAGACCGACCATCATGATGCTGGTGGGATTTTTATCGAAATTGATTCCGGCATTTTCCGAGCCCAACAGTTCCACCAGCTCATCGTGAATGATCTTCACGATTTGCTGACCGGGCTGAACGCTTTGGACGACTTCTGCGCCGATAGATTTGGCTTTAACGCGCTCAATGAAATCGCGCGCCACCTTGAAATTGACATCCGCTTCCAGCAGCGCCATCCGGACATCGCGCAACGCATCCGACACGTTGCTCTCCGAAATTTTTCCCATGCCGCGCAAATTGCGGAAGGCGGTTTGAAGTTTGTTGCTGAGCGATTCGAACATCGCGGCAGCCTAAAACCTCCCGAAGCGTCGCGCAAGATGTGCCGGTTTGAACGTCAAACATTGTCGCGGCGATAAAGATCAACGGATTTGAATAATGTCCGTCAGGCGGAAAGAGATTTGTGCATTTGAATTACAGAAATCGGTTCAGGTTCGAACAAAAAATTCCGATAAACAGATGGGTGTCGGAGAGTTAAAGGTATATGGAAGGATTGAAGCATAACCGAAGCTTGCCACAACCCTTTTGTCGTGTATTCTACGGAACGCTCTCAGGATTCTCCTGAGGTCGAATCATGCTTGCCATGAGCATTGCTAAAAAGAAGATCAAAATCTTGCTGGTTGACGATCACCCGGTGGTTCGCAAGGGGTTGTTGTCCTGCCTTTCCAACAAAGAAAACCTGAAAATCGTCGGGGAAGCGAGCAATGGCCAGGAAGCCCTCAAACTTGCCAAAGAACAGGAGCCGGACATTGTGCTCATGGACGTTTCAATGCCGGGAATGGACGGCCTGGCAGTCGCTGAAGCCCTCCGTAAAGACGTGCCTCAGACGAAAATCCTCGTGCTTTCCATGCAATCCACCCGCGATCCCGTGTTGCGACTCATTAAAGCCGGTGCGCGCGGTTACGTTTTGAAAGACGCACCGACGGATGAATTGGTTAACGCCATCGAAACGGTTTATGCGGGCGAGGCTTATTTCAGCAAGCCCGTCGCGCAGATTGCACTCAATCAATACATCTCGGACGCTGACGACACGAAGCCGGTTGCCAAGCTCAGTGAGCGCGAACGCGAAGTCCTGGCGTTGATCGCTGAAGGCAAGAGTAACAAGGAAATCGCCATGCAACTCGGCATCGGCGTGCGCACTACGGAGACGCATCGCGAACGCATTATGCGTAAGCTGGATATTCATAGCGTCGCCGGTCTGACGAAGTTTGCCATCGCCAACGGCATTTCGTCATTGGAAGAGAAACCCAAGGGTTGATTCAGCCGCTGCATGTCTCCGGCTTTAATTCTGGGGTGCGTTGGAGCTTACTTCGCATTCCTGCTCCTGATCGCGTGGTACACCAGCCGCAATGCCGGTAACAGCGCTTATTTCCTCGGTAACAAAGCATCGCCCTGGTACGCCGTAGCCTTCGGGCTATTGGGCGATTCTCTCTCGGGCGTTACCTTCATTTCTGTTCCGGGCAAAGTGGCTGCCGATCAATTTTCCTATCTGCAAATCGTATTCGGCTATGTGCTCGGGTATGTGGTCATTGCCGAAATTCTGTTGCCGCTCTATTACAAGCTGAACCTCACTTCGATTTACAGCTATCTGCGACAGCGATTCGGCCCCAACTCACAGAAAATCGGCTCGCTCTTTTTCCTGTTGTCGCGATTGCTCGGAGCGGCGGCGCGCTTGTTCCTCGCCGCAAACGTATTTCAAACGTTCGTCTTTGCTCGCTGGAACATTCCTTTTGGGCTCACAGTCAGTGTGACCATTGGTTTGATTCTGCTCTACACTTATCGCGGCGGTATTAAAACGCTCGTCTGGACTGATACGTTTCAATCCACCTTCCTGCTGTTGGGCGTCGTGTTATCCATAGCGGCCATCGCGAGCGACCTTGACCTGGGTCTCGGCGGTTTGATTGACATGGTGAAAAACAGCGAAATGTCGAAAACGTTTTTCTGGGACTGGCGCGCGACGAATTATTTCTGGAAACAATTCTTCGCCGGTGCGTTCATCGCTATCGCCATGACGGGGCTTGACCAGAACATGATGCAGAAAAATTTGAGCTGCCGTTCGCTGAGTGCGGCCAAAAAGAACATCTACGCGTTCACCAGCATCATGGTGTTTGTGAATCTTTTCTTTGTTTCGCTCGGTGTATTGCTGTTCCAATACGCGGCAACGAAAGGCATTGAGATTCCTGCGAAAACCGACGCGCTATTTCCAACGCTCGCGCTCAATCATCTCGGCACAATGGCCGCCGTGATTTTTATCGTAGGGTTGACGGCAGCGACCTTTTCCAGTGCGGATTCCGTGCTCACAACGCTGACGACGTCATTCTGCATTGATATTCTCGGCATGGAAGAACGCAAAGAAATGACCGAGGCACAGCGCACCAGACTCCGCCACAAAGTCCATGTAGCGTTTGCGATTTTGCTCTGGCTCGTCATCCTCGCGTTTCAGGCGCTGAACAGCAAAGCGATCATTGACGCCATCTTCACTCTGGCGAGTTACACCTACGGGCCGTTGTTGGGATTGTTCGCGTTTGGGTTGTTCAGCAAAGGCAAAGCGCAAGACCGTTGGGTGCCGATTGTCTGCTGTGTTTCACCGCTGTTGTGTTTCGTGTTACAACAGAATTCCGCAGCGTGGTTTCACGGCTACAAACTCGGATTTGAACTGCTGATCCTGAACGGCTTGTTGACCTGCCTCGGCCTCTGGTTGATTCGCGCTAAATCTCCGGCGACTGTCGCGTCATGAATCATCGCGAGCAGTTTGATGCGTTGCTGCGGAGCGACGCTCCGTTTCTCGCGCTCGCACCAATGCAGGATGTTACCGATGCCGCTTTCTGGAAACTCATGCATCGCTACGGCGGCGCGGATGTTTACTGGACCGAATATTTTCGCGTTCACGCCGTATCGCGTCCGGAGAAATGGATTCTCGAATCCATCGAACAGAATCCCACCGGCCGACCGGTCATCGCGCAGATGATCGGCAACGATATTCCGTCACTCATCCGCACGGCGAAAGAATTGCAACACCTGCCCGTCGCTGCGATCGACCTGAATCTTGGCTGTCCAGCGCCCATTGTTTATCGCAAATGTGCGGGTGGTGGATTATTGCGCGAACCACAACGGGTTGACGCGATTCTCGGTGCGTTGCGCGACGCGGTAAGCATCAAGTTCACCGTGAAAACGCGCGTGGGTTTCAGCGACGTGCGCGAGTTCGATACCTTGCTGCCCATCTTCGCCAAACATGCACTGGATGCACTTACCGTTCACGCTCGCACGGTGACACAGATGTATCGGTTGCCCGTGCATTACGATTTGATTCGCCGCGCCGCTGAAACTCTGAAGTGTCCGGTAATCGCCAACGGCCATGTTTATTCTGCTGTCCAGGCTCAGGAGCTTTTGATTCAAACCAGGGCGCGCGGATTGATGATCGGGCGGGGCGTGATTCGGAGTCCGTGGTTGTTCAATCAAATCCGCCAACAGTTACGGGGCGAACCGGTCACGTTTCCAACTGGACGCGAGGTGTTCGGTTACATCGAAGCGTTGTGGGAATCGCAGGCCAGCTTCGATGCGCCGGAAAAAATTCAATGCGAGCGCATGAAGAAGTTCATGAATTATCTCGGCGAAGGCGTGACGGGAGATTTTCTGCATCGCATTCGGCGGTCGCAAACGCGCGCTGAGTTTTTCAGCATCTGCACAGAGTTCTTCAATCACGATGAACCGATGCGCCTCGAACCGGTGGCCAAATCGGAAGCGCCGCAAAGTGCTCAAACCGATTCACAAAACGGCGATGAAACTTGCGTATCGGGCGCAAGCTGTTGATGCTGGCGCGCATGTTTTTCGTGTCGAAAAACCGTCGTTGGTGGTTCTTCGCGGGCGTGGCGATTGTGGGGATTTACGTCCTTCTTTTGATTCCTGAACGCGAGCCACCGAAGATTCCGATCGCGGCGAAAACTCCCTTTGCCTGGAATCGCGATGAAGTGTGGCGGGATTTGGAAGCCCAGTTTCGCGAAGCGCGCGAGTTGAGCGCCGCGGGACGGGTCGCAGGCTTCACAGAAAAGTTGGAGCAATTCCAAAACGCACTGACAAAACTTACATCCACAAATCTTCCACCCTCAGCGCCGGAATTCGATGCGGTTGAAATGCTGTTTTTCCGTCTTGCCGTGTTGGCGGCGGTAACACCGGAACGCGCGCAGGAATTTCAACAAGCAGCATTACAATTCGCGAGTGCGGCGCGAACGCAAGCGCGGTCGTGGCCGACGGATTCAATCGAGGCGCGACAACGCATTTATCGACTGTTGTTCGGTCGCCGCGCGGCGTTGGAAGAAGTGATGTTGCAGAACGAGCGCGGATTTACGGCGGTTGAGTACGCGGACGTGATCCCGGTCAGCAGCGCGCCAGACGCAGAATTGCACGGCGTGCGAATTCACAGCGGCGACATTCTGGTATCGCGCGGCGGTGCGGCGACGTCGGCGTTGATTGCGCGCGGTAATGATTTTCAGGGGAACTTTTCGCACGTGGCGCTCGTGTATGTGGATGAACAAACGAAAGCTGTTTCGATTATCGAATCAAGAATTGAAAACGGCGTGAGCGTGCGACCGATTGAGGAATATCTCGCCGATACCAAACTGCGCATTCTGGTTTTGCGGCTTCGAAATGATCTGCCGGCGATGCAAACGAATCCCATGTTGCCGCATCGCGCGGCGAGCATCGCGCGGAGCAATGCGTTGGCGCGACACATTCCCTACGACTTCGCGATGGAGCACGCCGAGCCGACGAAGCAGTTCTGTTCCGAAGTCGTTTCCGGCGCGTACGAATCGCAAGGCATTCGATTGTGGTCAGGGTTATCGCGAATTTCTTCGCCGGGTTTGGCGCGATGGTTGGCGTTGTTGGGCGTGCGTAACTTTGAATCGCAACAGCCATCCGATCTTGAATATGACCCGCAACTGGAATTCGTCGCGGAATGGCGTAATCCGGAAACACTCTTGAAAGACCATCTTGATAACGCGGTTGTGGACGCGTTGTTGGAATCCGCCGAGCGCGGTGCGGAATTGAATTTCAATCGCTGGCTGTTGCCCCCGATGCGCGTTCTTAAAGGCGCTTGTTGGATGTTGAACCGGGGCGGCGTTGTCGGGCCCATCCCTGAAGGAATGAGTGCAACGACGGCGTTGCGTGTGAACCGATTCAAAGCTCGCCACGCGGCGGCGGTGGAAAAGTTAACCGTCGCAGTTGAAGAATTTCGAAAACAGAACGGCTATGTGCCGCCGTATTGGGAACTGCTGAGCATGGCGCGAGTGGCGATTGAAGAACCGAACCCATGAATGTGCCGGAACAAGGTTTTGACTTGGCACGCGGAGCTGAAGAATCTCTTTGCTTATGAAACTCACGGAGAAATTTTTAAACCGGATTCTTGTCGTCATCGCGATGGTTTTTGTGGTTTGTGCGAACGCCACACCGTTCGACCCACCCGCGCTTTATCTGCAATGGCAGCGTGATCCTACCACCACGATGACGATTAACTGGCATACCGAGGGCGAGGGGCGACCGGTGTTGCAGTATCGTGTCGTCGGCGAAACCGATTGGTTGACAGGCCAAGGGCAATCGCGGCCGTTCGTCGGCACGGAACGTTGGGTGCAGGTGGTGGAATTGGTTGGGCTGACGCCGGGAACGGATTACGAATTCGCGTTTGAGCCGGACGGGAAAATTTTCAAGTTCCGCACGATGCCGAAGGATTTGAGTCAACCGGTGCGATTCGTCAGCGGCGGCGATGTGTATCATCAGAAGAATTGGGCCGAGCGGATGACGACATTGGCGGCGCGAATGGATCCGGCGTTCGTGGTGTTTGGTGGCGACCTCGCTTATGCGCACGGAGGTACGAATGAGGAAAAGATTACCCGGTGGTTCGACTATTTTGAGATCTGGAAAAAGCATGCGGTCACGCCCGATGGACGGTTGATTCCGATGTTGGTGACGATTGGCAATCACGAGGTCAAAGGTTCGTATCGGCAGCGGCTGGAGAATGCGCGTAGTTTTTACACGTTGTTTGCCTCGCCCGGCGAGCAAGGGTATCAATGCCTCGACTTCGGCAAGTATCTCAGCCTGTTTCTGCTGAATTCAGATCACACGCATACGATCGCGGGCGAACAGACGGCGTGGTTGGAAAAACATCTTTCTGCTCGCACCGGCGTGCCGCACGTGTTTCCGGTGTATCACACGCCGGCTTACCCGGGGTATCGGGGGTTTGAGGCGACGCAAGCTTCGGAAGTGCGCAAACATTGGTGTCCGCTCTTCGATAAATATGGAGTCAAACTGGCATTCGAAAATCATGATCACTGCTTCAAACGCACGTTGCCGATTCGCGCGAACAAAGTGGATCCGAATGGAACAATTTATCTGGGCGACGGCGCGTGGGGTGTCGGATTGCGCGAACCGGATCCGAAAAAGCCGAAGTGGTATCTCGCCAAGAGCGGCGCGATTCGACATCTGTATCTTGTGACGCTTTATCCGGAGGCCCGACACGTCGTGGCCATCAACGAAGGCGGACAAATCTTCGACGAAGTTTATCAGCGCGTGAAATGAGTCTTCAGTTATGAATGCAACAGTGATACCGCGACTCTTGTTGGCCGGTGGGCTGGGATTCCTGGCGTTCTTTGGTCTAAAACATCGCGGTATCGCTCAGTACATCGAACTGACGGCGGAATTGGAATCTTAAGTGACATCAGCATAGGTTACTGCCGAACTTCAGTTTCCAAAGGAGACTGCGTCAGCCACCGCAAGATAGCCTTTTCGCGATGGCTGAGGGCGAGTTCCGTCATTGCCAACCCGCTCGCACAATCTACAATTTCCAGCACCGGCCCTGATTTGTGTGCCTGACTGATGTCCGAATACAAAGTCAAATTCGAGGTCTTTGAAGGCCCGTTGGATTTGCTCCTCTATCTGATCAAGAAAGAGGAAGTGGACATCTATTCCGTCAATCTCACCAAGCTCGCTACGCAGTTCATCGAATACATCGAGATGATGCGCGAGTTCGATCTCGAGGTCGCCGGGGAATTCCTCGTGATGGCTTCGACGCTCATGTACATCAAGAGCCGCGAATTGCTGCCGGTGGAACAACAGGCAGCCGTCGAGGAAGACGAGGACGGTGAAGATCCACGTTGGGAACTGATTCGCCAACTCGTCGAATATAAGAAATTCAAAGACGCCGCGGCCAAACTTCAGGAACTCGAAGCGCGGCAGGCGGACATTTATCCGCGTCTGCCAATCAAGCCGGTGTTCGAGGAGGAAAAACCGGTCACGAAACCCGAGGTTTCGATTTTCGATCTGCTTAACGCGGTCAATGCAGTGCTCAAACGCTTTGAAAAGCGTGATAATCCGCGGGAAATCTACGAAGACAAATGGTCCGTCAGCGACAAGATCGAACAGATCGTCAAGGTGATGACGACGCGCGCTAACGTGCGTTTCTCGGAGTTGTTCGAAGACGCGACGAGTCGGAGTGAAGTCGTCTGCACATTTCTCGCGTTGCTGGAGCTGATTCGTTTGAAACAACTGGTCTGCGCGCAAGCATCGGACTTCGGCGAGATTGAAATCCGCAAGCGGGATGCGGTTGTTCCACGGAACGCCACGTCGGAAGCAGCTGTGGCTAATCCAACCGAAACCGCCACTCCGGCATCGGTTGAAAACCCCACCTCGTAATTTCTGCCGAATAATATGCCTGACAAAATAGAGGCTGCTCTGGACAGAGCTATTGAAAGAACAAATCCCGGCCCACCGCCGCGTGGAGAAGTGTGGGGTGCTTTACTGTTCGGTGGACTTGTGGGCGCACTGTTGACGTATTGGTTTGTAAATCGTCCGCCGCGCTATGAGTTTCACGTTGTATCGCCCGGCATTATTGTGCGCGTTGAGCCACGCACTGGGCGTGTTGCATGGACGCTAACAGATGAGAAGGAGCCATGGCATTACCAACAGAACCCGTGATTTCCGTTATGGAACTGAAGTTCATTCTCGAATCCATTTTATTTTCCGCGCAAAAACCGCTGAGTCCGGCGGAAATTCGCGACGTATTCGCCAAAGCCGCCGCCGAA